>JAQURP010000033.1 GCA_028715545.1 Methanocellales archaeon | reverse complement strand
TCGCATTCTCTGGATTGAGTCCGACCCATTTCACAGCATATCCCAACAAATCCAGCATTTGGTCCACTCCTGTTATGCCCTTTTTTTCTAAAAGCTCAGACGCCTCTATGCGCGTATTTTTCTCCTTCATTTCGTCCTTTAGTTTTTCGATCAAGCTTTTGCTGATTAGCTGATCTCCGACAAGCACATGCTCTTTTCTTGTCGCAGAATTTATTGTCGCAGAAAAGACCCTTTTGATAGCTTCAAGGCTGACATTTTGCTCAGATGCCACTTTGTTCAATTCTATCACATCTCCTACCATCTCAAGATCGACTTTAGCCAGAGATTCAACCTCTCTTCTAACATTCTTCTCCTCGCGCTCTTTCAAATAATCCAATATTGGTTTCAATTGAACCCCTCTCTCATAGAATATCACCTTACCTTTTTTTATGTCCCTAAAATGAGAACACGACAAGTTCTTGTCCACTGCTATTATCATGTTCTCCTCTCCAATCCTCTGTAGCTTAGCGATCTTCCTCCTCAGGTAGTCCTCTGTCCAGAAACCAACGATCTCCAGATAGACCTTCATGCCTCCCTTTTCGAAGCTGAAATCTGGTATGAAAACACTTTGACCAGCAAACAAGGGCACAGGTTCTCTCCTTAAAATCCAGCCTGTGTCTAATGAATTGAAGCCTCGTGAGAATTTTAGCTCAATGGTGCTATCGAAACCCTCGCTCGAGTACCCGCTGGCTAGGATACCACCATGTCTATCTCCATCCATCGTGAACTCTAGTATCTTCGGTGTGTTTTTATATCTCTGGACTATGCTGGCTTTTATCGCCCACTTCTCTGAGCCAATTATAACGGGAATAAGCTTCGCAAGGGCGGTTCCATAGCGTTCTGTAGTCTTTATCAAAGACATGGCCCCTTCAACGATTATGCAAAATCCCTCATCGTACTTTTCAACCAAGTACATCAATCCAAGGTGTTTGATGCTACTGAAGACGCTTTGGTAGTTACTTCCGATGTAGACCTCCATCCCCATGGCTTTAAACAACAAAGTCTGAGCTAGGGAGAGGTTATATGATCTTAACAGCTCCTCTGGGCTTAAGGTGTTAAATTCCTTGAGTATTAGATTAGATTCGATGTCTGCCCATAGCGATTGTTCCAGATCCTCCACTGAAATACCCAATGAAGAAGCAGCATCTCTTAGCACTACTTCTCTCATCTCGTTTGAAGTCACTGCCTCGCCTTTAGCCTCTTCGAAAACAGCTCTTCTAGCGTTGACAGGATCTACTGTGCATTGTACCTCAAAAATACATCTTCTTTCAAGTATAATTCTGAGCCCTCTAATAAATCGATGATCATAACCCTCCTCTAACTCATCCAGTGGTAAATCGCCTTGCTTTCTTCCCGTAAATCTCTCAAATATATGGATGAGTTCTTCTGCTATTTTGAGATATTCTTCTTTCAAAGGTACGAATCTAGGGCTTATCTTGCCCTTGTAGGTTTTCTTGACTAAAAGCTCAGATGGAAGCATTTGCACCCAGCCCTATTCTTCTCTTCCTAGATGTCCCCACCTCACTCGTTTTTCGCGATACTACCTCATACATTATCGCATTCTTCCCCTCTTTTTTTCTAAGTATTCTGCCCAAACGTTGTATGAACTCTCTTGAACTACCACTTCCGCTTAGAACTACGGCCACATTTGCCTCGGGAACGTCAATGCCCTCATCAAGAACCTTCGATGTGACTATCACCCTGTATTTGTCGCTTCTGAAGTTATCCAAAATCTCAGTTCTCTCATCTCTAGGCGTCTTATGAGTGATGGAAGGTACGAGAAACCTTTTAGAGATCTCTTGAACCAAGAGGTTGTGCTCTGTGAAAATCAATATTCTATCACTATGGTGCTTTTCAAGTATCTCTCTCAGTTTGTCCAGCTTTGATCTTGAATTCAGTGCTATCATCCTAGCTCTATGTCTCGCTAATAAAGCCTCTCTTGCCTTAGTATCTCTTCCGGTTCTCATGACGAAATACTGGAAATCCTTAGGAGTTCTCAAAACAATGTTGTGTGTGCGAAGATAGTTAGTATAGATATGATGTTGTTTTTCGTACTCTTCTACTTCTTCAGGTGTTAATTCCGTCTTAACTCTTTTTAGTGTGTAGTTGGAAAGGTGTTTTCCGACAAGCCTTTCTACAGACATCTCGAAGACCTTCCCCCCAACTAATTTTGTCAGCTTTTCGTGTAAGCCATCCTCTCTCTCGTAGGTTGCTGTCAGCCCCAGTCTATAAGGGGTAGCATACATCTCAGCTATTTGCATATAACCAGACGACGGGAGATGATGAACCTCATCAAACACCATGAAATAGAACTTGTTGCCGAGCTCCTCTGCCCTTAGGTAGGCAGTATCGTATGTGGCAACGGTGATCGGTCTTAGGATATGCTCTCCTCCGCCATAAACTCCAATTTCTGTGTTAAACTCTTCAGATAGCTTGGTACGCCACTGATCGACTAAGTCCAGAGTGGGTACGACAACCAGCGTGGGCATGCTAAATCTTGCCATGGCTTCTATTGCGATAACGGTTTTTCCTGCCCCAGTTGGCAGAACTATAACTCCATTTCTCCCGGTGTCAATCCATGTCTTGAGCGCATCCCTTTGGTAGTCTCTTAGTTTTAGGTTGCTTGACAATGTGGGGCAAGGGATCAAATCCAAAACTTCATCTGAGAACTCAATGTTTGACCTCCTAAGATAATCTATAATGTTCCTGTAGTGCATGGCCAAAGCTCTGTATGTATTAGAACGAGAATCCCAGTATGAGTTTGGAATTCTCATGTCGCCTCTGATTAATATGGTTCCTTTATCGTAATTTAGTTGAATCATGTTCCTCACACATACTGCACACACATCAAAAAATCACGGGGCATCAATTCATTTTTCCTGTTGAAGCGATGGTTGAGGGCTTCTGTTTATAATATATTTTGTAAAAAAACGGATTTTTGGCATCTGAATAATTCATTCCCAATTTCACAATCAATAGTTCCTCCTCGCCTGTCGGTCAAATCTCCTCAGCTCATCTCCGCGGCGCCATACCTTTTTCTATCCATTAACTCCTGCTTTTTGGCAGCATTCCATCCGCTGACAGCTTGGAGGTAACCGGTTACCCTTGACAGATGCTCGACATTCTCAGAAGAACAATTGGGACATTCATCGTGCAGCCCAGAAGCGACATGAAAATCATCCATACATACGGTCATATCCTTCGTAAATGCAAAATAGCCTGCTTGCGTATTTTTCGCAATATTCATGGCAAGAGCCTTCAAACCCCTTGGGTCAGGAGCGGACTCGCCCATGAATATATGGAGAATATTGCCCCCATCCACGATTGGGAAGAACGTATGCTCGATTTTTATCCTATCGATGAGAGGGATGTTTGCTCCTGGAAAAACATGGATTCCGTTGGTGTAGTAGATGGGTAGATCTCTCGTCTCTTTCGCCAGAGATTTTGCATTCTTCTGATCGCCTTTGACTACATTGGCCGCAAAAGGTGCGAACTCGTCATGTAGGATATCTGCTACTGCAAACTTTTGTGCACATGATTCTGCTGGCGTTCTTGCTAATACGATATTCATGTTGTGTTTTTGGCTCAACTCCTTTGCATAGAGGCTCATTTCTGTCATCGCCCTGATGGCGAGTTTCTTCGCCTCTGGGGATTCATGCAATTGCATGCCAAGATGGTGCTGAACCATCTCATTGATTCCAACAACGCCGATGATATAAACTAGATCGGATATGTAAGCGGCTATATCCCCCTTTTTACCTGTAATAGGGTCCTTTGGTCTTTGTGTGACAAATGGCATCCTGTTATTCCTGATGATGATGTCCATCCACCTTTTCTTTACCTTGAAAAGCTCTACAGAGACGTCCATCAGCCGTTTCAGCTCCTTATACAAGCGCTCATCATCATGTTCTGCCCTAAAAGCGGCTCTAGGACAATTGACCGAAACGACCTGCCACCCTCCCATGGAGAAGTGCCTGCCGTCTTTGAAAAGAAGCTTACTCTCAAATTCCTCGTCATCTGGCGATGATGAAAATTGATAGGCACAACACTGATAACATGAAATACCCTTCCCTGCCCCCCTGTATTCTGGTAGCTGGTTGTCAAAGTAGGGAGTGCCAAATTTTGCTGCCAGCTCAAAAGCAAGACCATACAGCTCATCATAGGTTGGTAGTTCTGGATGTGTTCTGTTAAACTCCTCGTCTTCAACCATGAAATCTGGTTCGATGGATATCTCAGGCTTTGGGAAGTTGAACGGCTTGCCCCAGTAATCTCCTTGGAGCATGACATTCATCAAAGCTTTGAAAGCTATGCGCACTTCCCGTTCAAACTCGCCGTAGGTCCTCAGTTGGGCATGCTCACCGTTACATATTTTCCCTTTATATACTACGGGCTTGTCCCTCCATATCTTGGGAACTCCAGGCGTTAGCTGCACGCTGCTGAAAACCAGTTGACCTCCCCTGGCCACCATCATCTGAGTCATTTCGTATACGAACATCTGCATAAGCTGCTCGATTTCATCATAGCTCAGTCCCTCAAAATAGGGTGCTATAAAAGTTAGGAAATTGTAGAACCCCTGCCCTCCTGCAAAGTTTGTCTGCGCGCTGCCTAACGCTTTGACGGCATGTAATACAGCCACCTCTGCTTTTTTCGCTGGACCTGCAACGCTTGCCTTCGTTCCGGAACCATCTGGCATCAAACCATAATAAAAAAAGTATCGCAAGTCCCAGTCTTGACAAAAACTTCTCGTGCCAAAATATTCCAGATCATGGATATGGATATCTCCCTTTATATGTGCGTCAGCTAACCGAGGTGGAAGTGATAAAAGATATTGCTCCTTGGATATCTTGTCAGCCTTCTTCTTATGAGAAGTCTCTGCATTATCCTGTAGATTCGCATTCTCATTCGATTCAAAGCCATCTCCTACGTCAATCATGTGTGCATCATAAACAGGTGTACCTACACGCGTGGAAATGTTTCGCCACTCAATATGGTGCTCCTCTAGCAGTATGACGTTTACAATTTCCCTTACCAAGGGGCCGGACAGAAATTCTACGCCCATGTATCTTATCCTTTTTTCTGCTTCCTTTGCAACTTTCGTAGCTGTCTCCTCGTCGATTGGAGGGATGCCATAGAACTTCTCAGCAAGTTTGCTCTCCCTTAGCAGTTGTCTCACTATTGCTCCCCTGTCCCACTTTAGCATATGCCCATCAGAGGTTCTTACATTGGGCATCTCTTTTGCAGGAAAACCTTCCAGCGTGGTTTGTACTACTCTGCGTATGTAATTACTCATCTCTATCTACTCATCCCTACCTACCCAGTCTCAACATATCCAAAACCTTATCAGGTCTTACTCCATTTTCATCAAACAAATCTTTTGACGTAATAAAAGATTTATCTATCTGCAGCACTGGTGCACTTATGGTGAAGACATCTCTCATCCTCAACTCTGTCAGTGCCTCAGGAGTGGTCATGTCCACCTCTTCATATTCTATGCTATGGGATTTTAGCAGGCTCTTTAGCTGCTCACATCTTGGGCACGTCTTAGTGGTATAAACTTTCACTTCAGAAATCATTCAAAAATCATATAATTCCTCTATTTAAAATGCTTTTTCAAATCACATCTGGTAAAAATATAACATCATCTGGTAAAGAATTTTGAAAAGAGATTTATCATATCTGGTAACAAAGGGAAAAGTTTATTCACTTTTATTGAGAACCAACATAGGGTATGAATTTGGAGCAAAAGTTGTGTGAGATCTTGACTGGCATGTTAAAAGAGCAGCAGCTCTCGATCAGCGCCATATCCCGCCTGATCAAAAAAGGTGGATATGATCAGCACAGGTTGATTCTGACAGGCTATCTGAGAGCTCTGAGAGACTTAGGTCACTTGATCGAGGAGGACGTGCCCCCATCCAAGGTCTATTCTTATAATAGCAAGCGCGATAGAGATATCTACTCCCTCGTTGGGTGGCGGATCGCTAGCGTAGATGCAAACAAACGCTTTGATGTAGGGGTTTGTGTGCTTCAGCATCTTTTCAATAGACCCTGCTTCAAGCAAGAGTTGAAGTTGATCGGGCTGACACCTACAAGCACAGAATGGACCCAAGAATCCAAGGACCCAAACTTGAGGAAATACAGGGAGCTGATGGATGGCATCAAAATTTTATCGGATGAACCTGCCTATGAGTTTGTTGACAAAAAGGATAACCCCATAACAGAGGTCGGAGCAGAGGTCCTTGCCGGCATAATTCGAGAGATTATGGACCTCAGTGGTCTTTATCTAAGGTACCAACAGATGAAGTTGATAGTATGATCAGGACGTTTATTGCGGTAGATCTATCTAGCGAGATTAGGGAAAGGATAAAAGACATCCAACGACAGTTTGCCGGTTATGCTGTAAGATTGGTCGATCCTGACTTGGCCCACATCACGATCAAGTTTTTGGGAGATATATCTGAGGACAAAGTCGATCCGATCAATGATGCGCTTAGTAGGATACATTGTTCTCCTTTTGACATCGATATTGAGGGCATAGAAGTCTTTCCTAACCTGAGTTATATCCGCGTAATTTGGGTTAGCGCCAAAGGTGATTTTAGAGAATTGCATCAAGAGGTGGAGGCAGCGCTGAATCCCTTGGGATTCCCTCCTGACAATAGAAAGTTTACGGCTCATGCAACGTTGTCTAGGGGAAAAGAGATGTCAAAAGAACAAAAAAAATCCTTAGCAAGCAAGATATCGCAACTGTCAGACGCTAAGCTTGGAAGGATGAAGGTCGATTGTATCAGATTTAAGAAAAGCACGTTGACGCAAAACGGCCCCATCTATGATACCTTGCACGAAGTGAGATTGTGATCGCTGATATCTGCTCTCAGGTTCTGGATAGAATTACACCCAGTAAGAGCGATGAAAAAGCCCTGGATGACTTGACCGTTCGCATAATCGCTCATATCGATCGAGTTGCGGACGAACTCAATATAGATGCTCATGGATTATTGGTTGGCTCAGTTGCGAGAAACACATGGATACTTGGGGAAAAGGATGTGGACATATTCATCATATTTCCAGAGGAAATTTCGCGCGAGGATCTTGAGTCTCTTGGGCTGCAACTAGCCAAGAAAGTTGCGACTAACTATGAGGAGCGATATGCGGAGCACCCGTATATTCGCGCGTTATATGGTGGTTATAATGTCGATATAGTCCCTTGCTTTGGGGTCTCTGACCCTTCATCGATCAAGTCTGCCGTGGACAGGACGCCCTTTCACAACAAATACCTGCGAACAAGGATCAAGGGGCGTGAGGACCAGGTGCGCCTGCTCAAACAATTCATGAAAGGTGTTGGGGTTTATGGGTCTGAACTCCGCACAAAGGGGTTTTCCGGGTATCTATGTGAATTGTTGGTCCTGAAATATGGGTCTTTCTTGGGCGCGCTCGAAAGCGCAAGTTACTGGAAGAGAGGAGTCATCATCGATTTGGAAGGTCATGGGACACTTCAGCATGAGGATCCGCTAGTAATCATCGATCCTGTCGATCCTTCCAGGAACGTTGCTGCAGCGGTTTCACTGGACAATTTTTGCATGTTTATCGATGCATCTCGCGAGTTTCTCAAAGAGCCAAGCATCAACTTCTTTTTTACCCCACTAATAAAGCCTATCACTGATGACGAGATCGCCAAAGAACTTCAGGCAAGGAAAACTGACTTGTTTGCAATCGTGTTCCAGACGCCCAACGTTGTAGAGGACATTCTTTATCCGCAGTTGTACAAGGCGATTAAGTCGGTGGAAGAACTACTCCATAGGAATGACTTTAGGGTTTTTAGAAGTGATGTCTGGTCAGGCGCGCAGTCTGTTATCCTGTTAGAGATGGAAGTCGCCAAGCTGCCGAACATTAAGAAGCATATTGGTCCGCCGGTTGAGTCCTCGGTCCACTCAGAGAAATTTAAAGCGAAGTATACTAAGTCATACATAAAAGATGGGAGATACGTCGCTGAAATCCCCAGGAAGTACACAAAGGCAAAGAATTTGCTGCTCTCCCAATTGCAGATGTGCGGCTTGGGAAAGAATGTATCTGAGGCGATCGACGAAGGCTATAGGGTGCTAAAGAACAAGCAGATTGCCCAAATAGAGGATAGAGAATTCAGAATCTTTCTAAGGAAGTTTTTCAAGAAAGGATAACCTAAGCTATCTAAGTTTTTTTTTCAGTATGAGAAGTATGAGAACAACAACTATCCTATCTTGTAGGTGACCGAAATGCTCGCGCTAAGCTCCACGGTTCCGGGTTCTATGCTCGTTTTAGGGGCAGCAGCAGGAACAGGCATCGCCTCTGCCACACTCCTGTAAATAGGGCTGTAGCCCACATATCCTTCCGAGATCTGTACTATCTCGCCGAGCTTCACTCCAGCGCCATCTGCCATTGATTTCGCCTTTGTACTCGCAGACTCTGCAGCAAACTTCAAAGCGCTTGCGCGGAGTTCAGCCTCCTTTTCATCACTCAGGCCAAAAGATATGCCGCCAACATCGTTGGCTCCGGCCCTTACAGCTACATCTATATATTTCCCAACTGAGTCTATGTTAGTTGTTTTTATGGTAAGGCTGTGTGTTGCAGTGTAGCCCACAATCTCATTGATGCCGCCAGAGTAGTTATACATTGGGCGAACGCTGTAGCTTGATCTAACTATCTCCGAAGTTTTCAAGCCCTCATTCAAGAGTGCTTTTTTAACAGAATCCATCTTCACAGCATTTTCGTCTTGAGCATCAATTGCTGTTCTTGCTTGGGTCTCCACTTCGATGTTAAAGTTTGCTTCGTCTGGATTCGCGTAGAGTGTATACGATCCAGTAACAGTCAAGCTTTCCTGCGTTGCTTGTGTTATGATCACATCACCTATATTTGTCGTTTTAATGCTAGCGCTATAAACAGCTACTAGTGCGATTACGACAATAGCCACCACAAGAATTACGTTTAGATTAAGATTTTCCTTCATTTTCTCTTAATAGATATACCCTTTATAGCTTAAATATCTTTTTAGGATTTTTTTTGGGAATATCTCCGAGCTATGTCTCTAAGAATTGCGCCAATCATACCTGACTTTCACGATTTTTGTCATATATCCCAATATTCTGCCTGTAACTCTCTTACCTCTCGGACTCGGTTCCTAACTTGATCAGACAACTCATCTTTTGGTATAGGCTTTGGCTCGTTTATGTTCATATTTAGATCTCCTAAAGAGTTGAGGATCGATAAAACCGAATATGATAATCCTGCTGGATCGTATCCCCCCTCCAGCGCTGCAACGATTTGGCCCTTACATGCGTGGCTGGCTATCATTTTCACTATATTGGTGAGCAATCCAAACCCTTTTGCTGTCAGATTCATCCCTCCTAATGGGTCTGCAAAATGCGCATCTTCTCCTGCAGAAATCAGTACGAAATCCGGCTTGAACTCAGTTGAGATGGGTGCCAAGACCTCATTGAAAACATAGATATATCCTCTGTCACCTGTCCCAGCTGGCAGCGGGACGTTCACATTAAACCCCTTTCCATCGCCAATTCCAACTTCCCCTATAGCCCCTGTTCCGGGATAAAGTGGGCTTTGATGGGTTGAGAAATACAACACAGATGGGTCATCGTAAAAGATGTTTTGCGTACCGTTTCCATGATGTAAATCCCAATCTACAATGAGGACGTTGTCCAGGTGATGGCAAAGTTGAGCATGGCGCGTTGCTATGGCGATGTTATTGAAAAGGCAAAATCCACATCCGCGATCTAAATCTGCATGGTGACCTGGTGGTCTGACCAGTGCAAAAGCGTTATCCAAACCTTTAATGACCATATCTACGGCGCTCAGGACACCCCCAGCTGCGAGCAATGCAACATCATAAGATTCTGATGAAATCACAGTGTCGGGGTCCAGCCTATCGATGCCTTTCTGACATCTCGATTGCAACTCCTTGATATAGGGGGTGCTATGTACATATTTGACCTGATCGATTGTGGCCTTTTGGGGATGAATATCCGTCAATTTCTCTAGCGCCCCGGTCTCCTCAAGTAGCCTCATTATAGCGATTAACCTATTTTTGCTCTCTGGATGATCGCCAGTATCGTGCTTCAGATAGTCCTCATGATATACGATTCCAGTTTTGCTCATGCAAGCACCCACTACTATAATATAATACAACTTGATCTATATTATATAGAGATGTATAATACAGCTTGATCTATAATATATAGAGATAAATATGGAGTTTAAGACCGTTAAGATAGTATTGCCAATCAATTCCAATCTGATTCTTGGGCAAACACACTTCATCAAGAGCGTGGAAGATCTGTATGAGGCTATCGTTAGTACTGTTCCAAGCGCAAAGTTTGGCATCGCATTTTGTGAGGCATCAGGTCCCTGCTTGGTGCGATGTGAGGGCAACGATTCTGAGTTGAAAAAAGCAGCTGCAGAGGATGCATTGAAGATTGGGTGTGGTCATAGTTTCTTAATATTCTTGCGTGATGCATACCCCATCAATGTGCTGAATACCATCCAAAACGTCCCAGAGGTATGTGGAATTTACTGTGCCACAGGAAACCCGATCGAAGTATTGGTCGCAGAAACAGATGAGGGAAGAGGAATCATCGGCGTGATCGACGGATCGAAATCCAAGGGCATTGAAACGCCCAAAGATGCAAAAGATCGAAAGACGTTCTTGAGGGAAATAGGATATAAATTATAAATTACTGTTCTATAGAATAGATTATCATCAATCCTAATTAATCGGCATCATAGTTAGAGAAACGGCTATCGCTCTATCTCGGAAATAATAGTATCTACAGTGCAATATGTGCTCCAGTATATCGGGTAAATGAAGTTTAAATATCCTAAATCATCGTTTGATATTTTTTCGTTCGTGACCTAAAGTTTGGATAGAGCTAGCTTGGAAGCTTTTTCGCCTGAGAGCATCATCCCTCCAAATATGGGGCCCATCCTCGGACCACCTGCTACGGTATTGGCTGCCATCCCAACAGCAATCAAGCCGGGGTAAATCTCTTTGGTGTTCTCTAGGATGGAGCGTTCGCCGACATCTGCCCACATCGGTTTCTCCCCGACAACCTTTAGCAAATCTGGCATCTTCCGCTCGAAGTTGCGGCATATCTCGGCATCATGGCCAGTTCCGTCTATGATTACGTTAGAGCGAACGCACAGTGGATCCACATGTAATCTCCCAAGTTCGACGGAGCTCCAGTTTATGACTACACCAGTTATTTTTCCCTCTCTTATCATGACATCCTCCACACTCATCAGGTTGAATATTTCGGCGCCTGCTGCTATCGTCTCACTTGCCAGTTTCCCTACCACCTCTATAGAATTTGCCAGAAGGTACCCTTCTTTATATCTCCAATAATTGATTTCAAAGTCGTCTAAGATGTGTTTTGCTTCATCCTGTATCACGATGCGAGGGAACATCATCCCTCCGCCCCACATTCCGCCGCCAACACTCAGCTTCCTCTCAAAAATTGCAACCTTCGCCCCCTCTTTGGCAATATAATAAGCAGCCACCATACCAGATGGTCCAGCACCTGCTATGGCGACGTCTACTTCTGTATACTCTAAAAAAACATTCATGAAATCCTCAACGATTGCTTTAGTAATTACAATCTCATCAATTTTCATGCTATTCCCTCGATCATTATTGGCTTTTTACCTTTCGGAAAAGATAAAAGTTCTTAGGGTGATATGATAGGGTAGGGAAAGAGATGAAACTCAATTGTGATGCCATATTGGTCCGCTATGGGGAGATAGGGCTGAAAAGCGATCGCACTAGGGGCCGACATGAGCGAATATTGGTCGATAATATCCGATCTATGCTTGAATTTAATGAGAAGGAATATTCTCTTATTAGGAGAGACTGGGGGAGGGTTTTCATTCATGCCTCCGATGAAAGCATCGCTAATTTGGTAGCTAATGTCTTTGGTGTGGTCTCGACAAGTCCTGTGATAACCACGGAACCCAGTCTTCAAGCGATGGCACGAGTGGCTGCAGAGCTTGGCGAAGAGATTATCAGGACTGGAGAATCCTTTGCCATACGGGCCCACAAGGCAGGCCCTCATGATTTCTCCACCAGGGATATTGGAGTTGCGTGTGGGGACGCTGTATACGACAGGGTAACCACTCTCCATCCTAGAATAGATCTCAGTGCGCCAAATAGGGAAATCTTTGTCGAAGCCAGGAAAGACAAGGCATATGTCTATACCAAGGTCATCAAGGGAGTTGGAGGCCTTCCTATTGGCACACAGGGAAAGATGATCGCATTGATCTCTGGCGGCATCGACTCGCCGGTTGCTGCGTGGCTGATGATGAAGCGTGGCTGTGAGATCATACCCCTCTATTATGACAACGAGCCATTTTCAGACGAAGTGATGCGAAAAAACGCATCGAAATGCATCGATATAATGCAACGTTGGGCGCCAAATTTTCCCATGCGAGTTTATGAGATTCCACACGGAAGTATTCTGTTTGCCATTAGAGAGAATTGCGACAAGAAGTTGACATGCATACTGTGCAAAAGAATGATGTTTAGGATTGCGGTGGAGATTGCGAAGAAAGAGGGAGCTCATGGCATCATCACAGGCTCTTCGCTTGGACAAGTTGCATCCCAGACCTCTGCAAACATGCTTGCTGAGCTTTGGGGCATAGATTTTCCGATCTATCATCCATTGATAGGGGCTGATAAATCTGAGATCACTGATCTGGCCAGAAGGATCGGGACGCTTGAAGTCTACACCGCTGCCAAAAAAAGTTGCACTGCAGTTCCAAAATATCCAGCTACGTTTGCGAAAATCGATGATGTGCTCCGTGAAGAAGATAAGTTGGGTATAGAAACGCTTATATCACAGTCCTTAGACAAGGCAAAATGGAGATAGCTTAATGTCCCTACCAGACTGGATTTCAGTGATAGTGGTTGCAGCCATGCCCATATCAGAGCTCAGGGGGGCAATTCCCTTAGCGATGCTGCATGGTTTTGACCCTTTGACGGCATACATGCTTGCAGTAATTGGGAATCTTATGCCAGTTGTTCCCTTGCTATTATGGTTAGAGCCTGTTTCTAACTACCTTAGACGCTATAAGAGCTGGGACAAGTTTTTTAATTGGTTGTTCACGCGAACCCGTCGCATGCACAGCGAGTACTTTGAAAAATACGGCGCCATTGCATTATCACTGTTCGTCGCAATTCCTTTGCCTGTCACTGGGGCTTGGACTGGTTGTGCTGCCGCTTTTGTGTTTGGAATTAAATTCAGCCATGCGCTTCCTGCGATACTTCTTGGTGTGCTGATTGCAGGCGTAGTTGTAACTTTGACAAGCCTCGGTATATTGATTTTTTAAAGTCTCTGGGCTGCTAATTTGATATCTACTGCTTTTACGGTCTTTCTGCCTGCATGTTTCGCTAATTTGATAGCTTCTGCCGATATATTAAGTCCATACTCTTCTAATACTTCTGCTAAAGCTTCACAGGCATCCTCGCTGACCCTGTTCGCTCCAGCGTTTCTTATTATCCTGCCTACAGGTGCGATTGGAATATCCACGTCTTTTCACCTCTGATCGATTAGAATGGAGGTGGCATATAGTTTTCGTCTTTGCTCGGACATTACACTAAAGTGTCAAAAAAATTGGGGCTTTGGGGGGCAAAATGGGCTTTATGTGCAAAGCCCTTTGTTCGGTTAAATTTATTTATGAACGCACCTTGAAAAGTGAAATTGATGTCCAAATTAATATTGGATTCCATGGTGTTCAT
>JAQURP010000032.1 GCA_028715545.1 Methanocellales archaeon | reverse complement strand
GTTGCAGTCATAAACAGTTATAACGAAATTGTTCCTGGTCACATCCATCTTCGTAGGCTGGCTGAAGAGGTAAAAAAAGGCATACGCAGTAAAGGAGGAGTGCCATTTGAGATGAACACGATGGCTATCTGCGATGGATTGGCCATGGGCCATGATGGCATGCATTATTCGCTCCCCAGCCGAGAAATAATCGCAGACTCCATAGAACTATGGGTGCAAGCACATGCGCTAGATGGCATGGTTCTGATTCCGAGCTGTGATAAAGTCGTACCTGGCCACCTGATGGCTGCAGCAAGAATGAACATTCCGTCGATCGTCCTTACGGGTGGTCCTATGAAACCAGGCAAATTTCATGGAGAGAATGCAGACGTTATAACGGTTTTTGAGGCAATGAGTAAGACCGCAGCAGGCATGATGACCCTGAAGGAGCTGGAATCGCTCGAACGGGTTGCATGTCCTGGTGCAGGTAGCTGTGCCGGCATGTTCACTGCAAACACCATGGCTTGCGTGACAGAAGCGTTGGGCATGTCGCTTCCCAACTGTGCAACAGCGCACGCAGTTGATGATAAAAAGATGGACTTGGCTTTTGAGACTGGAAAGCAAGTGATGCAACTGATCGAAAAAGGCATCTCGCCCCTTGACATCATGACAGAGAATGCTTTTAGCAATGCGATTATGGTAGATTTGGCTCTTGGGGGGTCTACCAATACTGCACTTCATTTACCTGCAATCGCACATGAAGCAGGCATTGATCTCGGGCTGAAAGTCTTCGATGAACTGAGCAAAGTCACACCTCATTTATGCAATATGAGGCCAGGTGGGCCGTTTACTATGGATGACCTTGATAAAGCCGGGGGCATCCCCGTCGTCATGAAGCGGCTAGAACGGAAATTGTTCAGAAAAGCGCTAACTGTATCGGATAAAACGTTGGGAGATAATCTGAAGAATGTTAATATTGCCAATAACGAGGTCATCAGACCGCTTAGCAGACCCGTTCATTCAGAAGGTGGAATGGCGATCCTCAAGGGCAATATCGCACCCAAGGGGGCCATTGTCAAACGTACAGCTGTTAACGAAAACATGCTGGTTCACGAGGGACCTGCTCGTGTCTTTGATGGTGAGGAGGATGCTGTTGCCGCAATTCTCAATGGATGCATAAAAAAAGGAGATATCGTCGTTATTAGATACGAAGGGCCAAAAGGAGGACCTGGAATGCCAGAGATGCTGGTACCCACATCAGCCATAGCAGGCATGGGCTTATCAGATTCCGTTGCACTGATAACAGATGGAAGATTCTCCGGAGGTACACGAGGACCTTGCATCGGCCATATATCCCCAGAGGCATTTGAAGGCGGGCCGATAGCCCTTATTAAAGATGATGATATCATCTCGATAGACATCCCTGCTAGACTGATTGAAGCTGAGCTTAGTAAGAGTGAGTTAGATCAACGTAGAAAAAAATGGTCTCGGCCAAAACAAAAACTGAGTGGCTATCTTGCCAGATATGTAAAGCATGTTTCATCTGCGGATGAAGGTGGGATTTTAAGATAATATCCACTTTATGGTTTCAGATAAAAGCCTTTATTATCGGTAGAATTTTATTTATCAAAAAATACTCAGTTTGTTATTCATTATATGTCTTTATGCATCCCAAAAAACCAAAATACTCCTTCAGAACCATTAAACCATGAATTATTAGGGATATGAAAACCACCGGAAATTGAAAATGTTTATCAAAAAAGTTTTTAAGTATTATGGTCCAAACAATTAAAGTCTAAAAAAGTGAAACAACCCGATAGCTCCTTCATTTTTTGTGAGAGAGGATAATCCAAAAAACAAGTGATTTCGTCATAGAACGAAGGATAAAAAATGAATCATAAATGTAAAAGAGATTACATAAAAGAAAGAGATCATATCAAAGCAAAGCGATATGGCAAAAATATCAAAACTATATAAAATAAAAAAACAGAAAGAGGCGAATAATACGAAATGGAAAGTGGGTTATCTGATAGTAGCAATTTTGATAATCGGAATAGCCCTTATGATGATGCCAGTAAACGTTCAAGAAACCTATGAGGCTACTGAGAGCTACACCGAAACAGAGCCCTATACTGATATTGAGACATATTACGTAAAAGAACCCTATACGGCATATGTGCCGTTAAGTTATACTGTACTAGGTCATATACACTTGGACCTTATTCATCGTGCTTTTTATACTCGTGATGATGTTATTCGTGAGGTTATTCTCCATAATTGGCTCTCTGGATGCGATGTTTCAGTGATAGTTGAAAATACGGACGATGTGGGCGGGAATTTTTGGGTAACATTATATGTGACAACCTCAACAGGGTCATATGAGTGCACAACTGATGCAGTATTTTTAAAAGGCGGAGATAGGCACGAATTCCTTTGCACATTTCAAGGTGATTATAACTCTTCTACTTATGAGGTACACCGAGCAACAAAAGAAGTGATTGAATATCGTGATGTGCCTAAAGAAAGAACGGTAACTAAATATCATGATGTGATCAAGGAAAGAATGGTATTAAAAACGAAAATAGTGCAGAAACCCATCTACGAAATCCTGTATTCTTTTCTTTCGTAATTAATTGTAGCAAATAGTCTATTTGTTAGTAGATGTTCTCGACCATTTGTCTGATATGTAACAGGCTATTCCAGAGCATTTGACACTAACTTGGGGGTGATTTCTGCTGACAAGAATCTACGCATTTAGTGTACCTTTATGATGCTTGATGCCTAAACTAAAAGATATCAAAAAAGGAGAGAATTGATTTGGAGCAGGCAACACAACTTCTTCTGACTTTAATTCTTGTTTTAGCTGCAGGAGTTGTGGCTCAAGTCCTTTCAGAAAAATCGAGGATCCCGAGTATCGTGTTTCTCCTAACTGCCGGTATAATAATGGGTCCTGAAGTTGCTGGCATCCTATATCCTAACCAGTTTGGGGTTGGGCTGGAAGTGATAGTTACCCTTTCTGTCATAATAGTCGTGTTTGAAGGTGGCATCAACCTTGATTTACACTATCTAAAGGTTGTTTCTAAGAGCATCATGAAGTTAATTACTCTAGGCGTGTTCATCACCTTCATATTCAGCGCGATTGCTGCCTATTTCCTAGTCGCAATCTCATTGCAAATGGCACTACTGTTTGGGGCAATCATAGCGGCAACTGGACCGACCGTCATCTCTCCTCTTATGAAACAAGTTAAAGTACGAAGACGAGTTAGCACACTCTTAGAGGCAGAAGGGGTTTTAAACGATCCCATAAGTGTTATACTTGCTTCTGTGGTGTTCATGGCCATCATATCACCAAATGCACCACTTGAACAGGTTCTTTTCTGGTTCAGCTCGAGAGCTGGAGTTGGAATATTAACTGGGATAATATGTGGTGCAATCACAGCGTTTACCCTTAAAAGGGCAACCCTTGTTAATAAGAGATATGCCCATATTTTTACGATTACCATGGCTCTCGTGACATTTGCGGTAGCAGAGTTAATGATATCTGAGTCTGGAATCCTGGCGGTAGCAATAGCTGCGATCACCATCGGAAACTCAGAGATACCGCACAAAGAATCGATCAGGGAGTTCAAAGGAGATCTGGCCCTCATCGTGTTATCGGTCATATTCATACTACTTGCTGCAATGCTGAGGTTTGATGGCGTATTTAGCATTGGTTTGGGGGGGGTGTTGACCGCTCTCTCTTTGATGCTCATAATTCGACCTGTTGTAGTTTTTATCTCTACACAGGGCTCTACTTTAACTCAAAATGAAAAAATCTTTGTATCTGGGATAGGCCCTAGAGGCGTTGTTCCAGCTTCCATGGCAATGTACTTTGCCATAAAGCTTGGAAAATTAGGGGTGAGCGGGAGTGAAGCAATCATGGGATTGGTTTTTATCATCATCGTTCTAACAATTCTTATACAGGGCACATATGCTAGATACTTGGCTAAAAAATTGGAGGTGATACCCATGGGAATATTAATTGTTGGCGCAGGCGGAGTAGGACGACTACTGGCCGAGCGCCTTGAAAAAAAAGGAGAGGACGTTACCTTAATAGATACTAAAGAGTCGAACTGCAAAAGGGCAATGCAACTCGGAATCAAGGCTATTGTCGGTGATGGAGGGAATGCTGATATGCTAAAAAAGGCTGGAATAGAGCGAGCGAAGTTCCTAGTTGCTGCTACCGACAAAGATGACACCAATCTGCTCGTATGCCAAGTTTCAAAAAGCAAATTTGGGCTTGAAAATCTGGTTGCACGGGTAAACAACCCAGAAAACCTCCAAGCTTTTGAGGATTTAGGCATTAAAGCTATGAGCCCAGTTCTCTCGACAGCGGTGATCCTTGAAGATATGATTGAACGCCCAGAAATATTCTCTTTAATGGAAATAGGCCGGGGAGGGGACATTATAGAAGTTGTCGTGTCAAATCCAAAGATAGTTGGAAAAAAGATTTCTGAACTAAAGCTGCCAAAGGATTCCTTGATGGTATTGATAAAAGGGAAAGAAGGGTATTTTGTGCCCCATGGAGACGCGATAGTTCAGATGGGAGATTCAGTCACAATACTTGGGGGAGAAAAAGCTGTGAGAGAGGCAATAAAGCTTTTCGATTGAGAAAAAAGCTATTTTGCATTTAAAGAGACTTTATTTTGGCTATTTATAAATAAGAGACAGCAAAAGCGAGTTTCCAAAGGTAAAAAGTCTAAATTATGATGGCGATTTAGAGGCATTGGTGACATTTTTTATTGAATAATTATTTAGTTTAGTCATATATTTATCCTATTTTATGATATCTAACAATGCTACCCTCTCTAAAACAAGCTCTGGGATTTTATCATCGCCCACGGCACTAATCTCATCTCCGGTGATATCAAAGGTCTTGACAAGCCTTTTCTTCTTGTGTTCTGTATAGGCAAGCACCGGTGCCTCATGGATGATAGTTTTCAACTCAGAGCTTGCAACTATCGTATCATCGCCTATTATAACGATTGCAACATAGTTTTTACCTGAGTGAACGCCCATTGACATCGCCTGTTCAATCTGGCGCTTTCCAGAAGCATACAATAAAATCTCAAGACCTAAATCCTTTGCGATATTCCTTCCCTCTTGCATGGCTCTCTTTGCCTTCTCGACCGCTGATAGAAGATGCTCCCTACTGGCAATCTGGTTTGCATCAAGCGCTTGGACGATTACACGATGTTTTTTTGCTACTTCATTCAACATTTTGATGAAAGCTCCAACATCTTCAATGTCGACAATGCCGCCGATGATTTCAGTATTCATACTTTACCTTTTATTTATTCTGCCCTATTTTAGCTTTTCATCCAAGCTGACACCCAGTTGCTCCAGAATGTTTATTGCAATTTTATTTCCAACCAGCTCACCAATATTCTTGGGATCTGCATTTTTGAGTTTATCGAGGTCAGTGAAGCCTGCATCATACAATCTGCGGGCTCTGACCCGACCTACACCCCTTAGAGTGACCAGTTTAAGAAGATCTTGATTGATGCCATATTTGATCCGCATCACCAAGTGCCTCGCATCTTTTGTAAAAGGAAGCTTTAGAAAAGCAGACAACTCTGCTGTGCTATGAACGAGCCATTCCGCAGTCTCAGTTAACGTACGAATGTCTCCAGGACCTATGCCGAATCTTTTGGTAATGTCGTTTTCACCTACCTCGTCGATCCAATCCAAGAACATCATTGCAGTTTTAACCTCGGCAAGAAACCACTCGTCACCATCTACGTAAAGGAACTCTCTATCATGCTCTTCTGCAAAATTCTGTACCCATATGTAGTCCTTACTTCGCAGGTAGAGTTTTCTCATATCTGGCGTTCTGCAAACCAGATGGAGCAGTGTAAGCAAAGTTGGGTCTTGCATCGATCTCAGTGCATTGATGATGATCGAAGCGGACAAAGGGTCTATGTACAGTTTCGAGACTAATTTTCCCAGTTGGGTGGCATGCAGTTCCCCGTCTGATTCTGTAGACATGCCCACACTTTCCAAAAATTCCAGCACAGCATCGATCACATGCTCTATGCTCCATCTTTCCTGTTGTGAGCCATAGAAAGTTGCGTCCATAAAATCGAATAGTTCACTTCGCGATAGGGCAAACCCAGTTGCAATGGTCGACAATATGTGTGTGCGAAGGGCATTCTCGGTGCCGAGCTTCGACCAAATCCTCTCTGGGTAGGCAAGCACATAATTTTCCATTAGCTCGTTCAACTCATCAAGATTTCTTGCGATAAGGACTGATTCACCATAAGGATCTAAGCCCGGACGGCCTGCTCTGCCACACATTTGTTTTATCTCTAGGACGGGTATTGGCGTCGATCCGAAGTTGAGATCATACCTTTTGTAATTCCTGATTATCACCCGTCTTGCAGGTAAGTTGAGGCCTGAAGCCAACGTAGGGGTGCAAGCTATTGCCTTTACCAAGTTGGATCGAAAGCCACCCTCTATAATGCGTCGATGCTCGCTATGCAACCCAGCATGATGAAAGGCCGCTCCTTTTTCCATACAGGAGGCGAGTTTTTCGCCTAGATCGGTCTCACCGACCTCCCGAATCTCTCCTGCTAAATTCATCAACCCAGCCACGTCCTCAGAATCGATCATATCTTTAATGGCTCTGCCCACACTTTTGGCCATGCTCTCAGAGTTTCGGCGGGTGTTGGTGAAGATGAGGCATTGCCCCCCTTCCCCTATTGTATCCATCGAGAGTGCAATAGCCTCATCTTTGTTCTTCGAACTGATCTCTTTTTTTGCATTTACAAATTTGATGGCTCGCCCAAAAAGGACGCCTTCTCGCAATTCTACAGGACGCCAGTCACTTTGGACAAGCTCTGCATTTAGCCATCCTGCCAACTCGTCTGCATTCCCTATGGTGGCACTGAGAGCGAGGATCTGGGCCATTGGATTTAACTTCATTAGTTTCGTCAACGTGATTTCCAGCGTGGGCCCCCTATCAGCTGAGTTGATGAGATGGATCTCATCGGCAACGATGACCGTAAGATGGGGCATCCAACTTACCTCATTCCTTAGTAGCGAGTCCGCCTTCTCAGACGTGGCTACGATGATATCATATGTGCCAAGCCACTCATCTTTCTGATCAAAATCACCTGTCGATATGCCTACCTTTATTCCCAGCTTTTTGAATTCAGAGAATCTGTCGAATTTTTCTGAGGCAAGTGCCCTAAGCGGTACGATGTAGAGCGCCTTGCCCCCACTTAGCACTGACTTCAGCATGGCAAATTCTGCCAAGAGCGTCTTGCCTGATGCGGTAGGAATGGCTGTAACCATGTTCTTCCCATCCAGTATGCCCTGTAGAAGGGCATCCGCTTGGGGAGGATAAAGCTCATCGAATCCCGAATCTACGTAAAATCGGATTAAGCTTTGGGGTAACTGATCAGACAGCTCGCTAATTTTCATTGAGATGACTTAATGACCGAATCCGAGAAAAGTATTTCTCTCTGAAAAAGATTTATATATCGTAATGTTTATAAATAAATATAATAAAACCAAGTATTACAAGGGCGTATATTAATGGATTTCGAAAAAACTATAACAAAAGTAGCAGCCCTAATAATAGTCTTATTAGTCCTATTTGTTATTGTAAAATTCATCGGAATACTCCTATTCCTCCTCCTCAGATTTTTAGCAATCATCTTGATTGTAGCGATTGCCATATGGTTCCTATTATCGATCATTAAACATTTATAAAGAAATAAGATGAGCAGAATATGAATGTAACACTAAGAAAAGAGGAGGAAAAGGATTATAAAAAGGTTTATGAAGTAAACTGTTTTGCGTTTCAACAAGAAAATGAAAGTAAATTGATTGAGAGGATAAGAAAAGGTAAGAACTTTGTTTCTGAACTCTCACTTGTGGCTGAGATTGATGATGAAATTGTTGGACATATCCTATTTTCAAGAATAAAAATCTTTGGCGATTCTGTCTTTGACTCTCTTGCCCTAGCCCCCATGGCGGTTAGTCCTAAGTTTCAGAAAAAAGGAATCGGACGTAAATTAATTAAAAAAGGCATGGAAAAAGTGAAAGAATTGGGATTTGACTCTATAATTGTTCTGGGGCATAAAGGGTATTATCCAAAATTTGGATTTCAAAGGGCTTCAAAGTGGAACATAAAATGTCCTTTTGAGGTTCCTGACGAAGCTTTTATGGCAATTGAACTAACTGAAAGAGCATTTGAAGGCAATGCAGGAACAGTTAAATATCCTGATGAATTCATGGAAGTTGAATAAAAAAAATGCAGATGAGGTCTGGAATAAAGTTTGAAAGAGAGATTGTCTTGAATATGAAAAAAGTCATCATACCCTTAGTATTAATTTCAATATTATTGGTAAGTGGTTGTGTTACGCAACTTTCAGATCAAGAATTGACTTTTGAAACCATCTCAAAAGGGAGTTCCAGCGGTCATGATGAAAGAAAGGACTACGTGATAAAGGACCTATCTGAATGGGGGGATCTATGGAGTAAAATGCACTCCATAGTTTTACCCACACCAAACCCCCCTAATGTCAACTTCGAGGATGAAATGATCATTGCCGTCTTTCAGGGTAGGCATTTTACTGGGGGATACGCCATTGAAATCACACAAATCGTTGAAAAAGAGAATTCCGTAGAGATATTTGTCAAAGAGATATCACCTCCGCCAGATTCCATGGTAACTCAGGCATTCACACAACCGTATCATATTGTCAAAGTCAAAAGAGTCGACAAAGAAGTTGTATTCATAAGATAGAATTAGTTTTACTGGCTGACTTCTCCGAACTTATTCGCGGGCTTATTTGTGCATCGATAGAAAAAGTTGGTATACATATTTAAAAGACTACTTCTAGGGAGATAGTTTCGAAAATTAATTATCTGAAAATGCTCTAATAAGACTTATAATCCCTATTTACATTATGATGTTGCGATCATATGTCTCATCATATTCACATCAATCCAGACTATAATTATAAAGTAGAGTTTCGCAGGATTAATAATCCCTCTTTAGAATTCAACTCGGGTCAAATGAAAATCGTTTTGCCAAAGGGAGCAAAGCCAGATGAAGTCATACAGAAATACAAACTCTGGATAGGACAAATCCATTTAAACATCCAATGCGCTTTAGAAGTGGCCAAAAAGATGAATTTAGAAAATAGGACCCAGCCACAATTCAGACAGCTTGTTTGGCAACTCGCAGAGAAATATTCCGTGGAACTCGGTGTCAATTTCTATAAAATATATTTCAAGAAGATAGATGAGAAATGGGCGAGTTGTGGCACAGACGGAAATCTCACGTTCAACACCCTAATGAAGCGGTTACCTGAAAATTTAATAGAATATGTGGTCTTCCACGAAATTACACACCGCAAAGAAATGAATCATGGTAAATATTTCTGGAGAATTGTATCCAACAAGTACCCTGCTTATAAGAGGATGGAAATGAATCTGTTTGTGTACTGGCTACTAGTGAAAGGGGGTGCTTCTCAGGATTGAAAAATTACGGCCATACCTCTACTCCCATTTACTTATTGGGGCATTCCTCCGCTTGCCCTAAGTGAGATACGGGAACTTTGAGAGACTAATAAGTTCCCTCAGCTATCACGTCAAACCTACCCCCTGCGTTGGACTTGTCATTCTCGTTAAAATCAGACCATAGTGGGATTGAAACTCTACCGCTGGAATTAGAACCTTTTTAATTCAAAATAAATGGAGCCAGAAATATTAATATCCCTAGCTCATCTTGAACGGCTTCGTCAAAAAATAGTCCATAAAAGAACTATATTGAAAAAAATATCCCATATATTGCAAAAAAGATTAGATATACTTTTAAATTTTTTAAATACCAGCCATTTTAACACCTATAAACCAATATTTTCCATCCAAAATAAAAAGGCAGTCAGTAAGATAGCAAATGTAATCACAACAACCCACGGATTAACCTTTAATAATTGAGGAAAAGTGACATCTCCAAAATATCCTTTATTAAGTATTTTTCTCTGTAATTTTGGATACATTGCAGCAAAAAGACCAGTTCCTATTAGCATCCCAACAACTCCTCCAAATAATGCGTCCAGAGAACCCTGCCCAACAGCACCGGCAGCAGTCCCTGGACAATATCCAAGAACAGCAAATCCTACACCAAAAATCAGCCCACCAATCACAGTAGAGCCGATAGACCCCTGTTTTAGATGGAGCTGTGCAAAGCCTAAACTCCGAAGAAGATAAACGCCAAGCATGCCTACGATAACAGCTGAAAGCATTACCTTGAAAACAGTAAAATCTGTTAGGATTAATTGTCCAATGATAATATTATAATTAGTTACACCGCCTTTCTGTAGGAAAAAACCAAAGAAGATACCAAGGACTAAACCAATAATTAGTTGAACTTTTTTGTTTTCATGAAGTGATTTTAACATAAATAATACGCCCCCTTTAACCTCCTAAGATATTAAAAATAAAAAATGCTGCAGCTAAACCACCAGCAAAAAAACAAATAAACGCAATCCAACTACTTACAGCAAGCTGAAGCGTTCCACTGATTCCATGACCACTGGTACATCCACCAGCCCATCGAGCACCAAATCCAAGTAAAATTCCTCCAATAAGGGCAACTAACAACCTTAAAGAAAGGCTATTACCAAATGTTGCAGCCCATGTGGAAGGAACCCATTGTAATTGAAATACACCTGACAATGATGAAGAGATAAATGCACCAATCACAACACCCAATACAAGCATCCACTCCCAATCAACAGTAGGAGTAAACTCCTTGTAATAAGGTTTCTCGTTTACCTTTGAACCACGAAATAAACGCTCAATCATTCCACTCGTACGAGTAAAAGCAGTTGAACAGCCAATCGGTTTATCAGAAAGCAAAAAAGCAAACCAGCTTAAAACCCCTATACATATACCTGCCATATACGGGGACCATTGCTCCATGAATAACAATTCCAACATCATTAGACACCTCTTATTTTTTGGGAAAAATCTAAAATAGGGGATATTTTTTTAGGAGTAAAATGCCTTGGACTTGTGTACCAACGTACCTCTCCACGCATACGTGGTCCATGAAGGCCAGAACATGCTTTACATGCAGGTCCATAACCAGCAGCATTATAGCCTTTCATTCCACCGGCGAGATTAAAGATATTGTCGAAACCATGTTGTTTTAAAATACTAGCAGCAAGACTTGACCGATGACCCGTACTACATTGTAAAACTGTAGTAACTTTTGGATCCAGTTCCTTATATCGTGTTCTAAGATCTGGTGCAGGAATATTTATAGCTCCTTCAATATGCGATTCATGATATTCAAAGGGTGAACGTACATCAACAAGAACAAATTTATGATCAACTAGTGTCATCTCATGGAACTCCTCAGAAGATATCTGATCTACACGATTTGTTTTAAAACCAGATATCGCCCAACTAAACATACCACCATCAAGATAACCCATAATTCTGTCAAGCCCAACACGATGCAATCGAATAACTGCATTAAGTGCTTGGTCATAAATAGTCGTAACTAATAAAATATTTTTATCTGGTGGTAAAACCCATCCAGCAAATGTAGCAAAATTTCCCCCGATATCAATGTTATATGAACCAGGAACATGTTGACTACCAAACGCATCATAGGCTCGAATATCCAATACCAATGTGTTCTCTTCCTTTATTTTCTCAATAAAAATTTCAGGTGACAACTCTTCAAGAGGGGGTAAATTCCTTAGTAGGGTTGGACCGCTTCCATTAATATCACTACAGCGACTAAAATGATCGGGAGCTGGGGGCATATTAGTTGTAAGGGACTCAATAAATTCTTTTTTATTAGTTATTTTCAAAGCGCTGTTATATTTCCGTTCATATCCAATTGTGCTTCTATATTTGGCACCCATTGTCCGACCACAAAGCGAACCAGATCCGTGAGCTGGATATATTTCAGTAAAATCTGGTAATTTTAGAAGCTTGTTGTGAAGACTATCGAATAATTTTGAAGCGAGTTCTTCTGCTCTGCCCGGAAACAAGTCGGGTCGACCCACATCTCCCACAAAAAGAGTATCACCTGTAAAAATACCAATAGGGTCCGTACCTCTTGATTTGTCAGTGACAATATAACTTATATGTTCTGGAGTATGACCTGGGGTTTCTAAGACATCTATTTTCATTTCCTCAAGAGTAATTGTGTCTCCCTCAGATAGCGACTCATGGTCAAATTTACATTTTCCTTCTTTTGGGGCATAAATTGTTGCACCGGTTATTTCTGCAAGATCTAAATGTCCTGAAATAAAATCAGCATGTAAATGCGTTTCAAAAATATGTGTGATATCAAGGTCTAAATCTCTGGCTGTGTTAATGTATAGGTCTACATCACGCTGAGGGTCAACAATAGCACACGAGTTTGAACCCCCTAACAAATATGAACTATGCGCAATTTTTTCAGCAAAAAAATGTTTTAACAACATATTTTTCACTTAATATCCCATATACTTTTTTTTTAACTTGTACAATACTATTTATATTTTTCTCTCGAGCTTTAACATGTACCTTTTTTCAAACATAAATCAGATAAGTTATAGCTACTGTAATAACCATGAAAATAGCAGTCAGGGGAATTCCTGCACGCAAATAATCCACGTTTCGATATCCACCTGGGGCCATAATGAATGCGTTTACTTGATGGGTGGGAAGTAAAAACGAATTAGATGCACAAACAGCAACCAATAAAGCTAATGCACGAGCACTAATTCCTGTAGACACCCCTATAACCATTACTAATGGTACCAGAATGACTGTAGCTGCAACATTTGACATAAAAAGAGTAAATATGGTTGCTAGTATTGCAATAGCAATCATAATCAATAAAGGGTGACTCATTTGAATAGGTTGAATTATTTGATTAGCAACAAAAGATGCTGCACCAGTTTTTTCCATTGCAATACCCAGTGGAATCAAACCCGCTAGCAGAAATACTGTACGCCAGTCAATTGCTTTGTACGCTTCGTCTATGGAAATTACTTTTAATAATATCATTGCAAGGGCCCCAGAAAAAAGTGCTAAAGAGAGTTGAACTCCGGATAATGCTAATAAAATTGCTCCCAGCATACAGAATGTTGCTGCGATTGGTTTTGATTTTTCTGTAGTTTCAACCGCTATTGGACTAACAAGTACAAAATCCCTATTATCTGCCATTTTTTTTATATTTTCCCAGAGTCCGTGTACAATAATGGTATCTCCCGGTTGGAGTTTTTGATCGCAAAAATCACCACGTTTTTCCTTTTCCCCACTTAATAGCATAATTGGCTCTACTGTGTATGTTTTTCTCATTGCAATTTCACAGATACTTTTCCCAGCAATTTTTGCTTTTGGCGGAATGATTAATTCAGCGAAGCCAGCACCTTCAATTTTTTGAAAATCTTCGAATTTACTTGGGCCTTCAATCAACTGTAGGTTATAGTCCATTGAAAAGCTTTTTACATTCTCAAGTTTTCCCATTAATAACAGCTTTTGACTTGATGAGAAACGGGTATATCTCCACGGAGCATAAAGAACTTCACCGTCCTCCTCTATCAACAGAAGGTTCAATTTATATTTAATCCATAGCTTTACTTCTTCACGAGTTTTCCCTATTAATGGGCTTTTTAGAGGAATAATGCATTGATAAACGGTAGAGGGCAGCTGCCAAGTTTCCATTAGCTCTTGTTGGGGAGCTGCAGTTTCTTTTTCTTTTTTAACAGGTAAAACATATTTACCAAAAAACAAAAAATATAAGATGCCAGATGCTACGAGTGCTATTCCAATGGGTGTTACATCAAATATACCGAATGGTTGTTCTCCTCCGTGTCTTATTAAATCATTGAGAATTATTAGAGGACCTGATGCAACTAAGGTAAGTGTTCCCCCTAATATTGCTGCATAGCCCATTGGAATGAGTAAACGAGAGGGAGATAATTTCGATTTTTTTGAAATCCTCATAACTGCTGGTAGAAATAAGGCTGCAGCCCCTATATTCTGCATAAATGCTGATATAAATGCAACGGCACCTGATACGAGTAATAACAATTTCTTTTCACTGGAATCTGCTACCCGCATAACTAGGCGGGTAAGGCTATCCATAACACCCGACCGACCCATACCATAGCTTAATATCATTACACCCATGATAGCGATTACAGCATTGCTAGCAAATCCAGAAAATGCTTCTGAAGGACTAATTAAACCAAGCCATGCTAAGCTAATCATTATCAAAATTGCTATAATGTCGACCCGAAGTTTTTCGCTTACAAAGAGTATGATGGTAATGATTAGAACGATAAGTACCAGTAATATTTCGGTAGTCATACAAATTCGTCCTATTAACTATATTGAGGGCATATATAAAATATTGAGGGAATATATAAAATGGAAATTCCAATTTA
>JAQURP010000031.1 GCA_028715545.1 Methanocellales archaeon | reverse complement strand
AATGATAAAGCATATGGAACTATTACCGTTGCTATACCCCCCTCAATTTCAACATCGAGATCGGCATCCACATACAAATGTATCAATCCCTCCATCTTAGCCTTCGTACCCTCCAATTTCTCATCTAGGGTATACTCGTATGTCACATTCTTTCCAGCCAAGGGATGATTGAAGTCAACTCTAGCTCTACGACCGATCACAGTCTCCACAGTACCTAACTTACCATTGATGCTAACCTGCATTCCCGGATAGGGCCTCTCCTCAAACTTAGACACCATGGCAGTTTCAACCAAAGCAGGGTCCCTCTCACCAAATCCTTTCTCCGGGGAGATTTGAACACTGCCCTTATATCCGACCTCCTTCCCAACTACATCTTCATCCAGCCCCTTTATGACATGCCCTGAACCAACCACGATCATATTAGCCCCATATTTAGCATTTTCATTGAAGATGCCAAATTCTTTTGCAATCTTTTCATCGGTCGTATCAAAGACATCTCCATTCTCCAATCGCCCCGTATACGTTATTTTGATGAAGTTTCCATTCTTGATCGGCATAATATCGCATAAAGAAACGGCTTAATATTTTAAGATATCTGTTAGCAAAGGTTAGACCACTTTGAGACAGTCGGCACATTACACATAGCTAGGTACAACATAACATTGCATTCGTTGAAACCGTATTGTTGGGCGCAATTACGACACCTTTTAAACTATGGAACGGTATCACTTGTTTTAATTTCCTTTCTCGATAGAGCGCAAAGCCCTTGTGTCTAACCTCTGAATATTTCTCAAACCCTTTCAACTCCATCACCACATCGATCACCTCAATACTATATATGCACTCTAACCCTTTAACAAAAAGGGCTATTTTTAGAGATTTGCTGGGTTAAAGAGAGCATATAGAGGAGTTATTTAGTTAAAATAATGTTTATTTCATGATAGGGGTGTATGGATTTGAAGGAAACTGTAAAAAGTTAAAGTTAGATAGATAGTAGCTTGATTGAAATACTTAAAATCTCATCTTCGCTTACATGATAGAAGTCGAAATCAAGTTGCCATTGAAAGATCAGGAAGTTGCAAGGCGCAAACTAAAAGAGTTAGGGGCATACTCCATCGGAGCAGAAAAACAGATGGACATATATTATAATGCGCCCCATCGCAATTTAGCCGAGACTGACGAAGCACTACGTATACGTTGCGGTAAAGAGATATCTCTGACATACAAAGGTCCAAAGTTGGACAAAATGAGCAAGACCCGCAAAGAAATAGTGGTGTCGATTACAGACGCAGACCAAACCAGTGCGATCCTCAAAGCCCTTGACTTCGATGAAGTTGCAAGGGTCACCAAGCATAGAGAAACATATCGATTGGATGACTTTATGATCATGATCGATAATGTATTCGGCTTGGGAACCTTCATGGAAATAGAAGCCTCAGTGCCAGAAGAGTGCGATTACCGGTCTGCACAGGATCGCATTTTTGAGCTAGTGGATCGATTGGGACTGAAAAAAGAGGGCATAATACGCGAATCATATTTAGAGCTCATCTTAGATCGATGAGTTCTGTTTTAATCTCTTTGTTTATGGTGATAATGGCTGCAAATCCTTTCGCAGCGGGTCCAGGATTCACGACCAATGTGTTTCCGACCTTTTGAGTACCACGCTTCTCATGTATATGTCCGCATATAACTAAATCCACGCAAGCCAACATGTCTCTTATTGCCTTGCTGCCGACACTTCCGTGCGCTGTGACATCCAGAGTATTTCTTGGAGGTGCATGAGACAATAAAACGGTTCGACCACTTGTTTTTCCCATATACCTTGATAGTATTTCCTTCATCTCCTTCTCAGAGAGTTCAAAAGGCGTTCCAAAAGGGGTTGGATTCGACCCCCCCAGTCCGATGAACGTTATATCGTTCAGTGTGAGAGTGGAATCGTGGAGGTTCTTCGCGCCGGAATTTTGTATGACATTCAGCACACTTAGGGGATCACAATTGCCTGGAACTGCCATAACAAGTTTGCAGCTTGCAACTAAAATATCTAGAATCTCCTTGGCTTTTTCGTCAGGACCAAAATTGGTTATGTCTCCTGCCACAAGGATTGCATCTACTTCTCCTGCCCTACTCAAAATTGGCTCGATCCTCGAGAAGTTCCCATGTACGTCTGCCATGGCTAGTAGTCTCATGCCATCCCATTTCTCCCCGACTAAGATATATCTTTTGAAAGTTAAACGTTATATGGACATGGATGATGATTTTCTAATTTGCATTTTGATATTTTTACCTAAAAGTAAAAAGTATAGCTATAACTTTCCAAGCTCATCTAAAAGGAATTTTAATGAAAACGATGTTCAAACCAGATAAGCCGTTAGGTGAATTCAATATCACATTTTTTAGTTGGTTTGATCCCAGAGACTTTTATGCTTATAACCGAACCTGAAACTTCCTTCATTTTTTCAGGTGGGATTTCCAAATTATCGATGATTGCACTTACATTTGAGTCATTAAATATGTAATCGAGAGGGAATGATTTTTCATCAATTATCCTGATGTCCCGAAATCCTGCCCTCCTTATGTCTTCTATATATTCATTTCTCATCATCGCCCCAGAAAGACAACCGATATATGCCTCAACTGAGTTCTTTATAAAATCTGGAAGCTCCTTTAACAAAACCAGATCCGATATCATCAGCCTTCCATCTGGCTTTAGCACCCTGAAAGCTTCCCTGAAGACCCGTTCTTTATCAGGCGAGAGGTTGATCACGCAATTTGATATGATCACATCGACAGAGTTATCAGCAACAGGAAGATTTTCAATCTCCCCAAGCCTGAACTCCACATTTTCATAGTTATCTTTTTTAGCGTTCGATCTTGCCTTTTCGACCATCTCTGGAGTCATATCTACGCCAATAACTCTTCCGTTTTTACCAACTTTATTGGCAGCAAGAAAACAGTCGAATCCTGCACCTGAACCAAGATCAAGAATGGTTTCGCCTTTTTTTAAAGAAGCAATAGCAACTGGATTCCCACAACCAAGGCCCAAATTTGAATTTTCGGGAACCGCTTTAAGTTCTTCATCAGTATATCCTACCTTCTTACTCATATCTTGGGCCAAATCAGCGTTACCACAGCACGAATTCGCAGGAGTGCAACATGAACTATTCTGCTTCGCAATCTTGGCATAGCCGTTTCTTACGACTTTCTTTATTTCGTCTTTTCTAATTTTAACCATATATTCCCTGCATTATTGTTTTATTCTTTTTTATTTTAAGATGACTCTCTCATTTATTTTCATCGTTATACGGTCCTCAAAGCAGTAATAATGTCGGTATATATCTTTCAGATGAAGCATATAGTTTTGTATATTTTACAATATTCATCACAGTATAGCTTGATAAACCATAATCGAATTATATAAATATCCCATTTACATAGTTACGGTATACTAAGGACACCAAGATGAAAAGAAAAATAATCAAGATTGACGAAAAAAGGTGTAATGGATGCGGTCTATGTATTCCTAATTGTCCAGAGGGTGCATTACAGATAATAGATGGTAAAGCTCGTTTAATCAGTGATTTATTCTGCGACGGCCTCGGTGCATGCATCGGGACTTGTCCACAGGGTGCTATCACCACAGAAGAAAGAGAAGCAAAGCCCTATGATGAAAAGAAAGTTATAGACAATATTGTAAAGGCTGGTAAGAACACGATTATTGCACACCTAAAGCACCTAAAAGATCACGGCGAAATTAAATATTTTAATGAAGCTCTCGAAGTTTTAAAAGAAAAGGGAATTGAAATAACTATCGGAGAGGAAAAGACAATTAAAGATTTACCATGTGGCTGTCCAGGAGCGGCACCAAGAGAGATAAAGAAAAAAGCGGATATATCAAACAATGCGGAACAAACCTCTGCTCTGGGACAATGGCCCGTTCAACTACGCTTGTTACCGATACAAGCCTCGTTCTTTGAAAACTCCCATTTGTTAGTTGCTGCGGATTGTGTTCCTTTTGCCAATGCAAATTTTCATTCAAGATTATTGAATGGAAAATCGTTAGCGATTGGGTGTCCAAAACTTGATGATATTGAAGCCTACAAAGAAAAATTGACTGAGATATTCAGAAATAACAAGATAAGAAGTGCAACGGTTGCCGTGATGGAGGTCCCGTGCTGTAACGGATTATATGCTGCTGTTGAAGAGGCGATAAAGGATTCAGACAAAAGCATTCCGATAATTAAAAAGGTTATCAAAATCAACGGCGAAGAAGTTTAGGATGTAAAAGGTCTGAAGGACTGGATATCTCCTTTTGATTTTTATAAAGAATGGAAATTTTATTGAATTTAATATATGTAACTAATAGAAATTTATGGAAGCACTGTTTAGGTGAATCATCACCTAACTCAAACATAGTTTTATAGGATTTTGAGGTTTAGAGCGAACTAGAAATGCAATTTTTATCAGTCGAAATCAGCGTATATTTCTCCAAACTTTATACCTGAAATAGTTTTTCCTTTGGATTTTTCTATTAAGTCGTTTTTTGCATCTGTAAGAGATTTACTGGTCATGCCCTCGCTCCATTCCAAATAGGCCTCTATGAATGCAGCAAGAGAGTCAGTTGCTTTAACAATTTCTCCATCTATTGGATTGTATTTATCCTCATTAAAATACTTGCTAATTTCGTCTGAGGTCTTTCTTTCTATTTTTCCGTTTATAGTAACAATACTTTCGAATTCAAGCTCTGTAAACATTCTCATTTCTGAATTCCATTCTTCTGGAATTAATTTATATATCTTTTTTTCCATCTCTTCCTTCTCATATTCTCTAATCAAAGGACTAAGTCCTACAACACCTTCTTTAACTGGATGAATTATGTCCCTAGTAAGAACTTCTGGTAGGTCATGAAATAATCCCGTAAAATAATTATTGATGCGTCTTTTTCTGCATGCATCTACCTCCAATGAAAACAAATAACTTAACATAGCAACGATTAGCATATGGCCGAGCACAGATGTCTCATGAATCCTGCGCAAATGACTCCACCTTACTTGAAATCTAAGCTCACCACATAAGTCAACAAAATTCTTTAAGTCAGGATATAGTGCTAACCTCCTTATCCCTTCTAAATCATAGTATTTTTCCTGTTGGGCTTGTAACTCACTTTTTATTTCTACAATTTCGTATCCGTTTGGATTCATACGTTCAATTATGTCAAACTCCCACTTGGTAGCATAAAAATGAGCTGCACTCAAAATTTTTTTATTCAAATTTTCACATGGATCTGATAGATAATCTTGGAACTTCTTGTAAAAATTATTGCCTAAAGGAGATATGATCGGACCTATCTCTTTATAAACCAAATCGTTTAATTGTTTGTACTTATTCGGATCTTCTTTTATTTTGTGAAATATTTGAGGCTTCAAATCAGTAACAATTAGACGCTGTAAAAATTCAAAAATACCTCCTTCTATAATTTCTATCCAATCAAAGTCTTTATTATTATTTTCTTCCTCGAATTTACCTAACAGGTAGGCTATTATCATTTTATGCGCCTGTTTATCCAATTCTCTTAATTCTACAGGACGTATCTTATCATTCCACCTTTGCATATCTGTAGCGTCAAAAATTTTTAATATGAATGGTTTTCGAATCATAAGCACCTACCCCAAATTAGTATTATATCCTAACTATTTCTTCGATTTCACCCCATTATACTCGAATTATAGTTATACTTAAATTATCTAAAGAGATTTTTGTATCGATCTATTATTTTTTCCCTGAATATGAGTGATATCAATTCAAATCATATCCCTAGACCGCCCCTTACAAACATAACTCCCCATGCAAGAGTGATCAGTCCCATCATTGTCGTGCTGACTTGTATTGTGGTCTCTCCGAGAAATCGGAGCAATTTTGACGCACTATATAACAGAATTCCAGTTAAAACAAGCACCACTGTAACGGCAATACCTGTTGTAAGAAGACCGTAATCACTAACCGATATTATTATCGTTGTTATGGCAGCAGGTCCTGACAATAACGGAGTGCCGATAATCACAGCGACTCCACTTATGGATTTGCTATCATTTTCTTCTATCTCGGTAATCGGTATGCCAAGTACCATTTTGACTCCAAGTAATCCAAGTATAATCCCGCCAGCTACCTTAAAATCATTAATATTCGTGTTAAATAAATGTAGTAATCTTATGCCTGAAAATAGAACTGCTATCGATATGATACTTGCCACTAGAATTGCCAGTGTTGCGGTTTTAAAACGCTCTTCTTCACCCATATTTTTCGTAGCATTTAAAAAAAAGGGAATGCTAAGCAAAGGGTCATAAATGACAAAGAATAAAATCATTAAGCTAATTAAATGTCCCTGCATATTGCCATCCTTGTTACAATTTTATTTTTTCAAAATTTAAAATGGATATTACTGAAATTAATAATTGGTAATGTAGATAATTATTGTGGTCTTGTAATGATAGTTAGTTTATTAGATCACACATAAATAAAGATAGATATATAGATACTATCTTTTAGAGTTTGATTTACTATTATAAGGTAAAGGTAAGAAAGTCATGCCCGATACCAAGATACCTCAGGCTTTTAAGGCGATCTCGATAGGGACAGAAGTGGCATTCTCTGTGCTTGGAGGAGGATTTTTAGGTTATTTAATCGGAAAAAAATTCGGGGAAACAGGGGCTGTTATCGGATTGAGCGTGGGCATTCTTCTGGGGTTCGTCGGTGGCATGTATAATCTTATCAGAAAATTTTGGTGATTTCGAGAGTAAATGGGGGATGAAAAAATGGCAAGAGAGGCTATTTCGAGGAATAGATAGCCATGATAACTACAAGATTCGGTATAACAGGGGTGATGGGCATTTTGAGGATTTCGTCGACATATACACAGAGTGAGATGGTTGAACTTCTAAAGGACTATGAGCCAAGGATCAAAAAAACATATAGAGAGTGAAAAAGGCGGGAAGCATTAATTGCCATAGGACACATATCCTATCCCCAGATCTAAAATTTCTCGAGAGCCCGACCATATTTATTTAGATGTTTCATTCTTATAATCTCGAATAACCTCAACATATCCCTCTGTTCCATTTACCAATACCATGTCACCATCATGGATTATGTCCAGAGGATTGGTCTGCAAGCAATCCACCAAGGGAATGCCAGATATTATGGCACCAACTGCAACTATCGCTTCGGATGTGATATTAATCATCGCACATGGTGCAACTCCGTTCTTCATGAGCTGATACAAAACGTATGAGCCCACAGTCGAACCTTTTCCTTGCGGAAAGACTAAAACGCTATTGGCAATTATCTCTGAAAACAGCTCACTACCTTCTTCGATGATTCTTCCACTAAGGGGGTCTACGCCGCCCAAAAAGGATATGGGCTTAGACGTTACCAAGGCCCTTCCACTTGCAATGCCTCTGGAGATGGTTCGTCCTTTAATTTTCATTTAATCACAAGCGGTTCTTATGCAATCCTCTGTGGTAGCAAGTACGGCATCAACGCCACACAAACTTGGCACATATTTTAGCGCTTTGCCGGAGTTCACCATCATCCTCTCAAAACGCTCACTTGCTGGCGAAACAACCATACATGTATCGCATATTATTTTGGCGCCACTCATTTCGATCGCTCTCACTAGATCGGGATTTTGCTCCTTTACCCAACGAGATGTGCAAATCCAAAGATCAGTAGTAACCTTCTTCCCGGAGAGCAATCTTGAGATACGCTTCAATTCGTCTGTTGAACAGTGCGGGCATCCCAGAGCAATGAGATCTGATCCAGACCTTTTTCCATATATTTCTTTGATATCTTTTAAGTCCAGCGATAGCCGCTCTTTTGGTCGATCAAAACTTTTAGACTCTGGTGTGAATCCAACCACATGATATAATGCCACAGCTCCCGATGCTGCCATTGCCGCTCCAAGTGACTTGAGTTCGTCATGTGTTGGTAGCGAATCCAATTGGAACAATGGAATATTATCTCTCAGCATCTCGCCCAACTTATATCCAAGCGCACCGTAATCTGAATCATGCAGCTTGTCAACCACTCTGATCAAAACATCTGGAGCTCTATTTTCATCCAAGTGAAGCCCGTAGCAAGGCGTTTTTCCAATGATTGCAGCCGCCAAGGCACTCGGCCCACCCTCCCTATTGGTTCTGGCACCTAGGACGGAATTGGCGTATGCTACCGCTGAGGATTCAGCCCATGCGAGATGCCCCCCAAATTTTGGGGGATCGATATAGTAGGGCGTACACGTACACCCCATATTTATGCCCAATCGTTCATATGCCCGCAATATTTCTTCTTGTTTCTCGGCAAATTTCGCAGGTATGCCCATATCCTTCCAGTTCTCTCGATCCATGCCTGCTGGATTTAGCATCGATGGGACTTCGACCCTAGCACCTAGGTCTGAAATCCACCCTAGACCGGCATCACCAATGGTCTTATAGGAAACCCCAGATATCTGGGCACTATCAACCGGAATCAAAGAGTTAGCACCGTAAATATCACCTAGCGAGACTAGAATCTCCATGGCTTTTTGCTTGGTTGCACCAAATTCGCCTTTGTAGATTGCTTCCTCCCCTTTTGTTAGATGCATGCTAACCTCGCCTTGGCCTCAGAACACCCTCTCAAATCTCTCAGGGTTTTCAAGTGTCTTAGTGGCATCCACCCCTACCTTAGTGGAAACCCCATCTGACGTACAACATGGATCCAAAGATGATCCCCGCACGTGAGGAAGTATCAGGATGTCTCGATCCCCCCTCATACGGGTTGCCACCGCATATTCCAATTCTCTCGGATCGAATATATCTATGTCCTCATCCACGATTAACACGTGCTTTAGGCTGGTGTGAGCGGCAAAAGCCATCATGATAGCCTTTTTTCCATCGCTCTCGGTCTGCTTCTCTATCTGAACGACGGCATGAAGATAGCAACATCCACCCTCCGTTAGCACTACATTTTTTACCTTAGTTACGCTTTCTACCGCCTTGTAAATACTGGGCTCATAGGGCACCCCCATAAGCAGGCGATGCTCACCTCCAGAAGGGATTATGCCATGATAGATTGGGTCAGAGCGACGTATCATCCGAGTCAGCTCGATCACAGGCTCCTCGCGAACGATGTCATAGGTGCCAGTTATATCTACAAATGGACCTTCCTTTGCCCTCTTCGTTGGATGCATATATCCTTCAAGCACTATTTCGGCATCCGGCACTGCAACTCCATTTTCACATCTCATGAGCTTAACGGGCTCACCTCTTAGTGCAGAAGCATAATTAAATTCCTCCCCCACAGGAACCCTTGTGCAAGAAGCGAATAAAGTGATGGGGTCCATTCCAATAACTATTGCCACTGGCAGTGGTTCACCCCTCTGGGCTGCCTTTTGATGCATGATATATGTGTGACGTGGTGGTACCAATCTTGCCACCAATTCAGTCTTGTTCAGAACCATTAGTCTGTGAATTGATGCATTCTGAACATCATCCAATCTTGAGACCACAACGCCTGCGGTTATATAGGGGCGCTCCCCTTTAAAATGGGTCAGTATCGGGAGCTTGGAAAGATCTGGCTTGCTTATTTCATCCAAAAGTAGATCGTCTTCTGTAACGATTGCCTTGCCGCATTTAATCTTTGAGAGGCGCATCGCAATCTCTTTTCTGGGAATGTTTAGCGCTTTAGAGAGTAAATCACGCGATCCCAGGAGGTTCATCACGACTTTTGACCCATCAACATCATGGAAAAGGGTGGTGCCGCTTTTCTTAGCAATTGCAACTGCCTCCAGGTTAGATGACACCCGCTTATGAACTTCAACCAGCCCGCCTTCCCCTGCGATCCGATCTATGAAATCCCTAAAACTCAAGGATTCCACCTTCCAGATAGGTCGTTCTCCATTCCCAAGAGGTCCAGAATGCGCCCTACTATGACGTCTATTATGTCGGAAGTGGTCTTGGGCTTGGAGTAAAAGCTTGGGCAGGCAGGCATGACTATCGCTCCTGCTCGTTTTACTTTTACCATGTTCTCCATATGAACTAAACTGAGAGGGGTCTCCCTTGGCACCAAAATCAATTTTCTGCCTTCTTTTAGACAGATGTCCCCTATTCGCGTTATCAGTGTGGAAGAGATGCCATTGGCAATGGATCCCAATGTTTTCATGCTGCAAGGCGCGATTACAGCTGCATCAAACCGATATGAGCCACTGGCGATCACAGCAGTCAAATCATCTGGTGCATGTACATGCGATGCAAGCCGTATGACATCTTCTAATTCATACTCCGTTTCAATTTTCAAGATTAATTGAGCGCTCTCTGAGATGATGAGGTGTGTTTCGGCCCTATTTCGCAATACCTCGAGCAACCTTACACCATATTGCACTCCAGATGCACCACTTATCCCAACTACTATCTCATTTGACAAGATAATTCCTCGCGACTTTCTCTACTTTAGCCCTGTGTTCCTCTGGCGTGTACACACCTAGCTTCCAGTTGTCCCATTGCGCGTCAACCAATATACGCACGAGCTGAGAAACTTCATCTAAGTGCTTCATTTCATCTTTGATCAGTATTCTCGACCTGCCCTCGGCGATCTCCAGTCGCTTTGGAATATCCAACAAAACATAGCCACCTGGAAGTCCGGCTTCTCTGGCCATTTCGCTCTCAATTTTCTTATATTGATTCTGGAACTCTAGCACTCTCTCGATGTCCACTGAGTCCTTCCCCATGTAAATCGCTCGTTTGAACAATCTGCGGCGGTCCATTCGCTCTGCGATATCACGCGGATACCCTTTTGCGTTTCTTAGCGTTGCCATCAGCTCAGAGTCGTCCATCCTTTTTAACATATTTGGCTCCAGCCCTATTTCTATCAACGCCTCAGTGGCATGTGAAAGCATTGCTTCACCAATCCTGCTCACATGATGGAAATAGACAGTGGGGTGCATCAGAAAGCGAGATATAAGCAAGGATTCTGCTGCCTGTAATCCACCTTCCCTTACCACCAACAATTCGTCCCTGAACTCCATCTCATATATCAATCGCACATAGTCGATGACTCCGTATGCGACACCAGTGTAATATGCATCCCTTACCAGATAATCCATTCTGTCCGCATCGAGTTCGCTGTTTATCAACTGTCCAAGTGGGGTTTCACCTAGGATGAGTTTTGAGATGTGAGAGGGGTCGAGTGACTGAGCTTCTAAAATATCGGCAATTTCACCCGTAATAAGATCGCCCACATCATCGTGATTTTTACCGGTATATCTCTCCAAAATACCTTCTGTAGAATGCGAAAACGGTCCGTGTCCAATATCATGTAACAACGCAGCTGCCCGAACTTCATCCCGTTCTTCGTCATCGATGCTCAAGGTATTCAAGAGCATATCCACCAAATGCAGTGTTCCAAGCGAGTGTTCGAATCTGGTATGGTTAGCGCCAGGATATACAAAATTTGATAGACCAAGTTGACGAATGCGCCTTAGGCGTTGTACCTCTGGTGTGTCGATAAGTCCTAGTGCGAGCCCATCTAATAATATGTAACCATGGACGGGGTCCTTAACGACTTTCATTGCTTATAAATGGTTCCCCCATATTATAACGTTTTTCTGATGGCGAGTTTGTTGCAAAAAAATATTAAGTCCATTAACATCCAACTTAAACAGGTGAAGTGGCTTAACAAAATCTTTGACAGAGAGAAAATACCAACTACAATTGCCTTCGATGAAATAGATGCTTGGCTGGACACAGCATCGGGAGCACTGTTTCCTAGCTTGAGCACAACTGCCATCAGGTTTTATGGGGAGATAGAAGATTTACGAGATAGACTTAGACAAAATATCTCCGAGCTTCAGGATGCCGATCCAGCTGAGCGTATACCCACCCCCATCACAAAATCGGGATTGAACACTCGCGATAAGATGGTGAAACGTCTCAATTACATGGTCGAAAAGATGTCGATCCCGACTGGAACAGATTATAAAACAGTTGTATCTTTCCATAGGATGATGATCTCAAGCATGGAATTTGCACTGGCGATTCCGCAGAAGAACATCTATTGTATTAGGTCACTATTTCCTGATGAGGTTGAGAAGATCATCTCAAATCTCGATCGACTGAAAACCATTCTTAACCAACTCATTGTACCCCTAGTAGAAAAAGAAAGTAAGATAATTAATCTGGATAAGGTGCCAGGGATAGTACAAAGTGCAAAAGATATCAAATCCACAATAGAGAGAGAAAAAGATACGGCCAAGGATCGAGAAGAGGGTGTACTCGCGCTCGAAAAGAGAATCGAAGCGGATGAGGAAAGAATGAGGATACTTGAAGAAGGGGAAGAGTGGATGCGGTTAAAAGAGCTCGAAACCGAATTATCTTCGTTAGAAAAAGAGTTGAACATGTTCGAAGCGGATTTGGCCAGGCTTTTCTCTCCGATGGACAAGGCGCTCAAACTCTTGAAGAAACAGGATGAAACCGGGCGGCATACACTCTCTCTTGAAGATAGAAGGGTGTTATCCTCGATATTATCTTCGCCAATTCGTGCGCTAGATGAGAACGTCGGCGATTTTCTTCGCACCCTACGGAATATCATCAAAGGAGATATCCTCCCTCTAAAGGATAGAGGTCGAGATAAGACATTGGAGTGGATAGAACATCTGTTAAATGCTGAAATATTTTCTACCCGGGAGAGGCGCAATATTCTGCAGTCAAATATAGGAAAGATTAAGGATCAGCTTTCAGGACTAACAATATTAAAAGATAGAAGGGAGATCGAACGATCGATCATTTCAGCCAAGGGGCAACTAGCTCGATTACAAGAAGAGATGACTCGCTCTAAAAAGCACATAGATTCGTTGGAAAAAAACCTCACTTGTGAAATAGGGCTGTTATTAAATGCTCTGGAGAGTATTGCGGGCAAGAAGATCGATATTAATTTGAGCTAGGCCAAGACCTATGAAAGACTCAAATTCAAATGGTAAATGAAAACTTCATCAAGCTAGTTCATGAGAGTCCCCGCCGCTTAGGAGCGAGAGAGTATAACTTGATGTTAAGTTACTTATTAATTAATTAGGCATAATCAATATTCTGACATACGCAGGAGTGGAAATTGATAGAAATTGCAAAAAGCAGATTCGTAGATGCGTCATTTGTACTAAAAGATAACGTATATGTGGTTGCATCCGTCGAGCTTGGAAATACTACGATCAAATCGATCTTAACTGCCACCGATCTGACCGAAGGGAGAACATACTTTCTTGACAAGACAGTTGAACTAACCAATTCCCTCAGACCACCCAAGGAAAACGAATACGTTTTCGGGAGAACTGTTAGAGGACAACCACTGTCTAGCGAGGCTGTATCCGAAGCCGTCAAAAACATACTCATACGCTCTATGACGAAGGCGATGATCAGCGTGAATGATTTGAACTTCGTCGTGAGGTCTACAGGAGTAGTGGCAGGATTTGAGACTCCAGAGGAGGTGGGCGAGATTATCAAGGCATTGGCTGACGGTTGCCTAAAAGCTGGAATACCACCGCGCAAGATGACTGGAGCGATGAGAAAGGTCGATCTGCCGGAATCGCTGCAAAGATACTCATTTATGGACGACATAATATTTGACGGAGCGGTAGCTGGTGTGAAATGCACTATGCCGATCGTTGCAAATGAGATGGAAAGCGAACTGGTGCTGGCGGGAATCAAAGAGGGCGCTAAGTGGACCAATGTGGACTTCCGAAGCCCTTGCATAGGACTCGACTTTGGGACGACGTTGGCAGGACGAGCCACCAACGCGGAGGTGCCATATGCGAAGGTTGTCGGGAGCTACTGCGGATTAGCTGGCGCGATATTCGATGCTCTTGCCCAACCAGTTGCAGATACGGCACTCCAACTGTCATGTCCATCCGAGCAGGATATTCCAGAGAGCTACGTAGAGGATGTAATGCGCCTGATCAAGATCAAACAGGTAACCTCTGAAAATAGATTTGGCACCGTCCCTGTCAACACAAAAGGGCTCAAAGAGTCCGGCATTACTCTCATCGGAGTAGACGTTGGAACGAATGGGGATCAATTAAATAAACTGAGTAAAATAAGCTCCGAGCTGTTGGAGGAGGATCAAAAAAAGATTCAGGGTCTCATAGACAGGGTCTCCTCAGAATTGGTGAGGCGGCTCATTGAAATTTCAGGGGATTATGAACTCAAAGGAGCGATCGGGATTACCGGCAGGGGGGCTATAACCGGTGCAAAACCGATGATGATCCGAGAGAAGCTGGACAATCAAGATCTGGTCTTCGTGGATGATGGACTTGCCAGGGGGGCAGCTGTACTTGCAAGATGTCTGCATTCACTGGGCACCCCAAAATCACCCATAGGTGGCATAAAAGGAGGAAAATGTGTGATGAACCTGAGGAGATGCCGATGAAAATTGGCAGGTTTATTAGAGCGGGCACGATCAGCGATGCCTGGTATAGGGGATTGAATTTGATTTGGAACAACAGCGAAATGATAACGGATGAAAGAGGCAGCAAGATCAAGGAACTGCTCGGCCTGATGGTCGTAATCCAGAATCCCTATGTGGATCAAATCCCAAAAGATACTGCATGGAATGCAGAGAGATTAGAAGAATATGCCAAGCAGTTGATTCTTGGCACCGAACAAGATTTTGTGTATACCTACGGGCAACGCCTACGCAATTGGAATGGGACAGATCAAATCGATTTCGTGATCAGGAAACTCAAGGAAAGCCCAAGCTCAAGAAGGGCAACATGTGTCACCTGGATGCCGTCAAAGGACACAAAGGCAGAGGAAGTGCCATGCATGATCCTACTGGATTTCAAGCTTCGGGGTGAGCTGAATTTAACAGCGGTGTTCCGATCACATGACTTCTACGGTGCAGCAGCTGCCAACTGGTATGCTCTTTCAAGATTGCTGGAGCATGTTTCGCAGCAAGTTGGCGTCACTCCAGGGAAGATAACCTCGGTAAGCATTTCAGCCCACATATATGAGTATGACTGGGATGATGTGAGTGCGATAGTGGGATGATGTCTGGGATTATTCGTA
>JAQURP010000030.1 GCA_028715545.1 Methanocellales archaeon | reverse complement strand
GAAGTGCAGCTATAACTTCTGCCTCAGTAGCATGCTCGCCCTTATAGAATTCCTTGGAAACATGAATGGTCAGCTCGCCCTCGCTGAACGTTTTTCCTAGGATATCTCGGTCGCATGCTGCAACCATAATTTCCGATTCCATGTCATACGTTTTTAGATACATCATTCTCTCGCTATTTTAATAAATCCTAATTTCGGCTCGTAAACATCACCCTGCTGCTTTAACTTGGCTAGCAATTCCTCTGATTTACTCCTTTCAATCCCTTTTTCCTCTGCTTTATCGTAGACTTCTTCCTTCGGAGATGCACCACCATGTTCACGCTCGAGTTCCCGCACTATATCCTTAAGCAGCTTGATCTTATCGCGCTGACTTTTAGTTATGCCAACAGCTATGACGTCGACATCGAACAACCCTGTCTCTCGATCGATGCCAACTTGTCTTAGGCAGTATTCTGTGATGCGTATGGCCCGATCTGCGTCTTCTTCAAGGATTTTGTCACTCAGTCTCATTCTTGCAGAAGCTTCGGCAAGTCTCACTAAGGCCTCCAAGGAACGGGCAGTAACTGGAACCGGACCATCATCGCCTTGTTTTCGCGTCCCAAGATAGAAGTCTCTCAATCTCTTCCTAGCCCCATCGATCATTATCGGATAGATGCGTTTAGCATAGGCGATGTATTTGCGCAACAGTTCTGGTTCGGTCGCTGGTCGAACCGTCTTCATAGCAGATTCTACTTCTTCTTTCGTTACCTTTCCAGAGGTAAAGTACTTGAAATGTGCGGATATCTCTCCAGCGTAATGTGCTGTTAGGATATGATCCGCAATTTTCGCATCCAATTCTACGTTTGGCTCATCCATGATCGGGAAAATTAGATCGAACCTGGATAAAAGCGCAGGAGGCATATTGATCTGGTTTGCTATTGGCTCATATTTATCAAATCTACCGTATTTTGGGTTTGCAGCACCGAGCAAAGCGCACCTTGATCGCAATGATGCCACAACGCCTGCTTTGGCTATGCTGATCGTTTGCTGTTCCATTGCCTCATGCAACGCACTACGGTCTTCTGAACGCATCTTGTCTATTTCGTCGACGGCGACAATTCCCTTGTCTGCCAGCACAAGTGCACCCGCTTCAAGGGTCCACCTACCTTCTCCGAATTCATCTTTTACTGCAGCAGCTGTTAGACCTGCGGCGCTCGTACCTTTTCCACTGGTATAAATACCCCTTGGCGCTAGCTGAGCCACATATCTGAGCAATTGCGATTTGGCCGTGCCAGGATCTCCCACGAGTAGCAAATGAATGTCACCTCTTATTTTAGTGCCATCCGGCAACGATTTTTGTATGCCAGAAAATAACTGAAGCGCCATCGCTTCCTTGATATCCGCATAGCCAAATATGGATGGCGCTATAGAATTAACCATGATTTCATAAATGTTCTGACTTTCTGAAAGCTCAAGAATGGCCTTTTCATCCTCTCTGGAAATTTCCAGAGCTTCAAACTCTTGTTCCTGAATCTCAATGGAGATGCACTCTAAATAGACGTCAAAAAAAGTGCTCTTTCCTGCTGGAGTGGTTCGCTGGTATGAATGAAGAATGCCTGTCACTACCACCCTGTCACCGGGAACTACTTGCCCGGCCAGGTCATCCTCTACGTTCACATCTATGGTCTGTGGCTGTTCCCCTCCCCTCAGCTCCTCGGGGGATTCTTGAATCTGTAGTTTTTGTGCATCTATAAAAGAGGATTCGCTAAATACGAGTTTAAACGGACCTTTTCTCTTGCAATCATTACATTCATAAGGTTCCGTAAATTTGGATTCAATTTGTAGAACCGGAGTAGTACCGTCACATAACACGCATTGAAATACGGCTTCGGTGATCTTAGGGCGCACAGAGGTGGCTTTGCGCACTATGCCCTCTATCGCAACCAATTTTAAAATATTATCGCTCCTCAAATCGCGGATATATATCCTTTCAGGAGCCTTGATTACCCTTACATGCACTCTATCGAGCGATACATCGATGGGGAGATCGATTATCTTCAAAGCTTCTTCGGCAGCTTGCAATACATCGTGGGGTCTCTCTAAAAAAGAGTCTGCCAAATCCACATCGTATTTCTCGATATCAGGGAACTCGACAACCAAGCTACGCTTATCTGGGTAGGAATTTGCTAAGTGAAGGGTTTGCTGCTTGTAATATTTCTTGAAAAATTCCTCCCATTTCGAAACTGGCATGCTAAATCATACGACTCAAAAACATAAGAAGTTTACTCTGTTCATAGCAAACCAAGCCCCATCAGCTCTTTGGAGATCTTTTTCACCGCAGCCTCGACGTCTTCTGTTTTCTTTCCACCCGTGATGACCAACTTGCCAGACCCAAATAGCAATACGACCACTTTAGGCTCTTTTATTCTGTATACCAAACCGGGAAATTGCTCTGGCTCATACTCGATGTTCTCCAAGCCCAATCCGATAGCTATCGCATTCAAGTTAAGCTCTGATTTCAAATCAGCAGATGCGACGATATTCTGGACTATTATCTTAGGTTTTCCGATGACGTTAATACCAAGCTCCCCCATCTTTCCAAAGACTATTTGTAAACTTTTTTCAACGTCCTCGATGCTTTTTGCGCCGGTGCAAACTATTTTTCCAGATCGAAAAATCAGCGCAGCCGCCTTAGGATTTTTAGTTCGATAAACTAAGCCAGGGAACTGCTCTGGATCATAATCGGCACCCTCCAACACATGCGCGACTTCACTAAGGTCTATTTCTGACCCTATCGCCGTAGATGCCACAACGTTTTCTATTCTAATCGATTTCACCAATTATAACACCCAACGTATATAATGGAAAAGGGGTTTATAAAAGTTGGTCATTCTTTCCACAACTTCATTCTTTCCACAACTGAGTATCGATCACGTAACTCCTGCTTACCCTTTTAATCTGTGGAAAACGCAGGATCTCTTTTACTGTAAATCCAACACCGCCTGCCAAATATCGTTTTTTAAGATCTGCCCATTTGATGAAGTGTGCCCTCACGGGCAGGCCTTTCCCATACCTAAGTTCAACAGCCAAGATTCCTTTTCTACCGGACCTACGGAGAAAATCGTCTATACGCTCTATTTGATCGAGGCCAAAATGTTGAGTAAAATAGAGGGAACCTGTCTTATTGACAATGCTTTTGCACTCAATCCCAAGATAATAATCATCATATAAGGAGTCGACGAGCACATCAAGCACTTGCGAAGAAAACCTATGCTGTTTAATCCTATATGCGATGGCATTGATCTCATTCTGCTCAAAAAAATTATTGAAAGATCTCACGATCTCACGTTCAAATTTGGTCATTTACTTTTACCCAATAAGAGATATATCGTCCTTAATAAAATACCTAATTGGTGTAAATTTGATAAGAGTCAGTGATTTAAGATTATACCTATCTTGCCCACGGCAAATTTATTTCATGTCGAAGGGGCACGAATTAAAGATAGACCGGGTTGAGTATGTAGAACACGTATTACTCAGAGGACTTGCCCTCCAATTTCCTATGTTAGTAAAAGAGGAGCGCTTATGCGAACTCAGAGCCTGGCTAAATAAAATTGCAGATGAACTTGAGGGGAGCTTACCCAAGGAAAAAATCGACGAAGCAAAATCAAGAATTGATATCGATAAGATTACCATGGGTCTATCAAAAGACCTAGATTATATGGGCAAAAGGCATTTTCTCGAGAAAATTACGCCATGGATGGTTGAGCATCACATGTATTCAAAGCACCTTGGAATGGTTGGGCGTCCAGATAAGTTGATCCTAATCGACGGAGAGATCATTCCCTCCATCATAAAAACTGGAGATAAACCCAGACAGGGTATTTGGGGATACGACAGACTACAACTAACTGCATATGCTATGTTGGTCGAAGAGGAATTTGAAGTTAGCGTGAAACAGGGTTTTGTAGAGTATGTTCGATTTGGAGAGTTGCGAGATGCCAAAATCAAACGTTGGGACAGGAAAAGGGTCTTGCTTATCCTGACTAGGTTGAAGAAAATAACGGATGGGATGCTCCCGGGTAAGTCAAAAAGAGCACCTTGTGAACATTGCGGATTCGTTGACATGTGTAATATGAGAAAGTCGTTACTTTCTAAATTCTTTGGTGATTAGTATGACTCAAATTGAAGAGGCCAAATCAGGTAGGACTACAAGAGAAATGGTCGATGTCGCCCTCCATGAAAAGATTGAGCCCGATATCGTACGTAAGCACATTGCTGGTGGCGAGATGGTGATCATGACACGTCCTAAATGCAAGCCATTAGGGATAGGCAAAGGACTGCTAACAAAGGTCAATGTAAATATAGGCACCTCATCGATGGCAATCGATCCTGATGCCGAGGTAAAGAAGGCTATGGTTGCTGTTGAGCATGGAGCGAACACCATATCCGATCTCTCAATGGGCGGCGACATAGACGAGATCAGAAGGGCAATTTTAGATGCAGTCTCCGTTCCATTAACGACCGTGCCAATTTATCAGAACACTGCTGAGAATGGTTCATTTCATGAAATAGACCAAGAGGATCTCATCAGGACCATAAAAAAGCAAGTTCAAGAGGGTGTGGGTTCAGTAGTCATCCATGCGGGTTTCACCTTGGACACTCTCACCTCATTGAAAAAGGCAACTCGCATCATGGGTATGGTATCCAAAGGCGGAGCATTTACTGCTGCATGGATGATCGCGCATAAGAAAGAGAATCCTTTTCTCGAAAGATATGATGAGATCTTGGAAATACTCCTGAGAAGAGATGTCGTTCTTTCGTTGGGCAATGCCATGAGAAGTGGATGCGTCCATGACATGATCGATAAACCCCAGCTATCAGAGATCCAAAAGAATGCAGAGCTGGCAAGACGTGCCAACGATGTTGGTGTGCAGACTATCGTAGAAGGTATGGGGGGCCATGTTCCTGCCAAAGATATCGTTGCATATGTAAGACACCATAAGAAGATCACTGGCAACAGACCCCTTTTTGTTTCAGGCCCCTTACCTACTGACATCGCAGTTGGCTACGATCATATAGCTGCCTGTATTGGCGCCAGCCTTGCCAGTGGAGCGGGGGCGGATTATCTTTGCGCCATAACTCCATCTGAGCATATTGCCCTTCCCAACATAGATCATGTTCGTGAAGGCACGATCGCTTGTCGCATTGCCGCCCATATCGGAGACTCGATGAAATATGGTCTCTCTGATCAAGACTTCAACTTAGCTAAAATGCGACGTCAACGCAACTGGGAGGGCCAGTTTAAATTTGCCCTTGATGGAAAGAGAGCAAGACAGATCCACTCACCCGGTGACACATGCACGATGTGTGGAGATTTTTGTGCACTAAAGATCATGGAGCAGTACCTTGACCATTGAGAGACAAGACACATTAATTCGCCATATTATTTATCAAGTCCTACCGAAACATTTCGATGTTAATTGTAGATTCTAAAACTGCATCAAGGATAAAAAGCTCTACAATTCCAATATTACTCATGCATGCAAACTGCACAAAATAGCAGGGCTTGTATGCTCCGCCATCTAACCATATACCTAGAAAAATCGATTTTATCTGAAAATCTTTGACTTGAACTTGGAGCCGATGTACTTAAATGCCTCGTCTTTTATCCTCCCTTCGATATCAGGCTCATGGGGATCTTCGACGTCATCAGGATCATTAGATTTCTCCTCTGGTGCTATATTTTGTTCTGGTACCGGTTCTGACTGCATGGTAAGTTCAGTAGATTCCATAGTGGACTGAATAGAAGATTGAATAGGGTCCTGTATGGAAGATTGAATCTCTGATGTAAAATCACTTTTAAGCCTCTCTAACTCCTTTTCAGCCTTGTTAACCTCACCAAGCGCTTTTCCAACATCTCTGGCGATGCTAGGAAGTTTACTACTGCCAAATATAAGTGCGGCTACACCCAAAATTATCATTAATTCTGTTGTTCCTATCATCACATCACCATTGATAGATAGTGACCTTTAATCTATTTAAACCATGCGTGATTTCTCATGTCTTTTCAATGCATTCTTGGCAGTCTTCCATGAATGTCGCACAAAAGATGGCAATGAATCATGCTCTTTGATCCAGTCGTCCAGAAAACACATTGTACGAATATCAGACGGGTATCCAGACCCGATATTTTTCCCTAATAGGCGTTCCAGTTCTCGGACAGTTTCATCCCGCCTTACTTTTGCAATAATCGAAGCTGCAGAAACGAGAGGGTATTTTACATCCGCATTATGCTCTGAAGTGATCTTGATGTTTTTGCCATACCCAGCCTGCACTTTCTTTGAAAACCTATCAGCGTCCACATCAGCTGCATCCAAGAACGCTTCATCTGGTTTTAACTGTTTGAGCACCCTCACGTGGCTTTCGACGACAATTTCGTTCATATTTGTCTTCTTACGAAGAGCATCGATCTCACTAGCGGATAGCTCTAATGTATAACAAACCCCGACTTCTTTGATCTTACTCGCTAAAAACTCTCGTTTTTTTGGTGAAATCGCTTTAGAGTCTCTAACCCCGATCCCTTCTAACACCGGAAGCATGTCCTCTTGCACCATGACTCCTGCAACGATCATGGATCCTATTACTGGCCCTTTGCCCGCTTCATCAACCCCAGCAATTTTCATTTATTTTGTCCCTAAGATCGTCTTTTTTAACTCATCAATGTGCTCAGCGGTGGTGAGCGCCACAATGAGGTCGCCCATTTCTATCACAGTTCCGCCCTTTGGAAAAATCAAGTGACCCTGCCTGATAATTGCAGTAAGAATACATTCATCTGGTAGGCAAAGGTCTTTGATCGTTCTATTGATCGCAGGTGAGTCTTCGGGTACATGAAGCTCCACCAACTCAACATTGCCCTCTTTTAGGGTCAAAAGCGTGGTTAATTTTCCAGAAGTAACGGCATTCTTTATAATCATCGATACAGCTGTTACAGAACTTATCGCAACATCGATTCCTAAACTCTCAAAAACAGATTCATTTTTTGGCTCATTCACCCTCGCTATGGTACGGGGAACGTCGAAGTTCTTTTTAGCCATTTGGCACGAGACAAGATTCACCTTATCCTCCCCCGTTACAGCGACAAATACATCTGCTTTTTTCGCCCCCGCATCCTCTAGATATTTTGCATCCGTTCCATCACCATTGATTACCAAAATGTCGAGTTTTTCCGCTAAATTCTGGCAAATCTCTTTGTCGGATTCGATCAGGACAACTTCTTCCCCTTCCTTCGAAAGTGTGCTTGCGAGAAAAGTACCAATTCTTCCTCCACCAACTATCACAATATACATGGTTAAATGCCACCTATGTAATTAAGAACGCTTAACTATATTGGCCAACAGTATCAGTACTGGAAATATTTCAAGCCTGCCCATCCACATGGCAAGGATCAAAGTGATCTTTTCACCAAGCATCAAACTAGGAACGGCTAGCCCCACCGACAGTCCGACATTGCCCTGTGCAGATGCGACCTCGAAAAAGGAGTTTACCATAGAATGACCGTATGACATAAATACCATTGCACAGAGTGTGAGGACAAATAGATAAACAAATGCGTATAATCCAGCCATCGTTATCTCTTCCTCTTTTATGACAGTTCTGCCGACTTTAAGTGGAACAATAGCTGATATAGGCAGTAAATATTTTTTCACCAACCATATGATCGACTTTAAAAGTATGGCGCACCTAATGAGCTTTAGAGCAGAGGAAGTGGACCCATAACCCCCGCCCATAATCATCGGAATGATAATCAATAATTTTGAGAAGTCACTCCATAGCTCCATGCTTTCTGCATTAGCAAATCCCGTACCAGTTAACGCAGAGATCACGCTGAACGATGCTATCCTAAAGTTTTTTAATTCCAATGTTAGTAAGAGCGTCAACGCCAACAACGTCAAAGCCATCAATATTATCTCTGGGCTTCGGATAATCTCACGAAATTTTAGCTCGATCAATTTTTTATGAAGAGCAAAACTGATGGCACCAAAAACCATAATGAGGACCAACACAAGCTCAACTGCAACACTGTCATAGGATGCAATGCTTAAGTTTTTTATTGAGAAACCACCTGTTGCTAATCCGGTCATGGCGTGATTTATGGAATCCCATAATGGCATGCCTACAATACAAAGCAATATTATTCCTATGAAAGTGTATGCGACGTAGACCTTCCATATCCAACGCGCTGTATTGATGATGCTGGGCTCGATTCTTTCGGCCCGGCCCTCTGCAGTATATAACCCCGTAGCAGCCCCGCCAACTCCATGAACCATTATCGCAATGAATAGTACTATGACCCCTACACCACCTATCCACTGCGTTAAGCTACGCCAGAACAAAATGGATTGGTACCCGGATGACAGCCATTCAACCCCCCTTGCAGATGAAAACATCGTTAGACCTGTTCCTGTAAATCCAGACATACTCTCAAACAATGCGTCTTCTAATGAGAGGACCCCACATAATATGTAGGGCAGAGCCCCAAAAGCCGCCAGAGTAATCCAAGTGAGGGCAGAAATTACCATTGCTATTCTAAGGTTCAACTCCCCTGGGGAGGTAATTCTTCGCAGTATGTAGCCCACCAATAAAGAGAGTGTAGCGACTGTAACAAACGATAGGATTACATAGAATCCGTTTTTAAAACATAGAGCCACCAGTATAGGGATAGCTACAAACATGCTAAAAAGCTGTAACATTAGCCCGATATAATGTAATATAGTCCCTAGATCGCCCTTTATCATTCGATCATCATTTAATGAGGATATTTCACCTACTTAAAATGTTCCCGACTTCATCAGAGATAGTGGCCAAACTTACCACGACTACAACATCACCTTCTTGAAGTATCGTATCTCCAGAAGGGATCAAAGTCTGTTTCTCCCTTATAATTGCTGCTATAGTGGATTCTTTTGGCAAATTTAGGTCTTTAAGTGCCTTTCCACTGGCTGAACCTTGGATCCGTATCTCACTGATATCAATGTTCCCACCATTCAACGTCAGTATTGTAGTCAAATTGGGATATATAACAGCATTCCTGAGATGAGTCGCAGCTATTGTTGTAGGACAGACAATGGCATCTATTTTCAGCTCCTTAAAAAGGGGTTCCCTTTTGGAGTCATTAACCCGAGATATGACTCTACTTACGTTAAACACTTGCTTTGCAATCTGACAAGCCATCAAATTCGTGTTGTCATCCTCTGTCGTCGCAATAAAAACGTCAGCTTTATCTATTCCGGCCTTTTTCAGAGCGTCTTGATCGGTCCCATCTCCTTCGATTGTCAACCCGTCAAAACTTTTGTCGATCTCTTCGAACTTCGTCAAATCTCTGTCCAAGACAACGACATTATCTTTATCAGACGATAATAACTGAGCAAGACGACTGCCTATCTTTCCACACCCAACTATTATCGCGTACATGATCAATTCACCTTGGAGTAGCAACTAGTCATAATATGGATCTTAGATCCCAAAGTAACTTTGGATTGCGCAGTGTCAATTCTTTCAACAACCCAAATGCTGTAAGCTCCTCGAAGTTAATTCCCACCAGAGAGGAGGCTATGGAGTCCCATTCAGCGTCACTCAGTTTTAAAAGCCATTCTTTGGCCTTGTATGATTTCTGTAGTGTTGCACCAATGGCTGATCTCCAGAGTCTTTCATACTCGTTAAGGCATTCAACTGACGAATCTCCAGATTGTACCGCCTTCGATGCAATTTCACCAGCCATAGTTCCAGACTTCATCGCATGAATAATACCTCCGCCCGTAAGAGGGTCTGACATCCTAGCTGCATCACCTACGAGCATTAGTCCGTTTGTAGTAGTTTTGGTAGGAACCGTTACAGGCACCCCACCCATGATCATTTCAATGATCTGTCCTTCCGGATATTTTCTCTCTACGAAACGTTTTAGATGTTTGATAGGATGTACCTCTGATCTGTTTCCTGATATTCCAAGGCCAACATTAGCCTCGTTATTCCCTTTTGGAAAAACCCATGCATAACCCCCAGGTGCAATTTGATTACCTATATAGAACTCGCAATAGTCTGGATCAATGTCAACGTCAACCATCAGAAACTGAGCACAGGTTTCGATATCCTTTGGTTTAAGGGTCGTATTGATGCCTGCCCACCGTCCAACCTTGCTTTCAACGCCATCAGCACCAATCACGACGTCCGCATGAATATCAAATGAATCCCCGAGATGTTCTGCTTTGACACCCCTAATGAATCCATCCTCTTTAATCAAATCGGTTACCCTTGTTTTTACCATTACTTCTGCACCGGCTTTTGCCGACTGCTTGGCAAGCTCTCGGTCAAATATCTTTCGTTCGAGAACATAGCCCACTTCAGGACCAGCCTCTGACATCTCGATCTTTATGCCCCCTGGGAAGCATATCCTTGCACCTTTGACTTCAGCAGCAATCCAACGCTTATCGGGTTTTATGAATTGCTTTAATCCTTCTTTGCCCACCCCTTCTGCACATCTAACTGGATCGCCTATTTCCACCCTCTTTTCCAGTAAGAGTGTTTCTAAATCGTGCTCAGCAGCAGTCTTTGCTGCCATAGATCCTGCTGGACCTGCACCCACGACGATGACATCATAGCGGTCTCTCATTTTACCACCAAGGCACCAACGGGGCATATCTTAGCGCAAATGCCACAATCGTTGCAATCTTCATTGATCTCAATCCACGTCTCGATCAACTCCAGTGCACCCATGGGACAGACTGCAACGCATGCCCCACAGTAAAAGCATTTATTTCTATTAACAATCACATCTCCGAGTACATCATGTCGATATTTAAGTTTTTTGAAGAATGGAGCTTTGCACAAAAACTAACGATTTTTGGAGACTTTTTGTGCAACTTCCCTACGTTTTTTTGCAGGGCTCTATTAAGAGAGACTTGGTTGAATCACGCTCTTTTTAATTAGCAAGAGCCATTTAACGAGCGCATAATTCAACATTCCAATAAACAACTATTACACTATTTCAAAATTTTCTGGTGAGATATAATTGCCAAACCGCTCTTTTGCTTTGACAAGTCGTCCTTTTTGTTCATCCAATACATCAAAAAGTTCCTGTGGTGCGTCAGAGACCTCTGCCTTCAAAAATTCTTTCACTCGCTCTATTTTTAATAGATTCTCTGGCACACGTATTGTAAACTGTTTTACATGCTCTTCTTTTGTGTAGTCCTTACCTAAAAGTTGCTTAAATAAAGGCACCAAATCTTCATAAAGTGGTATAAGTCCCGTTGGTGTTTCTCTTGCTTTGACATCGTTGTTGACACGCAGTTCCATCCATTTTACCCAAACATATTTATCTCTACGAGTATTCAAGTACGCCCCTGTTTTTAAGTCACGTAAGAAATAATTCACACCAAAAACAAGTGGAACTTTATTTAATTTTTTACCGAACTCTAAATAATTCTTTATATATTGACCTAATGGTATTGAAACAAAATCTTGTATACTCATAACGTTTATTTCATGTTTTCCCTCCTGTCCAACAGTGGCAAAAGTTGTTTCTGTCTCTAATGCAGCACCATAGGCAAGTATACCATGTGCCCAATCTAACCCCTGTTGAACAGGGACATAACCCCTATAATCTCTGCCACCAAACATTATCCCACCTAATTTTACACCTTTAGGATTTTCTAATTCAGGGTCACAGTTTGGCAATGCTTTAAGTGAGACAGTATACCTTGCATTTTTATGTGATGGCAATATGTTATCACCATTTTCATCTGTTTTACCTTCCCACCACTTCCCACTATAATTTATCCCTTCCTTAGGAAGCTCACAACCCATACCTAACCACCAAGGTTTTTCATCTTTAATTAAAACATTAGAAAAAATAATATCCCCAGGTTGAGTCAAAATCTGATAAATCAATGGGTCATCTCCAGGATTAACATTTTGAATAATACCAAAAATTCCACATTCAACATTTACAGCACGACATTCACCATCAATGTTTTTCACATATGCTAAATCATCTGCAAGTATTGTTTCACCTGGAAGCATTGCAGTAGATGTTTTGCCAGAAGCCGAAGGAAATGCTCCTGCAAAATATGTCTTTCTTCCATTTTTTCCCTTTACACCTAGTATCATAAAATGTTCCGCAAGCCATCCTTCTTTATGAGCTTTACGAATAGCTAATCTTAAAGCCTGTTTCTTAAAACCAATTGAATTGCCTGCATATTGGGTATTGACACTATAAACTGTGTTAGTTGTGTAATCTATATATATGCGTTTTTTATCGTATTCAACACTTACCATATTTTCATTTAACTTCCCTGCAGAGTGTAAAGTTTTTAAAAAATCCGTATCTTTAGAAATTTTACAAAATTTTTGGTATCCTCTTCTATAAAGTAAATCTACTGAATGTGAAACATACCAAGAATCAGTACATTCCATACATGGTATCGTAAACACAGAATCAGCAGGACCTAAAAGAAGAAATATAACAATCATTGTTTTGCCTTTCATTGAATCTTTATGATGCGAAATAATTTCTTTTAATCCTTCCTCTCGGTCAATTTGTTTAAGTGCAGGCGGTAAAGAATCTCCTTTTGGAACAAGAAATTTTGTTACTTCACGGTCCCTACCTTGATCTCGTGGTCCATCAAAATGAAAAGTATGCCCAGGTGTTGATAATGCGGCAGATTCTTCACCTGAAGCAATTGCCATATGTTTTATGTACGCTACCTCACTGGGTGTATCACTACAAATAAATACTTTCTGTGGATTACAAAGTTCAATTGATTCTAAAACAAATTGGTGAACTTTAGTATTTTGTATTTTAGATAATTTTTTAAGCTCTATCTCATCTAATTTAGATCCCAGTTGTTCAAGATATTTATTCATCTTCCGTCGATTTCCCCCTCCGATGTGCTACCAACTCCTATAAAAATATTCGCCTTCAAAAATCAAATAAAGAACTCTGGGCTGCTATATTTTTTAGTATGCTCTCTCTCCCCGGTAATTCCACGTGCCCATATTGTCCACCGCCCCCAGGAGAAAGAATTATCTGACCGTTTCTAAAAGCCATTATAGCCTCATATATAGACGGGTTTATCACATCTAGTTTTGTTATTTTGGTGTCAACTAAAACCTTTACTTCGTTGCCGAATTTTGTCATGAGGGCATTCCATGCATCCATCACAACCCTGGAGTTTAAGTTAGAATTAAGCGCCAAGGCAATTATCTCTATCAGAGGAATCAATTTGAGATATGCTGGCCTATGCAAGGGGTGCTTGGGTTCTTCGTAATCTGCCAGCTCATTCACCCTATCTTGAACGCCTTTCTTGATTTTTCCTCCACACAGACATTTCCAGTTATTCATGAGGCACTCTTTAAAAGTGTAGTGTTTATAGCATCGTATGCATGCACTCTCGTTATATTTTCCTTCTTCGGGCGGAAGGCCCACGTTCAATAACGGCCCCCTACCCTGTACACGCAAGATCGCTTTTTTGAGTTCCGCATATGAGATAGACCCCAGCTTAAACCTGTTAAACTCCCTTGCAAGACGGATAGGCCATGGACTGTGGGCATCCGAATTGGTCAGAAATGTCAGATCTTTCAGCTCTTCTATTCTGTCAGCATAGTCAGAATCTGCACTCAACCCCAACTCAATGAAAGATACATGAGATGCCATTGAACCATAACATTCCTTAATACTGTCAAAATAAGCATACATCGACGTCCATGGCGTGAATGCATGGCAAGGGCCGAACAAAGCGCCTGCGTCTTTTGCATGCTCCGCTATTTGTTCACCATCTAAATTTACCTTAGGTCTGCCTTCCGAATTGATATTAGGAGAATAATTCACAAATTTGTCGTGAAGCTCCTCAGCCTTGGAGATGGATGGTAAAATCAAAAGGTGATGAACCCTGTTTGAATCTTCGACCTCGCATGTCAAGACAAAATGCGTATTGCTCACGACAAAAGTGCCATCATCTATGCGTTCCAACGCCTTGATTTCATCTAGCCATTTTGGGTGTAAACAATCCCCAGTTCCAATAAGTTCTATGCCCTTCTTTGACGCCCACTCGGTTAAAACAGGAAAATTCATCGTGGTGGATGTGGCTGCAGAGTAGTGAGAGTGTATATGTAGATCTGAGTTGACTTCCATCAAAATCATCCAATATAACTCAGGTCTTCCTCGATGGGCGCTATTTCGGGGGCTTGCTCCATTTCCCTTAGCCTAGCGATTATCTTCTCCATCTCTTTGGCCCTGTTCTCTAGAGCCCTCATGTCGATTTTCATGCCAAGAGCCTTTGATAGGCTTTTTAGTACAGCTTGCGCGCTTTCGGGGTCCACTAGGTACCCAGATGTCTCACCCATTAGGCAGACGGCATCTATACCTCTTTGCTGCCCCATACCGAGAAGTAATCCCGATGCACCTATTATGCCGCCTCCGGGCTCGTCTTCCTCAAAGGATACCCCGTATTTCTTCATCTCACCCACCAAGTCTATATTGTTTACTGCGCCTAACACTCTTGGCTTTTCGACCAAATGACCTACGCCATAACCCCCTAACGTGTAAATTCTCTTCACACCATACTTTTGAGCGATGTCCAGATATACCTCAGTTAAATCATAGTGACCGACATTGGTAGTACTCTGATAGGCCCCTACCAGCAATAGGAGATCGTGTTTACCACCAGACCAGGCGTATACTTCATTCTTTGCCAATTCTACCGTACCATCCTTCATCACTAAAACTTGTGGGGGAAAGTGAGAGGAATATATCTCTATTATCTTTTCGGCGCCTAGCTCTTCCACCATGTGTTCTGCAACCAACTTTCCTACATGGCCAATACCTGGCAAACCCTCAATCATGATTGGATTTTTTAAGACCACGTCTTTAATTTGAACAATGCTGGTTTCCACCTTCACACCTCTTTTTTTTCATCTGTCTCCGATACTTGCCATAGGGATCAACAGGGGAGAACCTAGGGGGTAATGGATTTTTTGTATCATTCCCACAAACGGGACAAATTTTTTGGAAAGTATATATACCACATGCGCATCTTCGCATTTTGGATTTCATGCCCGGTCCCTATAAAACTTCCCAATACCTTCTGATTTTTCCACTATTTGAATAGCTGCTTCTGCTGCTTTTCTAAGTGCGACCTCGGCTCTTTTATAATCTGGAGCAGTAATTCGAATGAGATAGCGAGGTGCACCGACATAAATGAC
>JAQURP010000029.1:9659-15613 GCA_028715545.1 Methanocellales archaeon | reverse complement strand
TCTCTTATGTAATTGGCAACCATCCTGGCTTTTGTGTCAAAATCCTTTTCCTTGCCTGCATAGAGGATGACCCGGGATGCGCTTATGATTGCCATGTCTCCCGATGAGTTGGTGCCGAACTTTACGGCCTTTTCCAGATCGCCGGCCTGTGCGCCCACCCCTGGTATCAATATGGGCATGTCTTCTCCCACCATATCCCTGATCTTCTTCAGCTCCTCCGGATAGGTGGCGCCGACCACCAATCCGCAGTTTTTGTTTACATTCCAGCCCACCGCATGTTCAGCCACGATCTCGTACAGAAATTTTTTGGAATCACAGCAAAGGTCTTGGAAATTTTTTGAACCCGGATTGGATGTCCTGCACAGGACAAATACGCCCTTTTCTGCATAATCCAGGAAGGGCTTGACAGAATCACTGCCCATGTAAGGATTCACCGTAACCGCATCAAAGTTAAATGCATCGAACATAGCCTTGGCATAGGCCTTTGCCGAATGCTCGACATCTCCTCTCTTGGCATCAGCGATGATGGGTATATCATCGGGAATGTACTTTATGGTTTTTGTCAGGGATGTTAAGCCGTCCAAGCCCAGTGCCTCGTAAAATGCGAGATTCGGTTTGTAGGCGATAACCAAATCCTTGGTTGAGTCGATGATCCGCTTATTAAACTCGAAGATTGGGTCCTTGGTTTCACGCAAAAAGGAAGGAATTCTCTCTACGTCAGGGTCAAGTCCTATGCAGAGCAGGCTTTCATTCTTTTTAGATGCGTCGGTCAACTTTTCGTTGAATCTCATCTTTACCTTTTTTCAGCTGTTTATTTATTGCCCATTACATTATATGCACTCGTTTTAAACTCTCCATCCCACAGTGCAGCGGCTGCACACACCGGATTCTCGAACTCCAGTTCGTACATAAACTTGGCGATCTCGGTCGCAGTCGATCCCTTTACATTCGTATATAACGGCTCAAAGTCGGTCTTCTCATAGGTTGCGATGAAGAACGCCTCCTCTTCAAGCTTGAATTCCTTGACATTTATGCCGTCTGATTGTACTATGCCTAAACAACCTTTCCCGTTTTTGTCAATAACGCCTGCAATTCTTGGCGTTTTATATTGGTCTCTTTCATAGTCCATCGCTAACAGAGTGAGTGCTATGGCATCTCTTGGAGGATACCCTAATTCTATTTTTTCTGCTATGGGCTCTGTGTGTGAGCCGTTTGTGGCGACCGCATAATCTCCGATCACTTTGATGCAACTATACGAGATATATGGACTCTTGGACAGGTCCTTTGCGTCTTTTGGAACGATACGCACGGAGTCAAACTTTGTAACAGCCATCCGATTCGGAAAGGAGCGGGATGATAACCGATACCCTATAAAAGGCCTGCCATCAGAGCGCCCTATTATGACCACTCTTCCGACATACATCATTGATCCAACCCAAATTGCTTCGCATTCGAGTCTGCAATATCCTGAATCTTCTTTAGCTCTTCCTCTCCGCCCTCGATTTTGAACAAATGGCTGAATCGTCGCTGTGCCTTCAGATATTCCTCGACGGGTTTTCGCTTGACCTTCTTGACTGAGGTGACTTTGCCTTCTGTACTTTCATATATCGGGAACAGTGCTGTCTCTACCGCAAGTCTGCCGATCTCTATTGTCTTGCTTCCATCAAATCCCCATCCGGTACAACAAGGTGCATGTATCTGCAGGTACTTTGGGCCTTCTATGGAAATTGCTTTTTTTACCTTTTTTATCACATCTTTTGGATAGGCGATCGAGGCGGTGGCAACGTAGGGTATCCCATGGGCGGCAGCTATTGCAGGTAAATTCTTCTTTGGTCTGTTTTCACCGAAGGAGACCTTTCCCGCAGGACTTGTCGTGGTGGATGCACCATAGGGCGTCGAACTACTGCGCTGTATGCCTGTGTTCATGTATGCTTCGTTGTCATAACATATGTATGTAATATCATGCCCTCTTTCAAGCATTCCAGAGAGTGCCCCTATTCCGATATCAATGGTGGCCCCATCCCCACCTATCACAATCACCTTGGCCTCATCCTTCCTGCCAAGGGATTTTAGGGCCACTTCAACTCCAGATGCGACAGCTGCCGCATTTTCAAATAACGAGTGAATCCACGGAACCTTCCATGCTGACTCCGGATAAGGCGATGAAATAACCTCTAAACAGCCTGTTGGTGAGACGATTATGACGTCCTTTCCAGAACCTTTAAGAATCAATCGTGCAGCTATGGCTGCCCCACATCCTGCACATCCTCTGTGGCCAGGTGCAAACAATTCCTCTTGCATCCTATAGCACCCCCACATCAACAAACTCGCTGTCCTTTTCAACTCTCCCGGATTTGATCGCTTTTTGTGCTTTCTCGGCGATGCTCTTGATCGTGTTCTTCGTGATGTCCCTTCCACCCAATCCAAGGATGAATCCCAGTGCAAGAGGACCGTTCTCATTGTAAAGGGCTGATTTGACATCCGTATACAGGGCGCCTTCATATCCTAACGAGATGTTTTTGTCTAATACTGCGATTGCCTTCGCATTCTTGACAGCTTCTGATATTGCCTCTGCTGGAAATGGTCTGTAGCATCGAACTTTTACTATTCCTACTTTTTTTCCATCTGAACGTAACTCATCCACTGCATCCTTTGCAGTTCCTATGACGGAGCCCATTGCCATTATGAGCACCTCTGCATCCTCTGCCTCATAGGTATCGATCAACCCACCATAGTGGCGCCCGAATTTATCCCGAAAATCGCTTGCTACGTCTATGATCTTTCTCTCAGCCCTCTTCATGGCTTCATGGATCATGTAGCGAAATTCCGTGTACGTGCTCGGATACACTATTGTACCAAATGATAAGGGATTCTTTGGTGTTAGATAATAAGCAGGATCATACGAAGGCAGGAAATCGTCAACTTTTTCTTGAGGACATAGCTCAACAGGTTCATGCACATGCGTCAGAATGAAGCCATCCATTCCGACCATTACCGGCAGGAGGATATCATGGTCTTCAGCGATCTTGTACGCTTGTATGATCATATCGCTTGCTTCCTGGGTATCCTCTGCATAAAGTTGGATCCATCCACTATCCCGTTCAGAGACCGTGTCTTGCTGATCGTTCCAGATGTTGATCGGTGCAGACAAAGATCTATTGGCAGCGGTCATTACTATCGGCAGTCTCAGCCCGGCTGCGTTAAATAACACCTCATGCATCAGCGCCATTCCCTGGGATGTAGTGGCAGTGTACGTCCTTGCGCCTGTTGCGCTGGCTCCGACACAAACTGACATTGCAGAATGCTCTGAATCAACCCTAACATACTCGCTGGCGAGTTCCCCGTCTGCCACCATCCGTGCTATCTCTTCGACTATGTGCGTTTGGGGTGTGATTGGATATGCTGCTATGACATTTGGTCTGCAGGCTTTGACCGCTTCTGCCACTGCACGCGAACCTTCCATGATCTCCATGAAGATTATTCCTCCTCCATGACCATTTCTATGGCTTTTACAGGGCATTCATGCGCACAGATTCCGCATCCCTTGCAATAGTCGTAGTCTATGGTATACTTGTCAGCTACTTTATATATCGTGCCTTCTGGGCAGAACATACTGCATGTTCCACAACCGATACATGCTTCTACGTCGATGATGGGCTTAAACGTCCGCCATGAACCAGTTTTGTTAGTCCGTGTGCTTCCAGGCTCTACCATGGCACCGATACTCAGTTTCATTTTATCTATCCTCTCATCCTATCATAGGCTTTTTGTACTGCTTCTGCATTCTTCACTCCAATTTTACCTGGAAAACGACTTGTAACAGCACATTTAATTGATCCCACAGAAACCTCTCCGGTAGCTCCTGCAAAAGCGCCAATTAAAGCAGTGTTCATGATTGGGCTTCCTAAGGTCTCCATTGCGATCTTAGTTGCATTAATAGTCCTTACCCTGATTTCTGCTTTCAGCCCCAGTTTTTCCGGCTCTTTTTCGGTGTTGGCGATCACCATGCCGCCTGGTTTCAAACCCGATGTAACATCCTCTACATCGAGCAGCGTAGGATCTTGGACGATCACATAGTCTGGATTGTAGATATGGCTTCTCAATCGTATAGGTGAGTCATTTATTCTCACAAAAGACACGATAGGTGCACCCCTTCGTTCAAAGCCAAAAAATGGGAATGCCTGACTGAATTTTCCATCATTAAAAGCTGCTAAGGCGAGCAGTTCAGCGCTCGTAACGACTCCTTGTCCACCCCTTCCGTGTATTCGTATTTCTTTCATGAACTCTCCATGACGCTGCTATCAATTCTGGCATGAATTTATTTAAATTTATTTGTGGCGGTCCAGTCAACTTTGATTCCCAAGACCTCTTTTTTACCTCTGTAAACGTCTCTGGCTATTTCGGCACACCCAATTGAAGCGGTCCACTTGTCTAAACTAATTATTTTAGTGTCAAGAAGCTCTTCAACCGTCTTTTTCACATTGTCCATTCCACCACTCAGAAATATTGCTTCACAAGATGAATGTTCGTTAACAAGGATCCGCATGCCAGCTATTTCCATAGCTGCGAAGAGTGATATTCTATCTAGTGCCAGTCTAGAGCTTTCATTCTCTGCGCTCAGCAACTCCTCCAAGCTACTAAAGTTTGTGTGTTTTAATACGCCGCTTTGGGAGAAAGCCTGGTTTGCGCTTATCTTGCCTGCATCGATATCCCGAATTGCATCCAGATCAAGCGGACCCTGGAGCATTCCGGGCGCAAAAATGCATGCGTCTAAGGCACCGACGATCTTCCCATCCACCACCCCCACAGTAACGGTGTTTGAGCTGATGTCTGATACGATGAACGTATTATAACCCTGCAAATAGGCATGATATGCAATGCCCACTTTTTCTGGGCTTGCTCCGTGCGAGAACATCTTCATTCTTCTATCGATATCGCTCCTAGCATGTATGCCAGGTATCACGATTGCAGGTATGCCTGACCTCTTGATGACATCAAAGACATGTGTTCCGCCTCCAATGTGGACTCCTGCGACACCCATCTTAACAACGCCTCTGTTAGCCACTCTTTCCATGTCGGTAATTTCAGAGATACCATCACCCATCGAGTAACTGATTGCAAAAAGCTCTATGTCTTTTGATTTAATCTCCAGACCACTCAGGATGCTCTCCAGTAGTAGGGGGTCAGGCATAGTTTTGGCACTCTCTCGCGACAACTCAAAAACACATCCATAATCTGTTCCGAATCGTATCGCAGTGGTGCCGTGATCCATTCCAACGAACATGTTACCCCCTTCACGTAATATATCATCTAACTTGTGCCTGCATTTAAAATAAGGTCCTATGAGTATGTATAATCTAAGACCCCCAAGTTTTTAGCCCGAGTAGTTAATTTAATTTGTCTGCGGTATCTTAAATATCGTCATGTTAATGAAAACCTTTTAAAAAAGGTCAAGGGGGAAACATGCAGTTTCTCCTTTCAAAAAGCGGGGGTTGCCAAGTCTGGTCAAACAACCAGGGAGAAATGCTCTCTCTCTTTGTTGGATCAAAGGCGCAGGGTTTAGGACCCTGTCTCGTAGGAGTTCGCGAGTTCGAATCTCGTCCCCCGCATGCGGGGGTTGCCAAGTCTGGCCAAACAACCTTTTGGCTGAGCTGGCCAAAAAGGGGACCATAGGCGCAGGACTTAAGATCCTGTCTCGTAGGAGTTCGGGGGTTCAAATCCCTCCCCCCGCATGAATTTTCTTTTGTAACTTTTGTATAGTTTAGATATGTGTTGTTTTGACACTCTAAATGGTAAGATGCCAAGATCGAAGACTGAAATCATAAAGGACAGATCATCGATCTATATACATTTACCACCTATGAGACGGTAAAGGAATAGAAGGATCTGACAGAAAAGTAAGGGATAGGGGAAAAGAACGCTATCGACATCTATGACCACATAGAAAAGGAAGA
>JAQURP010000029.1:0-9559 GCA_028715545.1 Methanocellales archaeon | reverse complement strand
TCCTTCAGCACTTTCCAAGCACCTCAGAATCCTTAAAATTCTAACTTCGTTTGAAGTTCTCGTATATAGCTCGATATTTGATAGGTAGCAATATATTATATAGTAAAGCATATCATATCGAATCGAAGGAGTATGCCCCGGTGGCTCAGTGGTAAAGCGCCACACCGTTAAAGCTCCTACGACTTTAAGGGGCGAACTTGGTACCGCTGACAAATAGGTGGAAATCGCGGGTTCAATTCCCGCTCGGGGCTCTTCATAACTTAAAAAAGCTAGCTTAAATAAATAGTAAGCTTGTCATAACATAACATAATACAAATAGCAGTATTTCGTTGCTAAAGAGACTGTGACTATCAGAAAGAATACTGCTAACGTTTTTTGTGAACATCATGTTGCCAGATATCGTCACCCAACCAACTTTGATCACAATGCCGGATATGTTGTGTTTAATTTAATTATGTCGTGTTGTGCACACATACTAAAATTCTGATGGGGCAGGGCAGATTCGAACTGCCGTCCACGGCTCCCAAAGCCGCGAGGATAGACCAGACTACCCTACTGCCCCATGGTATTGTAATGGGTAACGATCAATTGGATAAAAAGCTTTTCCAGGTAATAAAACATTGGTGGGCAATTCGATGAGATATGCTGATTTGTGTTTTGACCAGTCGGTCTGTAGTTTAAAGAGTGTTTCAAAGAGTATCTTGGGCTTGGTTGGTGTCAATTAGGATGTTCCATGACAGTGGATTCGATGTTGATCCTCTATGCCAAGAGAATGTGCTTGCTCCTCCATCAAATAAAATGCAAACCGAACATTCCTAAAATTCACAAGGGCGATGATCGAGAAGGGGATATCACAGGTGCCCCGTATCACGGATGCCTCGTCTATGCATATAACGTAGCGTAAAAGATGCGCTCGAAACTATAGAATCTCTCTTTATCTAGGGATTTTAGGGATAGCAGGCACAGTCGAAGATGGCAGGGGTTGCTGGTGAGAAACTGGTAAAGATTGGTGAAATTCTTTCTGAATTGCAGGCATAAAACAGCAAGCAGCTTGATATAATGTGCTCTAAGAATCCAAAGGTAATTGCCGTATATGTGTGATGATACTAAATCAAGAACCCAGACTAAATTTATTGACGATTAAGCTCTTTACTATGTGATGTAGATTGATCCTATCTTAATAAAACGCCATGTTCGTCAATTTCGCCATTTTTGATTCTGGTAGAGGAAATTGGCTTTCCATCCTGAGCCAACACAAAATCTATTTTGACTATTTCGATCGGTCGAAGACCCTTATCTTTTCTGATTAGATTGATCTTCATTGCAACAGGATAAGTCTCTGGCGACACGACTATATAGTCGAAATGCTCGCTTATGGTTGATCCGTAGGGTTCGTTTAATTTTTGGATATTTGCCTGCGAATTAAGATCTCCTTGGATATACCGATTCATGCATTTCTTTCTTTCTTCATACGGACATACCTCTTTATAGCGGTGCTTTGCCAAATCATCAGAGGTCAGTCCGATGAAAACATTGCCAAGTTCGTATGCCCTTTTGAGTAACGCCTTATGTCCGTCATGCAAAGGCTCAAACGTCCCTCCGACAGCAACTTTCATTTCTACCCTCTAGGATTTGACTGCAATTCTGGTGACGAGCAAGCCGATTTCATAGAATAGAAGCATCGGAAGTGCGATCATCATCTGAGAAATCACGTCTGGTGGCGTTATGATCGCCGCTACTATGAACACGATTACTATTCCGTGTCTTCGATGCTCTCGAAGGGTTTGATAGCTGACCACACCAAATCGCGCCAGCAGAGGGAGCACTATGGGTAATTCAAAGGCCAAGCCAAAGACCACGGTCATCATTATGGCGAAATGGACCCATAATTCTAAAGACCAAGTGCTTGTTGCCCCAACACTCATCGCAAGTGTGTTCAGAAAACTGAGCAGGACGGGAAGCATGATAAAGTACGAATAAGCGGTGCCCAAAAAGAACAGGATTAGGGCTGAGACTGCTACCAATACTATGAACGACTTCTTTACCTCAAACCGATTCACCACATCATATCTATTCCTCAGCGCATCATACACATAATACGCTATAAGCGGTAACGATATAAGCACACCAATGATCAGAGACATTTTCATCTCTAACATGATTGCTTCAACTGGCTGGATTATTACGGTCTTCACGCCCTCTGGCAACAGGTCTTTTTGTATTTGATTTAACAACCTGCTCATGAAAGGAAAAGACCCAAAGGTTCCTACTCCTATCACTATGGCTATGCGCATCAGTTTTTTGCGTAAAGCAGCTAAGATAACGCCAAAATCTTCAAGAGCCAATTATTTACCCTTACCTACTTGTTTGTTTACCCTCAGTCTACTGTTCAGTCATATTATTTATTAGTCATTAATTGATCGTTGCGCCTACTATTAGTTGTCCATAGTATTAAGTTTAGGGATGAAAAAGAGTCTATTGATAAAATGAGCATTGACTATGATGTACCCCCTAGTGACAGGGAATTGCCCTTGAGAGAGCACCTTGCCGAATTGCGACAACGACTGCTCGTCATCTTTGGAGGGGTTGCCGTCGTAACTGCGGTCGTATTCCCCTTCTCTGATGAGATGCTCAGGACCCTATGGGGCCATTTGCTCCCACCTAATGTAGAGATGGTGGTTTACGGTCCTTGGGAAATCATTACCATAAGGATAATGCTCTCGCTTATATGTGCTTTTGTGATTGGTGTTCCATTACTTCTCTATGAAATGCTAGCATTCATGAGACCTGGACTATACCCGAGCGAGAGACGTTTTCTCTATTTAGTAGTGCCATTCTCATTGATCTTGTTCGTCGCAGGTGCTGCTATTGGCTATTTCCTCGTGGTTCCAACCTTCTTCAGGTTAGTGATATTCGCTTCCAGTGATGTTGCATTTGCCCAATTATCGATCAAAGATACATTCTCGGTAGTGGTGACGACTACTGCGGGCTTTGGTCTCGTATTTCAGCTCCCTTTGTTAACGGTCTTTGCTGTGAAGATGGGGCTAGTAAAATACAAGGGCTTGGTGGAAAGAAGGTGGTTGGTGTATAGTGGATTATTGGCCTTTGCAATGCTCGCAACACCTGACCCTACGCTGCTCTCGCAATTGGTAGTGGCAGTCATGTTAGTCATATTATTTGAGTTCAGTTTGCTGATTGCACGGTTCCTGTGATGGTATAACCGGGACGAAGAAGATTGAAAAACCATTCCCATAGAAAAAACCACTCCCAAGGAGTGTTCTCTAAAATTGTTCTCTAAAATCAATGTCAAGATAGGAAACTCTCCTGACAAACCCCCCATTGTGTCATATACGGCTCAATTTCATCTACATTACATATATCTACCTGCTTCAACTCTTTGAACGTTTATCCCTCACTAAAAGAGTGCGGTCCGATTACTAAAAATAAAAAAAAAGTTCGACGCGGCTTGAAAAGTGCAAAAGTTTTAAATAGAATATCTAACAGAGATATAAACCAATGTAAGTTCCGATATCGTGAATGAAGAGGGACTTTCAAAAAAAAAAGAAATGGAGGAAATTCGCGTGTTAGAAGCTTTAGAGAGAGAAAGTGATCCAAAAGCCATAGGACGGCGCAGGTTTCTTAAATCTCTTGCTATTGCCGGGGCAGTAGCAACAATGGGGATTTCTGGATGTGTATCAGAGCCTGAGCCTACACCTACACCATCAATGCCTGGACGAACAGCACCACCATTACCAGCAACAGCAACGCCAGTACCAGCAGCAGCACCAACAGCAACGCCATCGCACCCAGCAGCACAGCCAGTACCAACACCAGCAGCAACGCCAAAACCAGCAGCAACGCCAGCACCACCAGTAGCAGCACCAACGCCAGCACCAACGCCTGCACAGGCGGCAGTGGTAAAAGGGGCATGTTTTGATATCAACTACAGAGCATGTTCAGGTTGCGACATATGCGCAGAAGAGTGTGCTTTTAAATATCAACCCGCAGACTATAAGGGCATAAACCTAGCCTATGCGAGAATCAGGAATATGCGTTTCGCATTTGTGGACGTTCCAAACGTATGCCATTTTTGTAACCTCACTGAGTGGAGTGACGGGACTACTGAGATGCCATGTCAATATGTCTGTCCCACCAATGCGATAGAAACCGTTCCAGATAAGGAGACCGTCGCTGGCTACTACGGTAATGGTTACAAGCGCGTCAATGCGGATTTGTGTCTGGGTTTCGCTTCATGCGGCAAGTGCAGTGAAATCTGTGAGCAGCTGTTTGGCAGCGGCGTATATTATACGCCCGATGGCATAGCAACGGTTTGCACAGCGTGTGCCGGGCAACCAACATGTGTAGAAGTCTGCCCAGAGCCTGACTGCCTGCGATTCGTAGCTAACATACCTGGTAGGTTCCATGCGCTGGACCCGACGAATAGGGCTGAGATGCTTTATAGCAGTATGTATAGTGTAAGGAGGGATTTGTGATGTTCGGTGCTTGGGGTAAAATCCTAAGAGTAGATTTAACGCAAGAAACCACAAGCGTTGTGGAACTGGAAGAGGCGATATACAAGAGATATCTCGGTGGTCAGGCTCTCGGAGCCTACTTAATGCTCAAAGAGGGCACAGCTGGTCCAGACGTGCCTGCAGATAATCCTAAAACCTTGCTGCATTTCTTGGTAGGTCCCGTAACCGGAGCAGCACCGGGCGGAAGGTCCTGTGTGGCTACCAAGTCGCCCATGAAGTTCAATTGCGCATCTTTAGCAGGAGGTCTTACCCCCTCTGAGATGAAGTTCGCAGGATGGGACGGCATCCAGATAGTTGGGAAAGCCAGTGATCCCGTCTACCTTGCAGTCATGGACGACAAGGTTGAGATAAGGGATGCGAGCCATCTCTGGGGAAAAATGGATGCAGAGCATACCGAGAATGAGGTTAACAAGGCGGTTCATGCAAAATTCGACTACAGGGCAGAGAGCATGCTCACCACAGGCGAAATGCCACCATTGCTCGCTGCGAAACACCCTGCAGACCCGAACAAGGGCATTGGCAACAAGGTATTGGCAAGGTCCTGGCAGATCGGCAGAGCAGGCGAGCACATGGTATGGAATTCATGCGTTTCGACAGAGGGCGCCAGAGCTCACGGCAGAGCAGGCGGAGGCTTCGTCATGGGCGCCAAGAATCTCAAGGCGGTAGTGGTCAGGGGTACTATGGGACACCCGCTTTATGACAAGCAGGCCTTTATGGATGTATGCAGGGCAGTCCGGACTAAGATGAAGGCGCAGTATAACTGGAGGAACTACGGAACTGCCACTGGGTGGGGCAACAGCATGAATTCATCCTGTTACCCAATCAGAAACTGGCAGGAAGGCTCATGGGAAGACCCAGAAGCCCTCGTTACAATCTCGGGCCCATTCATGAGGGACTCCTCTTGGGTAAAGAGGCAGTCTTGCAGAGGTTGTGCCCAGAAATGCCTGATTACAGCCAAGGCCAACAGCAGCAACCCGAAGGTAGACGGCACGATTACGGATATGCCTGATTGGGAAGCCATGGGCGTATTGGGAGGCAATCTTGGTCTCCTAACACCAAACAGTCATCCCGACTGGAAGGAGCCTTATGATCCGTATCCCGGAGATATCTGGGATATGCACGAGTCCCAGAACAAGCTGTTGAGAGCCACCTACATACACGACGACCTGAGCTTTGACTACATAGACAATGGAATGAACCTTTCGTTCCTCATGGAGCTGATGCAGAGGGGCTATATCACAGCGGCAGACCTCGACGGAATCAACCTCACATGGGGCAACATAGATGCTATTGAGCAGATGGTGTACAAGATCGCTCTCAGAGAAGGCATAGGCGACAAGCTGGCAAACGGCGCTTACGAGACAGCCAAGTACTTCGCTGCGCTGAAGGGCAAGCCCGAAATCATGAACTATGTCATGACAACCCATCGATACGGTCAGCCAGCCCACACCGTAAGGGGCGGATGCAAGTCAGCACTTTCCTACCTCACCACGGTAAAGCCCAACACTCACACGGAAGGCAGTGCAGAAGGTCAAGCCCTTATAGACCAACAAGATGCAGCATATAACTCCAATTCAATGGTCATCTGCATGTTCGTCAGAGGAACATGGGGAGTAGATGCCATAAACGCTATGACGCAGGCTGCAACTGGCTGGAAGGACTGGACCAACGACAACAACATGGCGAATGGAGCGGTGTCAGCAGCTCTCTGCAGGATAATCAACCTGTACACCCAGACGGGCGATCCGGCATTCACTCCAGCAGAATGGGACGGGCAGACTGCTTGGAAATGGTTCAATGAACCATTTAAGGCAGGACCATGGCCCAAAGGAACCAAGATACGCTATGAGGACGGCCTCGTAGTGGACAAGGACAAGCTGTACAATGTGAAACTCCCGGAGTACTGGAAACTGAGGGGATTCACTACGAAAACAGGCATACCAACCGCTGCACAGCTTGATAAGCTTGGCGTCAGCGACGTCGCTGGCAAAATAGCAGCTGATATGATCGCCAAGTTCGGAGAATAAATCTCCCGCGTTGAAAACACGAAAACCCAGTCTCCCTTCGGAGACCGGGTACATTTTTTATTTTTTTTTGTTTATGTTTGTTTATATGACCAACCTAAAAAAGGAAATCGTCCTATTTATCTGTTCATGTGATAAAACCATCGCCCTGAATTTCAGGTCCCTATCCAAATCCATGGTGGACGAAGGAGTTACGAGGGTTATCAAGATGGACCGACTATGTGATCGTGATGGAATAAGTGATATCCACTATCATCTGAAGAAGAATCCCGATCACCTCATTATAGCTGGTTGTTCGAACAAGAGTTTGTTTGATGATATCTTAAGGTACAGTCGTTTTCCCAAGGAGAACGTGTCTTTAGTCGATATTGCTGTTCTGTCCGCTTGGGTCCATAAAGACAGGGATGAAGCTACTGAAAAGGCAAAAAGACTGATATTTCAGGAGATAATGAACGTTGAAAACAAAAAGGATTTTGAGCCCGGTAAAGACATGAAGGAAATCGGGGTATCCCTTGGCATGGGACAACTGGACGATTTAGTAATTTTCGGCAGGGTAGAGTCTTGCCCGGGTTACAGGTTCGACTCCTGCTCCATATGCGCGGATAACTGCCCTCAAGGAGCAATATCTGGCATGTTATCGATAAACTCGGATTTGTGCAACGGCTGTGGCATATGCATATCCGTCTGTCCGCTGGGCATACTGTACTCCAGGAATCAAGAGAACCTCGAAAGTAAAATGAGGTCCATGCTAAAGAGTTTTGTGGGGAAAAAATTACTCTCCCCCAAGCACATGATGGAAACTCCAATAATGCTATTTGTTTGCGACAACCTCGCTAAGAGGACATTATCTTGGGTTGGATCAAAAAGGCTCAGTTATCCGGCTGACATCCTCCCAATTCCGGTTTCATGCCTGAGTCATGTTAACCTCCATGACATCCTGATGAGTTTTGTTTTGGGCTCGCAAGGTGTCATTTTATTTGCTTGCGATCCATGTAAAAAAGACTCCAAAAAATATGTCGAGGACCTGGAGGGGACTTTTCACAGCCTCTTCCCATCTCTTGAAGGAAGGCTTTCCGTCTTCAGAAGTAATGGTGGGGATTTAGATCAATTTCATGAGTACATGGTCAATTTTTTCGAAAAAATCAACTCCATGGACCATTTGAATATACCCACTATCGAGGAATTTTCAGGGAATAAGCGGGAAGACCTAATTCTAATGTTAAAAAGCATTCTTAAGGATGAAGACCTAAAGGCAGATGAAGATCTCTTGCCCTTCGGTTTTATCCAAATCAATGAGGAGACTTGTGACCTCTGCGGAGAGTGTACAAGGGCATGTTTGACCGATGCCCTGAAGATCAAGGATGAAAAACTTGTTTTTGATCACGGATTTTGCATCGGTTGCGGGGCATGTGTCAAAAAGTGTCCCAACAATTCCATTGAACTGGAGAAAGCTATAAAAGTCTCAAGGTTGTTTATGACTGACATAGTAAAGTAAACAGAGGTCGATTTTAATGTCAAAAATTCCTTCAACAATCTTTTATATGACTGGTTTAAGGCTTTACATGTACAAGTTTGTAGCAGAAATCTTCAAGGGAGAGCCATCCTCTAAACTTCTGTATGGCATTACCCAAGATTTTTTCAAACAATACAGAGATGAGCAGGGCGAAGAAAATGATTTCATGGAGGGATATGTGCAGATGTGCGACTTCGTCGATACATTTTCCGACGAAAAAGAACTAAGAGAGTTGCTTTCCCGAGAGTACAGGGACATTTTTGGAGAGAAGGTCCAGGCACTGGAAAGGCATTATATTGCAAAATCTGACTCCATCTTGGAGGATTTACGAGACGTATATGGGAAAAAGAGCTGGACAATACCAGAAGATTTTCCGAAAGAAGAGGACCACATAGCTGTTGAATGTGAGTTCGTAACCCATCTGCTTAAGGCTATGCGTAAAACCCTGCTAAGCTTAAATGCGGAAGAATCTGAAGCCAGCTTCAATTTTCAACGAGATTTTATAAATGAGCATATCTTGAACTGGATTCCTAGCTTGTGCGATGATATTGCAAGCGAAACTGAGAATAAGTTCTATTTGGGGGCGTCAAAAATGACTTCTGGAATCCTGGACCTAGATAAAGAACTGTTGACGATGTTTTACTGAATTCAAAAGAAAAGATATTACGCCTTGGGTGCAATCAATCAATGAAACAAGCTTGGTTTCTACGCTATGTTTAAGTAAGCGATTACTCAATTCTGGCTTTCAAACCGTGCTTTTGGCGTAAACAAAGAAATAGATCACTTTCACATGGTCCTGGTTGGTTTATATTTGATTATTTTATAATTAATTAATTGATCCCGATCTTTGATTCAGGAGCAATGCAATGTCAGTGGAACCCATGGCGGGTCTAATCTTGATAGATTTTTTTTACAAATCTCATTTTTACTCGTGTTTTTGCATAGTGTGCGGGTGTCTTTTTGGATTTTGGATAGCAGATTTATTGCTCAAAATCTAATTTAATTTAGTTGAATATGATATGTATGCAGGGGTCTATTTATTTATTAGGTTTGTACTAAAGATGAGTATATTCCACCTCAGTTAATGAAAGCATATCATAGACTGCATAAAGCTTTTTACCATCGGGTCTGATAAGCGTTACTTTTAAGATACTGTATTCCACGCCTTGGGGTATAACCGAATATTCCAATTCAAAGTTATATTCGCCAGTTTTGCTGCCCATCATTCTCTTCTCGCTTATGGTTATCTCCCACCTCTCCAGCAATTCGCCTATTGCTGTTTCCCAGGGTTCACAGAGATCAAAAGCGCCCTCCCTTTTATACAATTCAACTATTAATTCAGCATCAGCATCTATGGGCTCTTCATTTTGATCTTTGATATTTATTGTAGTTGCTATACCATCCGCCACATTATATCTTTCTCCTACTGCCCCCCAATTCCTCGCAACGGCTTTGACGATTTCAACAGATTCCACTGTTGCTTTTCCTCC
>JAQURP010000028.1:14683-16893 GCA_028715545.1 Methanocellales archaeon | reverse complement strand
AAAAAAAAGTTAATTAAATTCAAAAAAGATGGCGATTTATTTGGATGGATTCACATGCACCATGCAATGTTTTACTTTAGGATCGCACTCAACTTTTAAATGGACTTCCTCAGCAATTTTATGGGCTTCACCAACTTTTATGTTATTCTTAACCCTTATTTCAACATCTACATACAATCTATTTACATGGATTCTTGATTTTAGATCATCAATTCCCAAGACTCCCTCAACGTTTAGAATATCATTCCTAATTTTATCAATAACTTCTTTATCAGCTGCATGGTCCACCACTTCGTTTATAGACCGCAAATAAATATCAACGGCAACCTTTGCTATGAATGCACCTATCACCAATGAAGCAAGAGGATCTAAAACAAGAATACCTAATCTGGCCCCGAATATGCCGATAAGTGCACCTATCGATGATAGAGCATCACTCCGATGATGCCAAGCATCAGCAAGCATTGCCGAACTTTCAATCCTTCTTGCACCTTTTATGGTATAGCGATACATCCATTCCTTAACCAAAAGAGAAAGAATTGCTGCATATATTGCAATCAGACCCGGTGTTGAGAGATTTCTTATGAGGATCTTTTCTATCGCACCATATCCAATAAATATGGCAGTAGCAAACAATATAACGGCAAGAACCTTTGCTGCGACAGGTTCTAGCTTTTCATGACCATAGGGGTGTGTTTCATCTTGTGGTTTTGAAGAAATTTTTAAACCTATCATGACAGCTATCGTACTCACCACATCAGAAAGTGTATGAAAGCTATCTGCTATCATTGCACTGCTTTGTCCGATAACTCCTGCAAAAAGCTTGGCTAAAAATAAAACAAAATTTATAATGAGAGTTCTTCCAGAAATTCTCTGTCCTGCCCGATTTCTTTCATCTGGGTCCATAAAATCCGCCTGTACATATGTCAAATATGCCCATTATCATAATTTTTCTTTACCAACGCTTTAATAAACTGTTTTTTAAGTTCACTCCCTTTAAGTTTGTTATGTTGTGTTATGTTATCACCAACCCCTATCAAATTTTTCCTATTTTTGATTTCACAAACATAGGTTCTGGGAACATATTAAACCATAGCTAGTATAATAATCATCTAGCTATTATAATAAGTATTTAAAAACTTTTCAAGAGTTACTGAACATGGGTCTTTCACACCACATTTAATGCATTATTATAATAATCCTATTTACAAAGAGGTATCAAAAATTCTCTTTTTGATCTTTCAAAATCTTTTCTTTAGATCTATTAAATAATAAAGTATGCCCACTATGCCGCCTACCTTAGATCAGATATATCGTAAGATTTCTCTGAGGTCATATATCACCACAGATGCAGATTTTGACAGCACCGGGTCGGGATCGAAGGCGATTCCCAAACCTGCACACTTCAAAAACTCAGTATCATATTTGCTATCACCCACAGCTATACATTTTGAAAGAGGGATGTTTAGCTCTTGCACAAAATGCTCTAGTGCCATGTCTTTTCTCATTACATCAACGTTGCAAATCTCTTCTTCTGTTAGATACCCGTTATCGTCAAAAACAAAGCCATTTGCCAACACATTTTCAATGCCCAATCTAGTTGCTACTTTTCTCGCCAATATATCAATTCCGCCAGTGACTATTACGGTTTCAGTGCCCTCTTTCTTGAGTTCTTTTATGACCTGCTCTGAATAAGGCATCAGTCTATAGTTGGAGAGAGCCTGCTCCATCTGCCCCCTAGTCGGCTTAAATGGAAGCCAGAGATCTGCATCCTTTCGCATAAATTCCGCATAGCTTATTATTCCCTCAAAATATTCTTCCTTGTTCTTTTGCGCTTCATCCTTGGTACCAAAATATTGGTGCAGGACCCCCCAGGAACTTTTTTCTTTGACCAGTGTACCATCCATATCAAAGGCTACTAGCCTGTACTTATGCGATGAATTAAATGCCATTTAATCACTCCAAATGCTCATCTCTTGTGATAATCATCGCTTTATGCATTTCTGTAATCGATCTTAAACTTGTATCAGCAGCCACCAATGTTGCCCACCTCATCTAAAGATACAATGGTCTTGTAAAGGAAAGGATAATACGTGCATAAGCCACCATAGACTTTTCCTCGCCCTTTTATATTTTATCGTAACGTAAGTGGGGAGGATATCTTCTTATCATGAACCTCTTTTCACCAGTTCTTAGTCTCGTTATATAAT
>JAQURP010000028.1:0-14583 GCA_028715545.1 Methanocellales archaeon | reverse complement strand
TCTCGTTATATAATAATCATGAGAAGTGACAACTTGTTAGCTGGATGATACGACAACTGAATCCATTTTATAATCGTAAAAACAGACATATGACCGATAATATACAAAACAGTTTACTAGTCCAGATAAGGTATCACGATCTCCATGAGTTCCTGGGCAATATGTGAGTTTTTAAAGATCGATCGTGCCTCCGTCAATATGGGACTTGGATCCTCAGAATAGCGTGAGCTAATATGCGTTAGCATGAGCTCTGCTACGCAGGCTTTTGATGCTGTCTCTGCCGCCTCCTTAGCTGTTGAGTGTTTTGCCTCAATCGCCCAGTCCAATATGTCATGGGTTAAGGTGCCATCATGGATAAGCAAATCTGCATTTCTTGCTGCCTCAACTATCGTCTCGATGGGGCGGGTATCTCCACTATAGACGACTTTTCTTCCCCTGCGTGCAGGACCTACCACTTGAGAGGATTTGATTTCCCTTCCTCCAACGAAGATCGTCTCTCCGGAATGTAGCTTTGAGAACAACGGTCCGGGTGGAACGCCTAATTCGATGGCTTTCTCTCTGTTAAACCTACCCAACCTCTCCTTCTCTTCCAGCACATAACCAATGCTCGGGATACCGTGATCGGTTTTTATCGCTTTGATTGTATATTCGGCTCTCTCAACAACATCTCCGGGTCGAAGTTCGTGTCCCTTGACCTCAAAGTTCAGTTTGTAATAACCTAGTGCGAGCATTATCTGGATAAACTCGTGAATCCAACGCGGACCGTAGAGGTGCAATGGCTCTGTTCTTCCTTGAAATGACATCGTTTGGATTAAGCCAGGGATACCAAGAATATGGTCTGCATGGTAATGTGTAATAAAAATGGATGTAAGGTTTTTCATACCTGTCTTGGCCCTCATCATCTGTTGTTGAGTCCCCTCCCCACAGTCGAAGAGCATAAGCTCGCCTTTTCTGTTTATGATGATCGCGGAGGGGTTTCGGTTTGTCGTCGGAAGCGTTCCACCAGTGCCTAGAAAGGTTACTTTTAACATTTGTATCACTTTAGCCAGTTAAACTTTGTATTGGTGCTGGTATCCTGCCACCCCTACGCACAAAATTTGCAGAGCAGAACTTTCCAACGGATAACACTGGTGACCTTCCAAGCAAACCGCCAAACTCCACATAGTCACCCTCCTTGCCAGTTGGAATAATTCGCACGCCTGTAGTCTTGTTATTGACAACACCTATGGCACATTCATCTGCTATTATGGCAGATATCGTTTCCGCCGTAGTATCTTTTGGCACTACTACCATGTCCAAACCCACAGAGCAGACCGAAGTCATCGCTTCTAGCTTTTCAAGGTTGATTGCACCTTTTTCGACCGCTTCTGCCATTCCCGCATCTTCACTTACGGGAATAAATGCACCGCTCAAACCTCCCACATATGAAGAGGCCATGGCACCGCCCTTCTTTACTGCATCGGTTAGCAGTGCCAGGGCTGCAGTGCTTCCGTGAGTACCACATCTTTCCAAGCCCATTGCCTCTAGTATATTGGCGACGGAATCGCCCTTAATCGGGGCAGGTGCAAGCGATAAATCGATGATGCCAAACTTCACTCCAAGGCGAGCAGCCATTTCTCTTCCCACTAACTCGCCGACACGTGCGATCTTAAATGAGGTTCGCTTGATATTCTCTGCAAGAGTGCCCAAATCCACATTCTCGACCTGCTCAACTACTGCGCGTATTACGCCAGGACCAGATATGCCCACGTTTATTACCGCCTCAGGCTCACCAGAGCCGTGAAATGCCCCGGCCATAAAGGGATTGTCTGGGGGTGCATTCGCAAAGGTTACCAGCTTTGCACAGTTTATCGGTTTCTTAGAGGCAATCTTAATGACCTTTCCCATCTCGATGACCGCATCCATGTTGATGCCGCTTTTGGTTGAAGCCACATTTACAGAGGAACAAACAGTATCCGTCTCAGTCAAAGCCTTGGGAATCGAGTTGATTAAAGCCGTAGAACCTCTGGTAAAGCCTTTGTGAACCAAGGCAGAATATCCTCCAATGAAGTCAATGTCCACGAACTTTGCTGCCGAGTCCATGGATTTTGCGATTTTGACTCCTGCACAAATAGCATCCTCTTCAGACATGCCTGCTACAACGGCATCAAGCAACTTTGCTATCGGAGTAACTGCAACCCTCTTGTTTACTATGGGTAGGCCATACTTGGATTCTACGGAATCTGCCTCCTGAACCAGTCTCTCTGATGTGGTGACAATTTTATCATATATGCGTTGGCTGACAACATCAACATCATCGCTTGCGCATCCTTGGAGATTAATTCCCAGCGTGACCGTGCGTATATCGAGATGTTCTACTGCGATCATTCTGATCGTTTCAAGAATTTCTTCTGTGCTGAATAGCATGACAGGCTCACACCCTATGCATGTATTTGAATATGTTCTCGTGCTGTACCGTAATTCGAACACCTTGCTTGGCCCCTGTTTTGCTTAGCTTATCTTGCAACTCTATAATATCCGCGCCTTTGAGATCCACAATCATGATCATTGTGAAAAGGTCCTGCAAGACTGTCTGGCTCAGGTCCTCGATGTTTATGTCCATATCTGCAAGGACATTGGTGATGGTTGCGATGATACCTGGGTGATCAACACCATTTACCGTGATTATCGCCCTTTCTTTTTCCATTTTCATACCTCACTTTACTTTTGTAATACGATTATATGGCGAGTTAAGCTCCTGTGGACACGCTGCCAGTACATCTCTTTAACGATGAAGCCGACCTCATCGGCAAGTTTGTCCAAAGGCATTTGTGAGACTATTACTGCCTTTTTATTCTTTTTCAATACCCTATATATTTCACTCAACGAACAATGATACAGGTGCTCCGGTGATCGGGCTTGAATCAAAGCAGACCTGCCATACGGAAGATCTGTAACGACTGCATCCACTTTTTCACTCCTTAAGGGAGTTGCACATGCATCTCCAGCTATTAGCAGGCCCCCCATACCATAATACTTTAGGTTTAGGTTCGTACCTAACACCATTTTTTGTTGAACATCCATGCCAAAGCATTGGGCGCCAATCAATGCAGCCTCTATGAGGATGCCACCAGTTCCACAGAACGGATCTAGCAATATTCCATCGCCCGCGGATGAGAGGTTAACCAAAGCACGTGCAAATCTTGGCAGTAAAACGCCGGGATGAAAAAATGGTCTCTGCTTAGGTCGTCTAAACTCATATTGACCCCTATCTACTGATTCTATCAGTCGCCCAAACACACATTTGTCCTCAGTAAGCACTAGATGAAACATGACATCTGGCTTATCCAGATCTACACGATATCCTTTTTTGTGAATGATTGCCCCTACCTCTTTTTCCAGAGCTGTAGAGCTTAAATCGGTACCCTTAATGTGTTTTGCCCTAATACAGAAAGTTCTGCCTTCGATACCTAGGTCAGCATTGCTGACTAATCGCAGTATGGACTTGATGTTTGCTGGACAAATGAAAACCACATCTAGGATGTGATGGGTCATAGCAAGACGCTTCGCAATTGGTGGAACATCTTGGACATCGACTAGGAGTAACTGGTCCATGAATGCGACTTCTCTAAAATCGATGTTCAAGGATTCCAGGCAAGCAATAACCTCCGCTCTTGGCAGCGTTGCATGTTCTCCTGAGAGTTCGAATGCGATCTTCATAAGCGCATATCATATAAGCATCTCTAAGGATATGTTACTAACCATGGCGAAAAAGCAAACTGGCATCATATTCTCAAAACCCCTAGACTGCTATGTTTGGATAGAGGCTTCAGAAAATAGCATTGAATCGATCGAGTTTAGACGCTTTGGAGAGGTAAACAAGCAGCCGATCACGGACGATCTGACTCGATATTTCAGTGGCAAGCCAGTGAATTTTCTGAAATACGATGTATGTCTGGAAGGTTTTACACCCTTTGAACAAGCGGTGCTAAAGGAGACCAGAAAAATTTCCTATGGCAATAGGATTACCTATGGTGAGCTGGCCGAGCGTGTCGAACATTCCAGAGCTGCACGCGCAGTTGGAAACGCGTTGAGCAAGAATCCTGTGCCCATAGTCATCCCGTGCCACAGAGTTGTTGGGAGGTCTAACATAGGCGGTTATTCACAAGATATTGAGATTAAAAAACGGTTGCTTAAAATAGAGTATCGTTACTTGAGAGATTCTTAATTCTATTCACACCGTCAATCTCATTGATGACCTCAGCTACGGCTTTTGGAACCAAATCCTCCCATTTCTCATCGTTGATCATACGACGACGTATCTCAGTACCAGAATAGATGCTTCTTTTGAATAAAGGAGATCTTCTTGTTTCGATTTTTGTTTCGCTGAATAAGCCGATGACAAGTGGGTTATTGGAGTATACGACGTTAAATGGAGGTGTTAACGATTGTATATGCGATACCCAAATCGCATGCCTATCCACATCTGCCATTGGGATGACATAATAGGTGATATCGAGTTCCACAAGCGAGCGTGAAACCATCATAACCCTTTCACCACCTGTAAAAGGGTCTGAAACGGTGTGGCTTTTTTGAGCGCTTCCAATGCCAACGATGAGCTCGTCTACTTCTTTTGCAATCTTTTTGATAACCTCATGATGTCCCAGATGATAGGGCTGAAAACGACCGACATAGAGCGCTCTGTCCATTTTGTCACCTATTTTTTGTTTATGTTTCGTAGTCATTTTACCCATAACCAGATAAATTTGATGTATCTCTCAGATGAAATAATCAAAAGCGAATATGGGGATCATTCATTGATACTAGGTAGTACTTGGAGAAGGAGTAGGAATCGGAGAGTTACTCCAATTACCACTAATAGCCTCAATCGCACCCCTAAGTACTCGCATCTCGTCCATAACACAAGTATTATCTGAATACAAACTAAGCTGCACAACAGGTTCATCGTTTTTTAGTAGGTAGTATACATCTTTGTGGTATACATCTCTCATATCTCTCCTAGAAAATTGCCAACTATACATATATGGTTCGTCAGGATTCTCACTTTTAACAACGATTGCATCTCCATTGGAATAAAGCGTTATTGTGAACCATTCTCCAGGATTAATGAATAATATATAGATTGGGGTTTTTAGCACTGATGTTGGCGTGGGTGCCGGAGTTGGTGTGGACGTTGGCGTCGGAGTAGGGGCAGGTGTTGGGATAGGCGTTGGTGTTGGGGTAATTGTTGAGACAGGTATATTGGCATCTAAAGGATTTGGATCCTTTGGATCCCAGTAACCATCCCCATCTGTATCTTTTTTATATGGGTCAGTTCCTGCAAGTTTCTCTTGTTCATCGTTCCATCCATCACCATCCGAATCAGGTATAGGTGTTGATGTGGATGTCGGCCCTAATTCTAAACACCCTGAAAAAATACATGTAACCAAATTCAACAAAAATATAATAGCAACTATCTTTTTCATTTTTGATTTTTGATAAATCACATTATCATATATTGCCCTAACCTCTCTTAAACATATTTCACCTAAACATTGCCATCCTTAGGGTCCTGTTAAAAAAGCGGTAGCAGAGACGATGTTGTTTCTGGCTGGTTATATAAACAACACTTTCAAAGTGGTAATATTCCAGACTAAATCATTAGAAAATAAAATGGTAAAGGAGCAAAATGTTAGCAACATTATATGTAGCATCATCTAATAAGACCTATTACAAAATGGGCTTACAACCTTGCACTTTGAGATAGTTCTACTTCGGTAAAAACGTCGCATATGTTGCTTCCGTTAAGTGAAATAGATGCAGACGATTCATTTATTTATATCCGACAAATACATACGAATGTTGTGAAAGTTGGAGATATTTCTTGTAGAAGCAATACGATCTAAATAAAAAAATCCAGAGACTGATTTCTTTTATTATGGAGAGATAAGATATAAGGGGATTGATAGGGGGATTCATAAAATGCAATATCGTAAAATGGGTTCCCTTGACTGGGAAGTTTCAGCCCTCGGATTCGGATGCATGCGTTTGCCGACGAAAAGATTCATGCCTCTACAGGTAGATGCAGGCACATCCATAAAAATAATTCGAAGTGGAATCGACAAGGGAATCAACTATGTAGATACCGCGTGGCCGTATCACTTTGGAGCGGGCGAAAGAATTGTCGGCCAAGCCCTCAAAGATGGATATCGTGAAAAGGTTCACCTGGCTACCAAGTTGCCAACGTTTTTTGTTAGAAAATCAGAAGATTTTGATAGTTATTTGGAAAGGCAGTTAGAAAAGCTTCAAACAGATTACCTGGACGTTTATCTTTTCCACCGCATGACCCGAGGACAATTTGAAAAGCTGAAAGACTTGCAATTGATGGACAAAATGATAGGAGCAAAAGAAAGAGGGAAAATAAAACATATCGGATTCTCATTCCACGATACACTTCCAGTTTTCAAGGAGATTGTGGATTATTACCCCTGGGATGTTGTTCAAATCCAATACAATTATATGGATACGGGCATCCAGGCAACCACCGATGGTTTACGGTATGCCTATGACAAAGGGATTGCAGTGGTGATCATGGAGCCTGTGAAAGGCGGAAGATTGGCCAATCCTCCGGCAGAAGCTCGCGAGATCATGGCAGCAGCCAAGAATCAACGATCACCGGTAGATTGGGCACTTCAATTCGTCTGGAATCGCCCCGAAGTCTCGGTCGTCCTTAGTGGCATGGGTTCCCAAAAAATGGTTGACGAAAACTGTGCCAGTGCAGACCGTTCAGGAATCGGAAAGCTAAACGATGATGATTTGGAGGTTATAAACAAACTCATCGAAGTCTATCGTAAGAGGATTCTTGTTCCATGCACGGCATGTGGGTATTGCATGCCCTGCCCCTCTGGCGTCAATATTCCCCAGAATTTTGCAATATTGAATAACGTTTCCGTGGAGGATAGCCGTATTCGTCGGTGGCTTGTTTCAAGAGGATATGGGAAACTGGCCCGGTCTAAAAAACAACTGAAAGAGGACGAGCTGAATGGAAGTGCTGTCATGTGCGTTCAATGTGGTAAATGCCTGGAAAAATGTCCACAAGAGATCAACATACCTGAAGAGCTTAAAAAGGTACATGCAATAATAGGGAAGCATAAAAAAATAAGTGAATAATTAAATTAAATTCCTCATTCAACTCGTAACCGATAAGATTTGCTGTGTTTTCAGTAGTTCCTTACGAGAAAACCTTATTTATTTTATTTCATTTCACAATTGCACTCATAAATCCATTTACAAAACCCGCACTCATCCGAAGGTTCGGGCATTTCTCCCTCTAAAACGTCAACTGCTCTTTTGAAAATATTCTCCGCATTTTTGACATTGATTTTAATTTTTATCAGGTCCGCATGAAAATCCACACTACCGTTCTCATCAATCTTGTTCGGATGATAAAACAGTAAATAGGTGTAATCTTCTGTTTGATAACCGTTATTTCTTAAAAGAAAGTTATAGATATCCATCTGATCTTGATAGTATTTGTGGGTGTCTTCTTTTAGAGCATAGCCTCTTGTCTTGTAATCTAAAACGATGAGTTTGTCCTCTATCTTGAGGATATTATCAACAGCACCCATGAATACATTACCTTTATCGTCCGTCCATTGAATGCCTTTGAAATTATTTCTCCAGACTTGAAGCAATTCTTTATCGTCAAATAGCGTTACCTCTCCATTCAACTCTTGTAGTTCGGGCGGCAACTCCCCTTTCTCTATAAATCTATCAAAATGTTCCTTGAGAATTTTATCCATTCCGCTTGGCAGAGACGGAAATATCGTATCTGGACGTTTAATATTTTTATTGAAACGAAGCCAGAAGCATCTGGGGCATTCCTTCAATAAACTTAAAGACGATGGAGAGAATTTGTAGGTCATTTTAACAGAGTAGAGTAAGTATAAGATTTATATAACTATTCTTAGGTCGCCAAAGATCATTGAATATAACGTTTGCAGATAAAAAAACGAAGTTGAGAACGCATGGCGATTGGAGAAATTACAATCACTTGATAACGCATCAGAGCCTTTTCTGTAGTATTAGTAATTCCGAAAGTAAAACTCCATCAAAAAAGCCTTACTAGGGCCGCTCATCCTTTTAGCTCTTATGATCCCAAAAAGAAGCCAACTGATTGATAATAAACCATGAGACGTTCACAAAAAATCGCCTAAAATACCGAGAATTTCCATCATGTTATCTCCTTCTGATATTCAAAGTAAGAATAAACAATCGTATAAATCGAAACCGAAATCACTGGCACAAGAACTAAAAATAATGCATAGTTCTGGAAGAAGACTCCACAAAGGGCAACTATTCCAGCGATCTTAAACAACTTTCCGCCAATTTGATGAGTTTTATCCCATACCTTTTCACTGCTCAAGGTCCAGGGAGTTCTTATTCCGATAAACCAGTTTCTTTTTGTATTCTTTATCAAAATTCCACAGTAATAAAAGAGCAATCCTAGGGCTGGTGCCAAAAGTCGGCTCATATTAAATCTAATGCCAAAATTCCAAAAGACAGTTAGCAAATAAATATAAAACAAAAATATTATCATAAATGCCACAAATCCATCATAATAATCTCTGAATTTCTCGATATTCACTTTCAATGGATCTATCTTGGGTACCAAGACAAAAAGCAGGAACAGAAAAACAGAAGTGAAAGGCAACAAGAATAATCCCCAGAATTTTGACATATAATCATCTACCTGCCCTTGAGCATTCCAATGGGAAGCCATCTGATCTGGCATTTGAGGGTAAAGAAAAGTGCCGATGGCAAAAGAAAGTATAAGTAATCCCAAAACGATTTTTTCAGTTTTTCTCATGTTCGACATTAATCTCCAAATGTTTAATAATATTTCGTTTTTAAAGGACTGTGAGATAATGTGTCTTCAAAGTAAAATTTCCAATAAAACCAGATCGAAAGGAGTGCAATTTTATCAGGGAATGTGGATAAATTTCCGTTACATCATAAAATTGAATCTATTAAAGAATAATCCATCTAAGCAATAAACTCAATAAAATAAAAGTTTTCATTAATATCATTTTCAATATACTGTTTTTTTGCCATATCTACTACTTCTTCTTTTGAGATTCTATGATTAACAGGTGGACCCATATCAGTTTTTTTCTTCTGCCAATCAATAACGACAACTTTCCCATTTTCCCTGAGGTGCTCAAAACATACCAAAAGAAATTCTTTGGGCGATTCAACTTCATGAAGTACATTTACAAGAAGAATATAATCGGCTTTCACGTCAATTATTTTATCAGATTTTATTATCTCAAGATTAGTTTTAACGCCAGCTCTTTTTTTGAGTTCATCAAGCATTCGTTCAGATGTATCTATCGCAATGACTCTGCCATCATCTCCAACAAAGTCTAAAGCAGGAATGGTAAAATACCCGATACCGCATCCAAAATCAATCAAAAAATCTCCTTGCTTAACCCCAATCTCTCTTAAAATATTTTCAGGAGGTAAAATCTCTCTCCTTCTTTTATTATCCAGCTTATTAAAATCTCCTTCAAATCTATGGGCCATAAAAATCAAATAATACACCTCATGTATAAAAATAACCATGATATACCTCTATCCTATCCTAATGACTGTAAATGCTCCATTAAAAAAAAAACAAATGGAAATTTTATTGAATTTAGGACATTTTATATCCGATAATTGAATCTAAAAAGGATTAAAATCATTTTGATGACTTGCCTTTCCTTTATTTGCCACACCTCTCATTTAGGTGGCGGGTCAAATATTTATTCAAGCCCCTTAGAGTTCTAACTTCGTTAATGCATCAATGATCTGGGTTACTTCTTTTTCTCAATTTTTCCAATCACTTAAATAGGAAATCTGCAATACGTATCGTAGATGCCAGAAGTTGATCAGTACCTCGAAAAGTATACAAGTGTATCTTCAATCGTTAAGCAAACGCTCCCACTGCTCGTAATATGCGTTATATTGGGCTTGTTTGCAGGCGTCGTGCTGGGGGGCATGAAAGCCTCATTAGAAGCTCTCCCTGGTCTGCTAGTGCTAGTTCCAGCGATATTGGATACCAGGGGCAATATATTTGGTGCTTTTGGTTCTAGGCTCGGGTCAGCCCTACATCAGGGTTTGATCCTTCCAGAGCTGAAGAGGGATAAGAATCTCATGCATATCATAGCAGCTGCTCTAGGGGAGGGAGTAATAATCTCCATCGTATTGGCAGTTATCGCCCATTATGTGATACTGGCGCTCGGAAGAGATAGCATCGGAATAATTCCGTTGACGGCAATATCTCTGATAGCGGGGGTAGTGTCAGGAATAGTGTTGACCGGATTGATCATATTACTAGCCTTTGCTGGATATAAAAAGGGGATAGATCCAGATAATATAACTGGACCGATAGCGACAACTGCTGGGGATGTACTCGCAATGGTTGCACTTTTTATGTCAGCGGAAATCGTTTTAGGGGCGATATAATTGCAAAATGAATATACTGTAAGAAGGATCATGAAGACTGCGCTTCCAATACTCACATTTGCCTCTCTCCTAGGAATCGCATCTGGGTTGGTCCTTGACACATATGAGGACTTTTTGCTTATATCTCCTGGAATACTCATGCTAGTGCCAGTCATGATAGGCATGGGCGGAAACTTAGGCTCTATTCTTGGCTCCAGAATCACGTCTGCCCTTCACCTCGGTATCGTCGAACTTAGACTCACAGACCATTTACTAAGGAACAACGTTCTTGCCACTCTCATTGTAGGTGCGATCTCGTTTTTTGCGGTCGGAGTCTTCGGACAATTATTCTGCATTTTGTTTGATTTCGAGAGCCCAGGTCTTGTCAAAATGATTTTAATATCCTCTATCTCTGGTTTTCTTCTCATCTTGATAATTGCCTTCACCACAATTCTGTTAGCTTTTATGTCCTATAGCTATGGTTTTGATCCAGATGACACTACGATACCCATGGTTACAAGTATCTGCGATGTGTTTGGTATTTTAGCGCTTTTTGGTGTGATGATGGTGTTATGAGATAAGAAAAGCATTTATCCACTGTAGCAAATTAGTTGATTGTTATGACTGAGGAAATCGAATATCGCCCGATGAATGTAAAGGACATCTTAAAGGAGATGAAGGACATCTCTGAACTGACGGTCGACCTAGCATACTCGGCAGTACTCTATGATGATGAGGATATTGCTGAGGAAGTTCTACGTCTAGAGGAGAAAATGGATGTTTTGATTTACCATGCTAGAATAGCTTCGATGCTAGGGGCTAGGGGGGTGGAGGAGGCAGAGATGCTCTCTGGCGTATTGCAGATAGCATCCGCAGCAGAAAAAGTCTCGAATGCAGCTGGAGACATTGCCAAGATCGTGCTCAAAAAGTTGGGTTTGCCACCAGAACTTAAAGCAGCGATACCAGAGGCAGAGGAGACGGTCACTAGGGTTAGGACAAGTAGTAGGTCTTCACTTGCAGGAAAGACATTGGGCGAGTTGGAGACCGAAACTGGCATGCGAGTTATTGCAATAAGGCGTGACCTGGATTGGATATATGGCCCAGACAAGGAAACGATGGTGGTGCGGGATGACTTTTTATTTGCGAAAGGTCCGGAAGAAGGCGTTGAGATCTTGTATAAGTTGGCGGTTGGAGGTAAATATCAGCGCAAATCTCACGCCACCCAGGTATTAATAAAAGATCTGGATAAAGCCGTAGATCTGGTTATCGACATGAAAAACGTTTCTGAATTAGCAGTTGGATTGGCATATTCCGCAGTTCTCTTTTATAACGAGGAGATCGCCCATGAAGTGGAAATACTAGAGGCAAAGATGGATGAGATGAAATATGGGCTTGAGCACTGGGTTTTAGTGTCTGCAAAGCACTTCACTAATATTGACCGCCTAAGGGGTTTGCTCCATCTCGCCATATCTTCAGAGGTCATTTCCGATGCAGCCGAAGAAATCGCAGATGTTGTTCTGAGGGACATCGAGTTGCACCCGGTTTTCATGCTCGCAGTTAGAGAGTCAGATGAGGTTATTACCAAGGTTACTGTGTCTGAACAAGCGGAAATCATTGGCAAGACATTGGGCGATCTCAATCTAGAGACCGAGACAGGAATGTTCGTTATGGCGATTAGAAGAGCAGATAGATGGCTATATTCCCCAAAAGGCAATATCGTAATTGAAATAGGGGACACACTGATCGCAAGGGGTACTAGGGATGGAGAGGAATTACTTATTGGAATGTGCTCTGGTCCAGATTCAGAGCCTTCTCAACCAATTTAAGCTCTCTTCTCCTTCTTGGACGGTTCTGGCTTCGATTACTAACCGATCTTCATAACTTTTGAGCCTTTTGAGTACCTTATTCCAGTTCACACTGCCCTTTCCAAGCGAGATGTGATCGTCCCTCTCACCAAAATTATCATGCAGATGCATGTGCTTAAAGTCCAGTTCTAAAAAATTGTCCAACGTCTTTGTCAGATTGGCGTGCCCTACATCCAGTGTCATGCCGACGTTCACTCTATCCACATTTTGTATCATTCCTTTTAGCTCTTCTGGAAACCTGCCGAGAAGGTGATGTATATTTGGCATGTTTTCTACAGCTACTATGATTCCGTACTCCCTTGCGATGTCGCACAGTCTTTGTATTCCAAGTATGTTTTTCCCCCAAGCCTTGTCCGCTAGCTCCGCACCCAAAGGAGAGAGATGTCCGGGGTGAACTACCACCAAGTCTGTAATCTCTCCCAGAAGATGTATTGCATTGCCCATTTGCTTAACGCTCTCATCCCATATGGGCTGGTTGACACTGGCAAGATTGAGGTCAGAGAATGGCAAATGGGCGGTAAAATCCAAACTGGTGCTTCTTAATACATCCTGGATTCTCTCTACCACATCCTTGGTCAAGCGTTGAGCACCCTCACATACGATTTCCCATCCGCTGAATCCCATGTCATCCAGCGAATATACCCATTCAAAAGGGCTATCGGTCATATATAGACATGAAAGACCCACTCTCATTTTTCGCTCCTATACGTTAACCAATCTATCAGTTTTTCTGCATCCTCGGTTTCTATACTCACGTAAATACTCCCTAGGGAACTCTCTCCAAAGTTCACCTTGCCGATGTATGCAACTTGTTTGTTTAGAATGAATTCGATTCTACCCCCCACCCAGCTCTTAAAAAGTTCCATTCGAGCCGTATCTCGAATCTTTTGCTTTTTGAGCAACTCTTGTAACCTTTGCAAGGAGGCTTTGCCTACTAACCTATTATTCCCATCTTTTTCCAACTGCAGCAATGCATCCGGGAATATATTTTTGATAGCAATCTCTACATTTTCCATGAGTTCAGTCGGATGTATCGCAGCGGAAACCGTGGCAATCGTATGGCTGTAATCTTCTATAATGCTCTCTAGGGTGGTTTTAACTCTTTGCTTAAACTCCTCTAATGTGCAATCATTCTCTATTGAAAAGTCTGCCATATCTATGGCTTCTGGTAAGCCCCAGCTGGTCTCCCTTTCATCCTTCTGTAAAAATGATTCCCTGTTTTCGATGTCATCCTCTCTTTTTCTGGCCATTGCCCATTCAAATCTTGCTTTTTGTGGCGCATGAATTGCAATCAAAGTGAATTGTATTCCAAAAGCATCCTTATACACTTTAGCTTCAGCCACACCCCTGATGCCATCGATCACGACTACCTTGCCATCCGTATTTTTTATAGCATTTTTTATATGCGGAACACATCGAAGTGCTACTGCTCCCATGCCTTCGCTCTCACGAATGTCATTTGCCACTTTCCCTACACTCTCTTCTGTAATCTTCAATCCCCTAGCTTTGACCTCTGCTCGAACGACATCTCCCATCTGGATTACTGGGATGCCCAGGGCTCTGGCAACGTTTGCTGCCTCTGTCTTGCCAGATGCAGGCATTCCCACAAAGCCAATTATCTTTATGTGATGACCTCCTCTCCAAACTCTTTCGTCCTTATTCTCACATGACTTAAGAACTTTCTTGCAACCCTTGCCAACTCCACAAGTTCGTCTCTGCTAGGCATCCCATACTGCTTTAATTCTTCGTTCGGTCCTTGCTCAGGTCTGCCTTGCTGAATCACGTAAGTAACATCTGGAAGTTCCTCTGCAATGGCCTTAATATGCTCTTTCTCAAAAATAAGTCCTTTGAACACAGTTGTTCTCACTTCAAGACGATCCTTACAAATCTCCAATGATTTTCTTACCAGTGAGACTGTTTTAGCACCATCTGCTCCAATTACTTTAGCATATAGATCAGGATCTGATAATGGCGCCTTTACGTCCAAGAAGACCTTATCGACCAGATTTTTCTCGATCAACTCTCTCAATCGCTCTGGATAGCATCCATTGGTCTCAATGCCTACAAAAAGTTTACACCTTTTTGCAAAATCTGCCAGACTTTTAATCTGCTCGAATTGCATCATAGGCTCGCCACCAGAGAAGACCACTGCATTCACAAAATCCTTTGCCTTTTCGATCTCAGATTCTATCTTCTTTATGTCTACGAATTCATCCTCATCACGAAGCTTGTAGTTTTGACAAAAGGGGCA
>JAQURP010000027.1 GCA_028715545.1 Methanocellales archaeon | reverse complement strand
AGGAGGACATCGTCTTTTTCTATATGAGCCAGAGCCCGCTCCGTCACTTCCACGAGCATCGCAAATGCAGTCTCCTGAAAGGAGTAACATACATCCTCCTGAGATGCATACTCCAAAGCATCCTTCGCCGCAGTAGTCAACCCAGAGAACGAGAAATCCATGCCTTTGACCACATAGGGTAAAGGAATGTACTTCTTCGCATTTTTAGCTAGCTGCTCTATCTTTGGTCCCCCGGGATGTTGAAACCCAGCATATCGACCAAACTTATCGAGTGCGTTGCCTATACCTATATCCAAGGTTTCGCCAAATATCCTGTACTTACCGGTCCTATAAGAAAGCACCTGAGAATTGCCACCGCTTACGTACAATATAACTGGATCAGTAACATTGCATATCCGCTTGCCAACCTCGATGTGAGCAATGCAGTGATTTACCCCTATCAGCGGAATTTCTAAGGAAAGAGAGAGAGCCCTGGCAGCGGTAGCTATCGTTCTAAGGCAAGGACCAAATCCTGGGCCTTGCGAGAAGGCGACGGCAGATAGATCGGCGCCCTCCCCTTCAGCTAATACCTTTTTTATCAGATCTCCGATGTTAGATGCATGGTGTTGTGCTGCCATTCTGGGGTGCAGACCACCTTTCGGAGGTAGATATTGCGACTCTGCCTCAGCAACAATATTGGTACGATCGATAATGGCAGCACTTAGGTTCCAAGCCGTCCCTTCTATTCCCAGGACAAATCTATTCTTCATTCTTTTGAGACTTGAACTCTGTGTAACCACACTTGCCGCATGAGCGCCGGTCGCTATGTTCAGCTAGGAAAGTACCAGCCCCACAGCGTGGGCAGATTTGCCTCGTTCGCTTTAGCGTCTCACTACCAATATCATAGAATTTGCTGACCATGATCATTCTCCCTTGGATTTAGTCTCAGGTTTAGCTCTGATTTCTTTTGGCGCCTTCTCTTTAGGTTTAGGTTCAACTTCCTTCTTAGTCTCAACCTTTTCTGCTAGTGCCTCAGGTTTCGCTTTGATTTCTTTTGATTTCTTCTCAGTTGGTTTAGGTTCAACTTCCTTCTCAACCTTTTCTACCGATATCTCAGGTTTCGCTTTGATTTCTTTTGATTTCTTCTCAGTTGGTTTATGTTCAACTTCCTTCTCAACCTTTTCTGTCGGTTTTTCTTCTGTCTTGATGGCGTTTCGTTGGATTATATGTGCTTGCTCAATATCTCCGAGATCTTTCTCAGAGTTGTAAATTTTTGCGTACCCGCGCGTCTCTCTTTTGCCATACTCCGAGCGCATTCGCTCGATAATGACCAATTCTTTTTTCGCATTGAGCATAGCAGCCAAATTGTTTCTAATTTCTTCTCTGGATGGGGTAGCACCTTCGTGGTCCACCTTGAACATTATTTCCAGCCTTTTCAACAATGGGTTTACCCTCTTTTCTATGACTTCGCTATTCATAATTGCCTCCCTTGGGTTGCTTTCATCATATCCTCCAGCAAAGAGCACAACGAATCTCCTTTCATTTGTCGAAGTAGAGACATTGCTTCATATTTCTTTCCCTCGTCAACAGGCACTAATACTACACCTTCACCCGGTTGACCATAGATGATGACCGAACGTAAGGGTGCCATAATGACTGCTGGCAACGCAGCTAAGTCTTCTTCACCACGTACAAATATTCTTATCGGTTTGCTGTGCCCCATAGCTTCATGTAAGACAAGGACGAGTTCTCTGGTGATCTGACCAGCAGGATTAGCTATGGACTTTTGCGTGAACCCTTGCATCTGAGTACCTTGGATCAACTCTTTAGAAGCCTTCTTCCTCATGATTTTTTCGTCCACCACGCATATATCAGGAATCTTTCCAGATTTGATCAAATAAAACGTCACGACGTCGCCGACAGAGATGACTTTAGTCGGATTACAAAGATCCTGCTTTAGGCTCTCAATAGGTTCATGCCCTTCCCCCTTATAAAGGGTGCCAAAAGGTTTTTTAAAATGCTCTCTTAATTCTTGGGTTAAATTTAGCGCCAAGTCATCGCACCTTCAGCGCATATTTGCCAGGCTGACTGATATTCATCTTCTTTGCTGCCTCAGATCTTTTTGGATCGATTATAATGACATATCCTACCCAATCCGTGCTCATCGAGGTGGAGCCGCAGCTACATACTTGTCCTCTTGTAATCCTATGACATTCCCTACACGCTTTTTCAGTCATTCTTCCAACTTCTTACGTGCCTCTTCTAACCACTCCAGCTTGCCTAATGCTGTTTGGCGCATGGTCAACCCTATCTTGCTCTCCCTAGGATCCGTCTCGTTTAAGCTGACTGCCACAACTCTTGCCCTAACACTGTCGCCCTCAGCCAACGCCCTGTTACTTTTCTTGCCAACTAAGCGCGCATTTTTTTCATCATATGAGATATAATCATCATCAATTTGACTAACATGGAGTAGTCCGTCAACAGGCCCCAGGCTAACGAACGCTCCAAATTCAACAATCTCCGCGATGTTCCCCTCAATGATCTCTTGCAGATCTGGTTTATAGACAATTGTATCAAAGGTAGTGTCATAGTATACAGCCCCATCACCCACAAGGATGCGCCCTCCCTTTATATCAACTATATCCGTTATGGCTACGATGGAACCAAGCGTTTTGTCAGTTCTGCCCTCAAGTTTCTCCTCTAATACTGATTTGACAACCTGCCCTATCTTACCACCCAATTTATCTGGCGGGATGCGTACTGTATCTATAAGCCTCATTTTCCTATACATAGTCTAACCTCTTTTTCTGGCGTAGGCATATTGTGGTTATACCCTTATCTTTTAATCGCTTTCTCAATTCTGCATCAATCGTGACGACCGCGGCATTCATCTCCCCTGCGGTTTGGACGATCGTATCGTCTGTGAGTCCTTTTGCATCGACGACCTCACATCGATCTAAGAGTGATAACGCTACAGATACTTCAACTTTGTTGCCACCTTTTTCGTATAGACTCTTCAACTCACATACAACTTGTCTAGGAACGATGAATCTGTCGTAACCCAATCTTTCTAATTCAGAGAAGATGTCAACGCCAAATTGCCCAGGAATCATCAATGCGTTGGTATCGAGAATGGCCATCATAAGAGGACTCCAACCCCAATCAAACGCCATCTAGCACCAATTCTTCTGCTGATTGCAACTCTTGAAGCAGGCTGAGCACAAACAGGCCGCTTTAGTTTGACGTCTATTTCATTATTTCTAGCAGAGGATACGACCCCTATCGTGGTGGCTGTCCCAACACTAAGCATCAATAACTCACTTGTGTGTATGGGTTCTACATCAGATTCTTCTTGCGAACCCACAACCCTATCAAGTAATTTGACATTCATTGCGAACTCCTCCCAAACGGGTGGAAGTGAGTCTAAGTGACCTGCTACTTGCCCTACAAGCGAATCGCTTTTGGTCATAGATGGGTCCAGCTTTGTTCCCACGCCCAATAATCCTCCGGATATAGCCTCCTTGACACTTTGCCCCCCAGCCATTATTTTCGTTATCTGGGTTCTAATTGGAACCCAGTTTATCTTGCCCTCAAAGTCTATCTTTCTACCAGGCCTAATCTCTATTTGATCCCCAACTCTAAGCAAGCCCTGATTCAGTACCCCACCTATGACCCCCCCTGCGATTTTATTTGGCGCATCCCCGGGTTTGTTTACGTCAAATGATCTGGCGATGGCCATGTGGGCGGGTTTGTTTAAATCATGAACTGGTGTCAGAATTGTTTCTTCGATCACTCCAATCAGAACATCGATATTCGCCTTATGCTGCGCTGAGATGGGCACTATTGGCGCATTTTCGGCCACCGTACCCTTCACAAACTTTTTTATTTGATGATAATGCTTGAGGACTTCCTCTTTTGATACTATATCGATCTTGTTTTGAGCAATTACAACATTTTTAACCTCAATTATGTCCAATGCCATCAGATGCTCCTTGGTCTGTGGCTGTGGACAGGGTTCACTCGCTGCAATGACCAGTACAGCACCGTCCATGATCGCAGCACCACTTAACATGGTTGCCATCAATGTTTCATGACCAGGAGAGTCAACGAAGGATACCGTTCGAATCTCATTTGTATCCGAACCACAATGTGGGCACTTTTTTTCTATGGAATAACATTTGGGCTCCTCACAATTGGGGCACTTTCGAAAGGTAATATCTGCATATCCTAAACGTATCGATATGCCTCTCTTGAGTTCCTCACTATGCCGATCAGTCCAAACACCAGATAAAGCGCTAACTAGAGTGGTTTTACCATGGTCCACATGCCCCACAATGCCAATATTAACACTAGGTTGTTTCAAATTTTGACTTCCTCCAACAAGAGTAATGTAATGTCATATGTTTTCGCTCATCGCATATAATAATATCTTGTGGTCTAAAACAAAATGAAAAATACCTCAATTATCATTTCTGAAGAAATATATTAGATTGGGACGGTAATGAGTTGGAGGTTGGTTTAATAGACCTCTCTTAATAGTTGTAATTTCATTGCCACCCTATTTCAAACCTTACTTGGTTTTTCTTTTCCTTCACCTCCTACTGAACTTCTTGAACACGACTATTAGACCCCCCAATATCACGGCGATTATTCCTATTCCTGCCAGCCCCCAGGAAGTCGAAGCCGTGGCCGTTACCCTTATCTGGACTTCATCTGACTCGACTTGGTCACTTAAACCCGTCAAGGTGAGCAAATAGTCCCCAGCAACGGTATCATCTGGTACCTCCACGACTATAGTGAAGGTGAAGGATTCGCGCGGTTTAAGCGACCCTATCTGCGCAGGGGTAGTGGATACATCCCATCCTTCTGGTGCATCAACATTAAGCTTGAGGCTCGTCATAGGTGTTTCCCCCATGTTTGTAATCTTTGCCATAAAGGTGGTGGTATCTCCAACAGTAGCGCTGGTAAGGAGGGTCGAAGGCGCCAGACTTAGATCATAAGAGCCTATGATATTGGCCTTCAAATCCAGCCGAATGCTACTGATGCCATCCGCTGATTCGACTTGAACGGGTACTAGATAACTACCAATGCTAACAGTGCTGGGCGGAGTGACCTCAACAATCAGATTCTCTGATTCGCCCGCCTTTAGGTATAGACTTGACACCTCGACTGCTCCAGACTTGAAGGCCACCTCCCAATCCGTAGGAGGTTCCACGACAGATAGAAACAGATTCACATCCGTCTCACCTGAGTTGATTATCGTTATGGGATATTCCACGATCTCGCCCGCCTTAGCCGTCACTTCCAGAAATGTTGCGGCAACCTCAATTTCCTCCTCGGCCTCTGTTAAGTTTATATTTAGTGTTAAGAGGGTGATTACTTTCACATCAGAGGATGCTGCTTTGACCAATATTTCATAGTCCCCTATCATCGCAGTAACCGGTGGATCGACCTCAACTATGAGGTCTATGAACTCGCCACTATCCAAAGTCACTTCTGTCACAACCTCGCCATCTACGCTTTTGACAAAGGTTGTCCAATTAAGCGGGACTGAGTCAACAGCTACTCTAAACCGCGTTTCCATACCGAAAGGATTCCCCACGCTCACTGTGAATATGACAGTTCCACCTGGTTCAACTGCCTTTCCAGGAAATTGACAGGATATTATGGAATCATTCGATGGCTCAACCGTTATCATGAAGCCTAACGTTGAGTTCGTTTTCCCGACTGAGGTGAGTGTTACGCTGTTGTTTCCTGTGGATGTTGAAGGAATCCTAGCTTCTAATTTGAGGTTTAGGCTTGAGCCAGATGATAGGTACACTTTCGTAACCTCGCCATTTTCATCCAAGATTCTCGTTAACCAGCCCTCGGGTTTAGATACCAAGAATTCTACTACTTCTGACTCCTCGCCGATATTGCTGACTGTGAAAGGAAGTAGAATTTTGTCCCCGGGGTTTTCCACACGGCTCAAGGCTGACGAGGAGGATCTCAGAGCCCTAAGCAAAACTATGTCTCCGAGGTTGACTACATCATCACCTATAGTAACGCTTTTAGTCATCTTGACGTATCCCGGTTTAGAAAAGTGGATTACGTATGTGCCGATTTGCAGGTGGTGAATGCTGAAATATCCTTTAGAATCTGTTTGCCTGCCCTCAACATAGGATTCGTCAGAAGAATACACCTCTACCTTGACGCCATCTATCCCTTTGACCTCTTCGTCCACAACCCTGCAGGATATTATGGGCTCGTCGAGCGGCTTGACCAATATTGTGAAGCCTAACGTTGAGTTCGTTTTCCCGACTGAGGTGAGTGTTACGCTGTTGTTTCCTGTGGATGTTGAAGGAATCCTAGCTTCTAATTTGAGGTTTAGGCTTGAGCCAGATGATAGGTACACTTTCGTAACCTCGCCATTTTCATCCAAGATTCTCGTTAACCAGCCCTCGGGTTTAGATACCAAGAATTCTACTACTTCTGACTCCTCGCCGATATTGCTGACTGTGAAAGGAAGTAGAATTTTGTCCCCGGGGTTTTCCACACGGCTCAAGGCTGACGAGGAGGATCTCAGAGCCCTAAGCAAAACTATGTCTCCGAGGTCGGTCTGCCCAACACTGGTCAATGAAACGCTTATGGTAGAGGGTGCATATTCTGAATCTGAAGCTGAAAAGTGAAGGGTGTATTTGCCGAGTGGTAGGCCATAGATAAAGAGATATCCATTAGAATATGTACGCTTGCTCTGGACATAGGCTCCATCAGAAGAATACACTTTAATATTAATGTCACTTAACCCCTGACTGTCTTCATCTGCAACTCTGCCTGAGATGGTAGCTGTTTCCTGCAGTCCCACTACACCAACAGGAAAAATTGCCGAGCATAGTGTTAAAATGATCAGAAAGCAAGCAACTACGTTTCCTAAGCCCCTTATATTATGGTTTTTCCTCATTGTTCTCATCATCCATTCATTCACGTTCTCACCTAATCAACGGTAAAGCAAGAGGAGGCTTAAGCGGGGGATAAACACCGCCGAAGCCCACCTCATTACTTTTCTTTTCAGTTCAGTATTCGCTTAGCCGCCTGGTCTGATCTCTAAGCGCATGAAAAATAAGTAGGACGCTGCAAAGCAGACCACTAGGCCCACTGTTATGGCGGCAACGCTTGGCCAGCTCGCAGCGACGCTCTGGGTCAGCGTTGGCGACCCGAAAGAAGGAGGACCACCTAAGCTCAAGCCAAACGCTGCCCTACTCCGTGTCTCACCTAGAATCTGCGAAGCCACTTCGCTGTACAGGTAGGTTGGGGACAGTCTTGAGATGCTGTCCTGTAGGACGAATCTCTTCTGCATCAACGCCTGAAATTCAGGAGATTCTCGAATTTCGGGAGCCATTCTCTGCCCACTCGGGAAAGGTGCTATCGTGTTTACGATGAGCGAAGCAATAATGGATAGCATAACCGCGAAGAAGAGCCATGTTGCAATAGATGCAAACGTAGATGTTGACACCTTCTTAGTTAGCACGGAGAAGAGCACCCCCAAGCTGAGCCAGAAAGCCAAGTAGAGTACGGTCAGCAACGAGAGGAAAACGATGCTCAAAGCCTGTCCCAAGGTTGGCCCAAAGCCTAAGAGAGGTATTGCCACGCCGCACATTATACCGATGGTGCCCAGCGTCAATACCGCCAGCGCCGTAGTGCCAGCCAGGAACTTACCGTTTATGACGGCGTCTCTGAATATAGGCTGGGAGAGGAGTATCGAGAGTGTACCGCTGGTCCTTTCATTGTTTATGGCGTCGGCCCCCAAGGCTAATCCCAATATGGGGCCGAAGAAGACCATCAACTGAACGAACGAGTATCCGGATCGAGCTCCAGAAAATATGGCTAGGAATCCAGCCTGAGTGTTATTCCTTATAAAGTCTGCTCCCTGATACACAGATACACAAGAGAGAAGCAAAATCACAGCAAATAATATCAAGTAACGTTTGCTTCCAAAATGGTCTGAAAGCTCCTTCCGGTACACAGTAAATATGCCCGCCATCGCTATCGCGCCTCCTGATAATATTTCATGAAAACTTCCTCCAACGTGTATTCTCTGGGTTTCATGAGTAGAATTATCGCCCCGTTTTTCGTGATCGTTTTAGAAACCTCTTCCGTATTATCCTCTGCCATATACACGTATAGCCTATCATTTTCCTTAGTTACCGAGGTTACCCCATCAATGCCTTTCAGTTCTTTTAGAAGTTGGGGGGTCACATTAATTAACTTGAACTCTATGCTCTTTTCCTCGTTTACCGCCAGCTCCTTGGTAAAATTCTCTACCGTATCTGTGGCCACCAACTTTCCTTGACGTATAATGCCTACCCTGCTACATGTCACCTGGACCTCATGCAACAAGTGCGATGATAAAAATACAGTTAAACCACGATCTTTGTTCAAACGAAAGATGAGGTCACGTATTTCCTTTACCCCCTCAGGATCTAAACCAATTGTTGGCTCGTCGAGGAAAACGACCTTTGGGTCCTTTATCAATGCTTGAGCTATGCCGAGGCGTTGTTTCATTCCGCGAGAAAAAGTCTCTACCTTCATGTCCTTCCACTTTGTTAGGCCCACGTCAGCCAGGAGATCTGTTGTTCTTTTCTCTATTTCAGTCCTAGACAGGTCGTTGAGCTGCCCGATGTAATCCATGTATTGACGGGCAGTTAGATTTTCGTAATAACCTGCAAATTCCGGAAGACTTCCCGCAATCTTCCGCACTTCCTTGGAGTTTTTGACCACATCATAGCCACCCACCATTGCAGTTCCAGATGCTGGCGTTGATAGTCCCAGGAGCAAAAGGATGGTAGTTGTCTTTCCAGAACCATTTGGGCCCAAGAAACCGAAGATTTCCCCTTCATCAACTGTCAGGTTCAGATGGTCGACCGCTATATGGTCTCCATAGATTTTTGTTAGGTCTTGAGTTTGGATCATGGGTTCAGACATTTAGTTTGCTCCTTTAACTTCCCTCTTTTTATTAGCCTGACTTGTTTATAATAGCATACATATTAAAGAATTTTTCAGGATTATGCCCAATTCTAACCACAATTTAATCGCAGAAAATGTTTAGCCGTTGGTTGTGAAAAACAAGAATAGAAAGGACATATTTATACTCATAGTCTAAATTGATAAGCGAAATGAAAAATCTTTACCTTAAGAGTCAGGTGCAGTGTAGATGTCCGATCGCGTGAGCACATTGAAGTATTTGCTTGGATGGCTAATTGCAGGTACAAGAGGTGGTGTCACTCGTGCCCACATAATTAAGGCTTTAAAGGAGACTCCGCAAAACGCCAATCAATTGGCGCATCTGCTTAAAATGGACTATAGAACGATAAGGCATCATCTCCAAATCCTTCAGAAGAACAGAATAATCACGTCTGCCGGAGACAAATATGGCCTGACTTATTTCTTGTCACAAGAAATGGAAGATAATTACACTCTATTTGAAGAGATTATGGTAAAAATTTGGAAAAAAGAAAAAAGAGAGGAAAACAAATGAAATACCATATGAACAAAAATGTGAAGATTTCGTTAATGCTGGTAACATTGGTAGTAGTGGCTTTACTGACAGCATTGTGGGCCACCACATACTCACCCCATTCTCCTTTACTGGAAACTAGGCGAGGCCCCCCACCACCTCCTATAAAAGATATAGAGTTATATTATACACTTAACACGGTTATTTCGTCGATAAATGTGACAATTTTAGTCATCCTACTGATCACATACATCGGCATATACAGGAAGATAAAGTCGGAGTTCACAATCGGATTAATGATATTTTCAATGGTCTTACTTTTCTATGCCCTTACCTCAAATCCATTAGTGCATCGGATTTTTGGTTTCCGTGCTTTCGGTCTTGGACCATTTGTTATGTTACCGAACCTATTTACGTGCGTAGCACTAGTTATACTGCTATATCTCAGTGCCAAATACTAAGAGTGTTTCTCGTCTGCGCGTGCGTGTAACATAAAGAGTTTTTTCAATGCCTTTCGCGACTTCTACGCTACTTCACGATCAATTAGAGTGGTTAACCTGCTCTTTTAGACGGATTCATGTCACAAGTATGAAAAATACCAAGGCAAAAACGCATTTTTTGATACAGACCCGAATTCGAAATAAAGCAACCGATTTCATCATACAATGTTCATATAGATAGAGACTGCCATTATGTCGTATTTTTAGATTATATCTAATCTACCCGAACTGCAGAACCAAGAAGGCGAGTTCAATAATTCTCAAACAGAAAATATATACGCTACGCAAGCGATACCCTAATAAAACTAAATGAATCTAAAGACGAGTGGCGCCGAGGCAATCGTCAGATCATGTGATGGACAAATATTAAAACAGAGAATACCCAAGCGCTATAGGATTAAAGAAGTAGATGAGCAGCTTCGAAGAGATCGCACGAAGTCAGAGGCAAAAATGATCTCAGAGGCTCGCAGATCAGGTATTCCTACACCCATCATCTATGATGTCACAGATTATGATATAAGAATGGAATATCTGGGGGGGGCACAGCTTAAACATGTGCTCGATGTATATCTATGCAAGAGAATCGGCGAACTTGTAGGAAGACTCCACACTTCAGGCATCGTTCATGGCGATCTAACCACTTCAAACATGATTCTTTCGCAAGGAAAGATTTATCTAATCGACTTTGGACTGGCATACTTTGACCACAGCACTGAAGCACGAGGCGTGGATGTGCATGTGCTCTTCCAAACATTCGAAAGCACTCACGATGAACATGACGCGCTGATAAATGCGTTCATTGAGGGATATGAAAAGACGTTTGATGGCGCTAAAGAGGTCGTTCAACGCGTAAAAGCGATAGAATCAAGGGGGAGATACAGGACTGAAAGACTATGAAGACCGTCTATTTTGTAACCGGAAACGCTGGAAAGTTTAGAGAGGCAAAAGCGATGCTTGAGAAGTTGGACATAGAGGTCCAGCAAATCCATTATGAATACCCTGAGATCCAATCTGATGATTTAGATAGTATTGCAAAATATGGCGCAAGGGATGCTGCCATGTATTTGAAAAGGCCAGTTATGGTGGAGGACGCCGGAATGTTTATCTCTGCCCTAAAGGGTTTTCCCGGACCGTATTCGTCGTTCACTTTCAAATGCATTGGCAATGAAGGCATACTGAAGTTGATGAGAGGTGTAGAAGATCGCAATGCTCAGTTCAGATCCGTGATTGGATTTTGTGAACCTGATCAAGAGGTGATCACTTTTAGTGGTTCCGTGGAGGGCGAGATATCTAATGAACCTCGTGGAAAGATGGGTTTTGGCTATGATCCGATCTTTCTTTATCAAAACAAGACTTTTGCCCAGATGTCCATCGAAGAGAAAAACGAAGTATCGCACAGATGTATGGCACTGAGGAAATTTGCAGAATGGTTGTAGAAGAACAACGAGTAGAGCCGATAAAACTTCATCATTCTTGTTTCCCAAGTTTGTACCAGTGATATGCCCATAGAGGTATGCCAACTATCATCTGTGCCAAGCCCCTAACGAACCCGTACTCATAGTTGGGATATTGCCCATATATCGGCGGCGGATAAATATATACCTGGATGAGTGTGTTAAGGACATCTATAGCACCTATCACGGTTAATATCATCCCAATAAAGCAGACAAAGTACAGATAGGCCAGTCCTGCGCTTATGTTGTCAAGTATCTTCCAACCCACTCGTATCACCACCTATAAAGAAGGGATAGTAAGCGTTTCGTCTATCTACCTATCTTCTCCTTCGAACAATGTACAATAATGCTACTGCCACCAATCCCATAATAGAGGAGACGCCCCTGAAGCCTGGCGCTGCTGGTGTTGGTTCCACCCGGTATGTCACGAATGCTGGACCCCCGTATGGTGTTATTTGTCCCTCGGGTTTTGGCGCTAAATTCACGCGTCCTTGCCCTCTGACCACGACTCTGTCTCCCTCAAAAATGAATATCTCTATCGTATAGTCCTTGTTATTCGGCACCGTCAACATGATGGATTCCTGATCCGTAGTGCCTTTTTTAATTACACCCATCTCTACCCCATTTCCGTTCATCGTCAGCCCAGTTTGTTGGTCAACGACTTTCGCTTGTATTTTTACATCCTCGGCATCGGCATTACCGTTGTTGGTTATCAAGGGAGTTATTCCCAGTGTTATGGTGTCATCGCTCACCGACTTCTGCAGAACGTCGACATACTCCACGGTTAAGTATGCTCCAGAACTTAATGGGCTGATACACCCGCTTACCACAATTAATCCAAGTAGGATTAATGTCAGAATTATCCCAAATTCTCGCCCCATATGAACTTCTCTACAAATTTGTAGGCTCCTCGGTTATTCTTATTTCTAAGGCCCCATTATTACCCTTTTGCTTGAAGAAGTGTTTTATGGATTCTAAAGTGCACCAATATTAATCATGTCGAAGACAAAAGATTTTTAATGAGTAAACTATAACATGAGAGACATCATGGATGAGAGATATCATGGAGAAAAAACAAACTGGAAGTAAGGCACCTGAATGGTTAGAACTAAAGGCGAAGGATATCGAACAGATAGTTTTTGAGCTAAGAGGACAAGGCCTGTCGTCTTCTGAGATCGGGTTGATTCTAAGAGATAGATATGGGATCCCAGACGTGAAACTTGCAACGGAAAAGAAGATAACCCAAATACTCAAGGAAAAAAACGTAGGACCAAAGGTTCCAGAGGATCTACAGAATTTGATCACAAGGGCGCTGGAATTAAAAAAACATCTCGATCTAAACCTAAAGGATGTTCACAACAAAAGGGCGCTTCAACTTATGGAATCGAAAATCAGGCGACTGGTTAAGTATTATAAAAATAAGGGGGAGCTACCAAAAGAGTGGATTTATGACCTAAAAACTGCTGAAATGTTGATCTCAAGATGAAAAATGATTGAAAGGTTATCAGAGATGGCAGAAATGGCGGCAGAAATGCTTGCCAAGCAGGATTATGTGAGGGTCATATCGCATAACGATGCCGATGGTATAACTTCGGCGGGTATCATCTGCAATGCCCTGTACAGAAGGAATATCAAATTTCATGTCAGCATCATAAGTCACCTCGATGAGCCATTTGTCAGAACTTTAGACGATACTGCGACGGTTTTTTGCGATATGGGGAGTGGGCAGCCCAGCTTGATCCCACAGGATGCTATCATAATTGATCACCACATACCCACTGAAACTGATACAGAGCATCTACAATTAAACCCACACATAGTCGGAATAGATGGCTCTTTTGAGCTTTCAGCCTCTGGAGCCACCTATGCAGTTGCAAAGTACCTTGGCGATAATATCGACCTCTCTGGCCTTGCGATCGTAGGAGCACTTGGAGATTGCCAGACAATGATTGGGGCAAACAAAGACATTCTAGACGAGGCCCTGCAGCATAATATCGTTACCATCACCCACGGCTTAAAGCTTGATGATGGAGACCTTGCAGAGTTGTTCATGTATTCGACCGATCCATATATGGACATTACAGGCGATGCTGATAAAATCCAGAGATTTCTAAATGAGTTGGGCATCAGTGGAAAACTAGGCGACCTTTCTCCAGAAGAGTTGCAACGCTTTATATCTGCATTGATGCTAAAACTCATGAAAAAAGCATCAGTAGATACCATTGAGTCTTTGATAGGCGAATCCTACAAACTGAATTATGAAGTCTTACCAGATGCCTCACTATTTGTAAGGGTGACTAATGCAGCTGGTAAACTGGGAAAAACAGGACTTGCTGTAGCATTATGTTTGAGAGATGTGGGGGCTAAGGATCAGGCACATCAACTATGTTTAGATTACCAAAAACGGATTATCTCGGAAATGAAAAAGATAGAGCCAGATATAAAAGAAGGAGTCAGCGTTCGATACGTTAATTCATCCGATAAGGATATCGTCGGAGCATTAGCAAGCACAGTCATTAGGTACTTAGCATCAGATAAACCCATACTTGTAATGACCGAGGATAAAGGCAAGGTAAAAATCTCCGCCCGAGGAACAAGAAAACTTTTGCAGAAAGGACTTGATCTATCGGTTGTGATGTCTGAAGCGGCAAAAAAGGTTGGTGGAGTTGGAGGAGGACATAACATAGCATCTGGTGCAGCTATTCCCATTGGTGTTGAGTCAAAGTTTATAGAAGATGCAGATGCCCGCATAACAGAGCAATTAGGTGGTAAATGAAGGTGAACGTGAATGAGTGATTGTAAGTGCTCGGGTAAAATCGTGACATCCCATAAAAGATGCCATATAATTATGGAGGCCATCAGACCAGATAATACCCTGAATATGCGCACCACCTGTAAAAATGGAGAGATCATAACAGAGTTTGAGATAGATGGAATCGGAACGTTAATCGCAACCGTTGACGATTATCTATTGAATCTGAAGATTGCTGAGGAGATAGGTAGCGAGTGATGACAATGGATGAGATGAAATTTCATCTAATTGGGTATTTCAAGTTGAGTGGCGATGCCACGACGGCAGAAGACTATATAGCTAATCTGATGGTCAAAGCGAATGAGGGCATTCTAACAAAGGGCGCACCTTCTGGGAAAGGTGCAAAAGTCATCAACTGGAATCTCGATAAGAATGGCATAAAGGTCGAAATCCAATCGGACCGATACGTGAGGGTACATGACGCACTGCTTCGCCTTAGAAAAGCCTTGACGGCATTATTGGGAGAACATCACATCGGGATCAGAGGCATTGAAATTGAAAAGTTCACCATCAAAATGCCATCTGAAGAGCCTCTCAAAAAGAATATTCCATTTGTAAAAGACATGCGCTATGAAAAGGGCGAGATTCTACTTACCTTGGATGTGGATGAGCAACAAATAAAGAACAGGGTCCCAGACAGGATTGTCAGTCTGATCGAGGAGAAGGTTGAATCACGGAAATACGGTAAGAAAGAGCACTGGGAACTGCTATGGCAAAGTGAGGAGAGAATCTATAAATTCAAGGAAGATCCGACCAAAGAGCTGACGAAACGCAAGTGGGTCAAACATGGCTCAGGTAGGGGTCAATGGATATTTGGACCCCAGATGGCAAGAGTTTTCAGGGCTTTTGGAGAGATCATAGATGAGGAGATTATTCGACCCTTGGGCTACCATGAAATGATTTTTCCAAAGATGGTAACATGGGATGTCTGGAAGAGGTCTGGTCATGCGAAGGGCATCTATCCAGAGATATATTATGTTTGCCCTCCAAAAACAAGAGATCCGGAATATTGGGAAGAGGTCATCGATTACTACAAGGTCACGCAAGAAGTGCCCCTAGATATCATCAAAGAGAAAATAGATAAGCCAATAGGTGGAATGTGTTATGCGCAATGTCCCCCATTCTGGGTGTTTTTACAGGGTGAAACCTTACCTGATGACATTTTTCCGATATGCGTCTATGACCGATCTGGACCGTCCCATAGATATGAGAGCGGTGGCATTCATGGTATTGAGAGAGTTGATGAATTCCATCGTATAGAGCTCATATGGATCGGGAAAAAAGAACAAGTGGTTGAGCACTCTAAGAAATTGCAGGAGCGATACCAACATTTGTTCGATGGGATACTGGATATACAATATAGGAAAGCGTGGGTTACACCATGGTTCATGGCACAAGAGGGGTTAACGGGCCTAGCAGAGACCAGAGAAGTGGGCACGATCGACTACGAGGCATACATGCCCTACAAAAATGATTGGTTAGAATTCCAGAACCTGAGCGTTAATGGGAGCAAGTATCCAGACGGATTCAACGTAAAACTACAAAGCGGCGAAGAGCTCTGGTCAGGCTGCTCTGGAATAGGGCTGGAAAGATGGGGCGCAGCTTTTCTCGCTCAGAAAGGGCTGGACGTTGACGGTTGGCCCACCCAAGTTAGAAAAAAGGTGGGAGAACTACCAGAAGTTTTTAGATTCTTATAGCTTTGGTTTTTTACAATTTCCTTTAACTCTCTCCATCAATCTCGAAAAAAATAGCCCTTTTTGTTGAAAGGTCGGAAATCGCATATATAATTAAAATTTCGGATGAACAAGTGAGTGGGAGATGCCCTATTAAGCAAATATTCTATATTAAAAATCCTCTTCAAATACCTCAAATCCTTTAGGTATTCTTCTCTTCAAAAGATTAAATAATAACATAAAACCCGCCATAAGCCAAAAAATTAAAAGAATTATCACGACAATCAGCACGGCAATCTTAAAAAGAATCGATACAGCCGCGATAATGAAAAAGGGAATTGATACGAAAATCATAACTAATGGGGTGCCTAATATGATTGCTAAAAAAGCTAGGTTTCTTTTTGATTTTGATAAGTATGAACCCACCGATTCTGAATAACGAGGAAGACTTTCTACTGGCATTACCCGAGTTAGTTTATCTGACCCTTTTATTTTGCCACAAAATTCAATATCTTTACTTGATTTTCCCGTATGAAGAATTTGAATAATTGCGCCATCATCTTTATCCAAATAGTCAAAATGCATTTTAACATAAGACCGATCATCGGATGGAATAACAGAAAATTGATTTGCTGTGTTTTTTGTGTAAATAATTTTTGCGTCAAGAATTTTGTAACCATCTTTAATACTTATAATTAGTGGGTCAGCACTTGCAATATCTTGACTATTAATTGTATCGCGTCCTTTATTCCAAAATGCTATTTTAGTAGCGGTCAAATTTTCTATTTCTTGACCAGAATAAAGCATTTGTAGGTGTTGCAACCTACTAACTAAGTCTCTAACAATATTGGTGCTTCGAATGGAGTAATGTGGTAATTTAACTTTTTTGCTTTTGATATAAAGAATAATTGCCACTACCAAAGATGGTATAGATATTATAGCACTTACAATAATTGACCAATAGTTTGCTTCCAACCATTGAACAAATTCCAAAAATATGCTCATATTATCTACTCTTCAAGTATATCTAAACCGTCTAAAGGACTTTTTATCTTGCCCATTTTTTAGTTAAATATGTATAACTCTCAGCGATATTAATATTTTTGCATTCTAATAATAGAGGAAACAGCAAAATACCATTTAAATTCAATAAATTACAAAAAGTATAAATCAAATTTTCAAATTTTCAAAAATTGAAAATATAAACGCAAAGCTGAATCAGGAATTTAAAAATTGAAAAATTAAATGCAACAAAATTAAACAAAATCGAATTTAATATTGGAAAAAACATGAAAAAAGATGTAAACAATAAAATGGGAGAGAAGCAACCGACAGTATGACACAGGAGCCTTTTATTATTTAGGCGGTCTAAATTGAGATGTGGCTATCAATCCTATACCAATAATTCCTATAATGGTGGCAATACCTGAGTTCCTTTCTCCGAAGATGTTTCCATGAAACATTATTCCTGCTCCAATTAGTGCAATACAAATTCCTGCTATAAATTGAGTTAGATTTAGATATTTCCAAGGGTTATCTCTTAAATTTTTCATTTTCTTTTTACCCACAAAGAAGACTATAATTACAATTATTAACAATACTAGTATTAGAATTGAAATATATGGCAGTTCCATGACATTAAATTATTTACGAAGTTTATAATGTTTTCTTTTAAAAAGTCTCCGAGTAATATTGCACATAACACCTATGTTATATCTGCATCTACACTGGCACTAACTCTCCTAAACACACCTGATCCTGCACTGCCGAAGTAAATATATTTTCCATCAACCGATTGTACCATCGGATCGACAAAGTTATTACCACCAATGTTTATGTGGGTCAACCCTTCGTTCCAAGGTAGCCATAAAGCACCGCCGTTAAGGCTGATGAAAACGCCCTCTTTCTGGGTGGCAAGAT
>JAQURP010000026.1 GCA_028715545.1 Methanocellales archaeon | reverse complement strand
GTGACATGGCTAAGAACTTAGCAGAAAGATGGAACCTACCCATGAGGATGATGCACTGGGTGCATATGGTCACAACTCTAATACTGATCATCACAGGCTTCAAAATCTACTTGGGGTGGGGCTTCCCTGCCACATACTCAGATGCAAGGGCTTTACACATGATTGCAGTTTGCGGATTTCTGACTGCAAACGTCATCTTGCTACCCTATGGCATGGTATTGGAGGCTCTCGAAGGTATCAAACATTTTGGTATGAAGCAAGGAATCAAGCACTTCATAAAGGCGAACATGTTCGGCATAGAGGATGCACGGCGATTAAAGGCCATACTGCTCAACTTCTTTGGGAGACAAAAGGAATATCCAGCACTCACGATCTATGACGAGAATAAGGGGGTCTATATAAACAGAGCCCACCCCATCACGAAGATATTGATAGTGCTAGAGGCGATCGCAATCGTTCTCATCACGCTGACTGGCATCGTCATGTATGACGCCAATTGGAGCGTCATGGGGCTCAACATAGGTGCAGCTATAATTGGCGTTGTCAGATGGATCATACCGTCTGGAATGGACGCAATGGCCTTCTGTAGAACGCTACATCTCGGCACGATGTACTACTTCATCTTCGACCTGTTCATACATGTTGGTATCCTGCAGTTGGACACAAAAGTCATACAGGCTTGGAAAGCAATGTTCTTCACCGGCAAAGAAGACCTCAGTAAATCTCCGCGTGCAAAAATCATAAAAAAATAGGGGGGCTCTTCTGCCCTTTTCTTTTTTATTTTTTGTTAAGTATCTACGACGGAAAACCACTAGATCTAACTATATTTCCATCATTAGTGATTATCAACGCCTCTGAGCCGGACCTTTCTACCAAACGCATGCCCTCTTCTGCCCCCAGCACAAATACGGCAGTTGATAGCGCATCCGCATCAATTGTATTTTCAGCAAGGATGGTTACGCTCATCAACCCCCGAATAATAGAGCCAGTTCTTGGATCCAAGATGTGAGGGTCATCATTTAAACCTCTCTCATAATTTCCACTCGTTGCAACTGCCTTATCGCAGAGCTCGATGGTGGTGATAGATGCTTTCTTATCCTGTGGATTACGCAGTGCAACCCTCCATGGAGTTCCATCTAACTTATTTCCAAGGGTCCTCATATCTCCACCTGCGCTTACTAGTGCATGTTCTATGCCATTCTGCTTTAACGTTTCAATAGCCTTGTCCACAGCGTAGCCCTTCGCAATACCGCCCAGAGTTAGGCCCATGCCCGCCTTTTTGAATTGTATCCTTCCACCATTGATGGTTATATTCTCAGGATCGAGCAGCTCCAAAGTCTCCTCAAGCTTCGCTTCGGTCGGAATGCATTTTTCCCATAACTCCATAAGAGGCAATACGGCAACGTTAAACGCTCCGTTGCTCAATCCAGAATGATGACTTGCTCTCTCGATGACACGTATAGTGTCAGAATCCGCATAATCGCAGTAGCCATTTTTGTTGAGAAGGCGTATATCACTGCCATCCTTGTAGATGCTCATAAGATCGTTGATCTTATATATTTCTTCAAAGGAGACGTTCATCGCCTTCTTGGCCCAATCTACGTCGGAATGTACCGCTGCTATCTTCACAGATGTCCCCATTATATTGCGCGTACCCTCTATGATGTAGGCCCTCTTAGAACTCAGCCAGCTGCCAGTCAGGAGAGCCAATGAAAAAGCTGCGCAGCCTTTTATAAACCTCCTCCTATTTATCATTCTTATCGCCCCAATATTCCAATCGCATTTCTCGGACATTTTTCCACGCAGATACCACAACCGATGCACTTCTCCTGGTCGATTAAGGCCAAATTATCCTTAAGCGTTATCGCATTTGAAGGACACGCTTTCACACATATACCACAGCCAATACAACCGAATTTGCAGATCTCTTTTACATACTTGCCTTTATCTTTCGAAAAGCATAGTACACGGACTTTTTTGCTGGTCTTTCTCAGTGTCAAAATACCCTTTGGGCATACACTCACGCATACACCGCAACCTTTGCATACATTTTCATTTACTATGGGCAGCCTATTTTCACCGATAGTAATCGCACCAAAGGGACAAGCCCTCACACAGCTGCCATGCCCTATGCAGCCGTAGGAGCATGCCTTTTCCCCCTCAGCGATCAGTATAGCTGCCTTGCAATCTTCAACGCCATCATACTCGAATCTGCTAAGGCAGTTTACCCCACCATTGCACAGGACAACAGCAATCTCTTTCTCCTTTTCTTCCACGCAAACGCCTACACACTCTCCTATCTTTTTTACGCAACTAAAGCTAGCCGATGTACAAACATTTGGGGGGCGTTCTCCTTTGGCAATAAGCTCTGCACAGGCTGCGCATCCTGCACATCCACATGCACCACAGTTAGCACCTGGCAGAAGTGCTAGTATTGCCTCAACTTTCGGGTCTGCTTCAACATAGAATTTTTTCGAGGCCCATACAAGCATTATGCTACATCCAATTCCTACGGTGCCTAGAACCGCTATCGCCGCGCCTAGAATTGTATCACCCCGAAGTAGTTCACAAAGATCAATGATAACAGCCCAGCAACTAAAAATGCGCCAGTAAACCCTCCAAACATATCAACGCCCCTTTGCAATAGTTTTCCCCTTATCCCTGCTGCAAGGAGCATGACTAGACCATATCCCAGTCCAGCACTGATGCCGTATACGATGCTCCCCACATAGGAATAATTTTGTTGAGCGTTCAGCAGAACCACACCAAGCACAGCACAGTTGGTCGTTATCAAAGGCAGGTATATCCCCAGCGATCTGTATAAAGCTGGTTGATGTTTGCGAATGATAAATTCTACCAACTGAACAAATGCTGCGATGACCAAGATGAAGCAGATTGTCTGTAGAAACTCCAAGCCGAGAGGTACCAAGATGAAATTGAATATGGGCCAGGTAATGACAGCAGCCATCCCAGTGACAAATGTTACGGCCATCGACATGCCTATCGAGCTACCCATATCCTTGGTCAACCCTAGGAAAGAGCACAATCCAAGGAAATAGATCAACAGGAAGTTCTTAGTAAAAACCCCTGATATCAACAGCTCAAGTAAATTTTCTGTTGGAAGCAATGCAGGCATCTCATCCCCTCCGCTCACTCATCTTTTTTCCCATGAACTTGAACAAGAACATGAGCGAACCTATTGTGAAAAATGCCCCAGGAGGCAATATCATGATTGTAGCAGGCTCAATAGGTATGTGCAAGGTAGCCAGCTCCAGAAAGCCAATTTGTCCGTTCTCCAACAGCCATAGCATGACAAAGGTGATCTTTCCGGTCCCTAGCAGCTCTCTGATACCCCCAATCAACATCAGCACCAAGATGTAACCAACTGATATTCCCAATGCATCTGCTATCGATGGTAGAACAGAATTTTTACTGGCGTATGCCTCTGCCCTTCCGATGACAATACAGTTCACCACGATCAACGGTACAAATATGCCCAGCGCTTCATACAAAGGCGGTAGATATGCTTGTAGGACTATGTCTATTATCGTGACAAAGGTAGCGATGATCACAATAAAAATGGGCAATCGTACAATAGGGGGGGTCTGATTCCTTAGCAAGGATATGAACACGTTGGACCCCAGTAGAACGAAAGTGAAAGCTAATCCCATACCCAACCCGTTCTCAAAGGAGGTAGTAACAGCCAGAGTGGGACATATGCCCAACACCAAACAAAATACAGGGTTATTTTTTATTATCCCTGCTGCGAACTCGCTGAATAGGTTTGGTCTATCCGTCACTTTTATGCAACCTCCGTCTGGATTTCCCCTATTTTAGTTCTCATGGCATCTACTACCGCCGTAGAGGATATAGTGGCACCTGTAATGGCATCAATTTTACCTTCGGGTGATAGATGTAAATCCGCCACTGACAAACCAAGGAATTGGTCTCGGAATGCTGGTTCTTTTATCTTTGCACCTAATCCTGGCGTCTCAGAATGTCTCACCACTGTTATGGCAATGACATTATAGTCCAAGTCTATGGCGCCCGCAAGTAGTATGGTGCCTTGTGATCCCTCCTTCGACACGAAAAAAGCATAACCTACCAAATTTCCCGCATCATCGTAGGCTTCATAATAGACTGGTTCCTCCTCCCCGCCCACCGGCGTAAACGTCGCTGCATCTGGCATAACCCGAGGCAATACCATCTCCAGATTGGCCGCCATGTATGCTTGAGTGGTCTCATAGGTCGTAGATAGTGCACCTGCAGCCACCATCGCTATAAGAGTCAGCCTTGCTACAGTTCCTATAGCATTCACTATGGGCTCTCCTTTATTTTCTTTGTATATGATATAAGAAAACGGTAAAATTTCAAGGAGTAGCACAACCAGTCCAACACCCAAGATCGTTGTTACCGTGACCATGGGGAGAACTAAGATTAGAATAAACAAGGCTCCGATTATTCCGAGCAGTAACGCCACATATTTCAATTCTTCTTTAACCATGACATATACCTCCTTGAAGGATTTGGCACAGTATATAGATCTATCAAAGCAGTGAAACAATTCATCAATAAGATCGAGTAGCAAATGCCCTCAAAATAATTACCAAATTGCCCATATATTATGATCAATGCCCCACAGCCTGCGCCGAAAATAAATCGTCCGATCTTAGTCACTGGCGTCGTCGAATGGTCGGTGGCAAGGAAAAAAACACCCAATATAAGAACACCAGTGAAGATCGATGAGAGATCTATTCGAAGCAATAATGCAAACAGTGCTAGGGTCACAATAAAGCTCAACGGAATTCTCCAGTCGATATACCTCTTATATAACAGGTATAGCGCCCCAATCATAGCAAGTGGCGAAGCATCTGCCAGCCTAGTGGCACCATACTCCAGGATATAAGGTAGGGATGCACCAAATCGTGGAGTGGATGCAAAAGTCATCAGCGCTGGCCAGGATATCATCAAAAAAGCCACCCCGACCAATGATGGGTTAAATATGGTGTGACCAAGACCTCCGAAGGCATGCTTGCCAAATACCATGGCGATTATCACTCCAATAATGGGTATCCAAAGCGGGACATTTGGTGGAAATAGCAATGCCAGCAATAAACCAATGAGCACCGCATTACCGTCTTTGATGGTTATCCTTTTATTTGACATTTTCTGAAGTATCAACTCTACCAGAACTGCGGTGAGCACACATATCAAAACGATGTATAAAGCAGATAGTCCAAAGACATATACTGCCATAAGGGTTACTGGGAGTAATGCTATGACTGTGCTCCACATGATTTTTTCTATACTTATATCTTCTTTGATGTGTGGCGGCGCTGAGACGATAAGTTTCATTCTTTTTTCTCCACCTCTGCTTTAGCATATTTTATCAACTGCACTATGGGTATCTTCGAAGGACATACATAAGCGCAAGAGCCGCATTCTACGCAATCCTTCAATCGGTAGGTCACACAGACGTCAAATCTGGCATTGTCCGCAGAAATTGCTAGCACATTGGGTAAGAGGTCTTTTGGACATACATCCACACATCTAGCACAGTCAATACAAGGTCGTATTTCCCCCATCGCGCCATCATACTGAACAAGTACCCCATATACACCCTTGGTGACTGGCACTTCATCCGTATATTGAGCTGTGCCGGACATTGGACCATTGATGACGATCTTCGTTGGTTCACCACTATATCCGCCGCAAGTTTCAATTAGGCTTCTAAGAGAGGCACCTATTCTTGCCAATACGTTTTGAGATTCCTTTGCACCTGTTACCGTAACCACAGTCTCAATTAAAGGTTTACCCAAGGATACTGCATCATATACTGCTTTTGCAATTCCGATATTGCTAACCATTGCCTTTGAACCCTTGGCGATCGCATTTTTCATCAGATCCTCTGTACATTGCACATAAGTGGTTTTTGATGGGATAATTTCTATGTCCTTCGTAGATGCTTTCATGACCTTTATCACATCAGGATCACTATCGCAGATTACAATGACGCCGCGGGATGCGCCCGTAGCCTTCATCAGAATTTTTAGCCCGCCCAATATCTCATCTGGATACTCTAACATTAGGGCATGATTTGCGGTCACGTATGGCTTTTCGTCTGTACCATTCAAGATGACGATTTCTGATGGAATTAACTCGATGGGTATTCCTGCCTCCTTTAGGATTTGTTTGATCGCCTCAGGGGAAGGATTCTCCTTCGGTTGAAATTCGATTGAAACATCCTCACTGGTTTTGATAACTAGGCTCAGGGCGTTTTTATTAGGTAGTTTGGAGATTTCAACCACTTCTCCAGAAACACTAGAATGTTCGCTTTCGCCTATCTTCTGACCAACATTCACAGTGTCGCCAATAGCTACCAGAGGCTCAGTCACAGGAATGACCACTCTTTCAGGCACCTTCATGACCGCTATTTGCTTCATTTGTCGCCTCTTGCATGAATCAAGAGCTTTTCATGTAGAACTTTTTCGATCCTATCCGATCCCTCAAAGCAGGATTTGAGCCAAACGCCGAATGAATAAAGCCAGATACAATCTGTTCTACGCCCCAGACCCATCCCAATTTTTTGTAGCATAATTTTTATTTTAGAGATTCCCCTAATTTTTAATTCTCCTGTTTTTTTTATCCCCTATTTTTTCACCATGTATAACTGCTAATGTGAGTTCTTTATACCTGATAAATTTTTTGATTACACCATACAATTGCAATTCGGATATATCTCTAATATTATTCGGATATTTACAGATTTCGCCAGCATTAAATCCATAACTTTCATGAATTGCATATCTTAATGCGGCATATGCAAATCTTTGCATGGATTCTAGATGTTCCGTTATACACATGGATTTGGCTTTGTTAAACTCATCAGTTTCGAATTCCCTAACAAAATTTCCGAGTTCTGTAACAATCTCCGATTTGGCGATATTCTCTTGATCTAGTTTTGTGCCAACATATGCGCAAAAGATACCAGTATCTGAGAACCTTCTATCATAGGGATACACTGCATATGCTAGACTTTTTTCATCACGAAGTTGTTTAAATAATCTCCCGGACATGCCCCCCAGAATCTCTAAAATAATGTCAAATTCGGGCGTATTATGTCCATAGGGAGGTATTTCAACTCCTAGAATCAAATGCGATTGATCTCGCTCACGGAAAGCTTCACCAAAAGTTCCACGAGCAGAATAATCAAAATTTGGTATAACTGGCAATGTATTTTCTTCGAGTGGCCCGAGATATTCACTTGCTACGGCAAATGCATCCTTCTCAGTTACATCTCCAACTATGGATATAAGGATATTGCCGCCGGTTATAAATTTTTTGTGCCAATCCTTAAGATCTGCTTGCGTAATTCTCACTATTGCATCTTTGTCACCGTGCTGACACAGCCCATAGGGGTGATTGCTGAAATATACGCGCTCAAAAAATATCCTACTAAAAGACATTACATGGTCTTCAATTATATGTAAATTTGTGATTAAATTTTCTTTTTGCTTTTCAACCTCGTTCTCAGGAAAGATCGGATTTACAATGCAATCAAGTATGAGTTCCATGCTGGGTATGAAATATCGCGGAAGCATCTCCAACCAAAGAAAACAATAGTCCTTCTCGCACTGTTTATGGACATAAGTCCCCATATGGTCTAATTTATTTGCAATGTCATCGAATGTAAGTGAGGTCGTCCCACTCAAAAGTGTTTCAAGCATCAATGCTGAAATACCGTTATTTTCGATGTTCTCATAAGCTGAGCCGCATCTAAAAAGAATAACAGCTCCAATTTTTGGAATATAATGCCTGCTCTCTAAAATTAGCTTGTAGTTACCCAAATCTCTTACTAGCAGGTCGGATTTTTGTAAAGTCAAAAATTTCTGTTTTATATGATTTTTATCTATCGTCGGCTTCGCAGATTTTGGCAAGAGCTCAGATACAGACAAATTTCTTGTAGTAAAATATTTCATCAAAATTTCTTGAATGTCTTCCACGGTGATCTTTTTAACCTTATCTGCATAATCTTCGATAAATTTGTAATTCCCATAACAGTTGTATTCACCCAACTTCAGCCCATAGTCTGAGACATCCTCAATCTCAGAAACGAATTCACGCAATAGATGGTTCTTCGACTTTTCTAAATCTATTTGTTTAATCCCATTCTGTTTCAGACTCTCTATTTCTTCAATAGCAGATGTTAACACATCGGTGGGTGACTTGGATGTGGACTGACTGCCATAAAAAGAAAGAAGCCCTGTCTCTTTTGCACAAAATAGATCTGATTCTAAAGAGCTTACCAGTCTTCTTTTATTCTTTAAAGAATTCACTAAAATGGAGCTTTCACCACAATCAACAAGCAAATACCTCAATACCTCTAACCCAATAATATCAGGATGCAAAAACTCAGGAATTTTGATCCCAAATGCCACGAAGTTTTCGTTTATTTCCATGGTAGACGAGGTCAAGCCCAAATCCTGCTGAACAGGCTCAGTAGGTGAGATATTTGTCTTAACTTCGCCTTTTTGCCAACTTCCGTAAACTTTTTCAATGGTACCTCTTATCTCATCTGCTTTTATATCACCACAAATGATGAGGGTGCCATTATTAGGTTTATAATAGTTTGAGTAATATTCTACAATACTATTTCTGTCGATTTTTTCTATGACTTCTTTAAATCCTATGACTGGTCGACCATGTCGATGTCGCCTAAATGCAGCAGTATTAAGGTTTTCAACGACTTTATTGATTGGCATATCCTTGTATAGCCGGATTTCCTCAAGCACTACTTGACGCTCACGTTCAATCTCTTCTTGTGGGAAAATCGGATTAGTTAACTGGTCAAACTGTATCTCAAGCGCTTTTGAAAAGTTCTCAGAAGGTACTAATACATAATATGCGGTGAACCAATAATCGGTAAATGCATTGAAGACACCGCCCATGGATTCGATGTCCTCGGCAAGCTGACCCTTGCTTCTTTTCCCTGTGCCTTTGAAAAGCAAGTGTTCAATAAAATGAGATATACCTGCTACATCATCTGTCTCATTGACAGAACCCACATTCATCCACGGCAATATGAGAACAAGATTACGATTAGGAATTTCTTTAATTAACACCTTGAGTCCATTATCTAATGTGTAACTGATGATCGAATTAGACATACATAATCCTTCTTTTTTAGCTCATTGAATAAGTTCTTATAACGTTTGGGTGGATATATGAAGTTGACGAAGGAGACTTGGTTAAATCTTTGATCCTTTTTTATCCACTATTAAGTGACCAAGCTGAAGGTGAGACAAGGGCATGACGGTTACCCAATAGGAACTAATAAATGTTTATCAAGACAAATAATGATCTGTGACTGAACCATCTAAAAATAAGTTTTTTGGAAAGAAGTTACTGCTAATAGGATTGTCCACAAGGCAGATGGCAGAGTCCGCTATTAAGAGCAAATATAATTTCATCACTCTCGACTATTTTGGAGACCTTGACCAAAAGAAGATATGTAAGAACCACTCACTGAAAAGGGATTTTCATCGGGAAATTTTCGATCCGAATGATCTTTTTCTGGCATCACAGGACTTGGACTTTGATGCCATCGTTTATTCCTCGCCCTTTGAAAACCACCCCCAGATAATCAAGGAATTCGAGAGAGAGTGTATTGTTATCGGAAACAGCTCAAAAACCGTTTCAGAGGTGAGGGACTGGGTCACTTTTTTTGATTTTCTGCTAGGGGAGGGGATTAATTATCCTGAGACGATCTTTGATGTTGAAAATGTTCACGGAAGGTACCTGGTAAAGCCAATCAAAGGTGGTGGTGGCACCCAAATAGAAATATACAAAAAAAGCTCCAGAATCAAAAAGTCGTTTTTTTTACAGAAATATCTAAAAGGAAAATATTGCTCTGCCTCGTTCATTTCCGACGGTGCCAATTGTGAAGTCCTAGCAGTTAACGAGCAGTTAGTAGGCAAAGAGGAGTTTGGTGCCAAAAAATTCTGGTACTGCGGTAATATTACGCCTTTAGAGGAGGTGCAGAAGATCGACGAAATATGCAGTAAGATTACAAAAAAGTTTGGGTTGAAAGGCAGCAATGGCATTGATTTCATATTAAGGGATGGCAAGATCTATGTCTTAGAGGTTAACCCCAGATTTCAGGCATCAATGGGCATCATCGAGAATGCTTATGGTATAAACCTCTTTGACTTACATGTGAGGTCCTTCTGTGGTGAATTACCACATTTGGAGGGGGGAGCAAAAAAAACTTGTGGAAATGCCATCCTCTATGCTGAGAAGGATGTCATATTGCCTGATACTAGCAAGTGGATTGGCAAGTTTAAAGATCTCCCATATCCGGGTGAAAGGATCGATAAAGGACAGCCAATCTGCTCGATCTTGGCATCTGGAGCAGATAAAGAGGATTGTTGGAATCGATTGATTGAACAGGCAAATAATCTGAAGGATGAGTTGTATCAATGATTCTGACAATCTTTTTTATGGAATGTCACTTTTTTTATAGGCTGTCACTAAAAGCATATCGAGTAGTGATTTAATGGATCGTTTATCAGAAGAAATGTGGAAATTCATAGTTCCAGATGAGGTTTTCAAGAGCATCAATCAGGAATTTTTGGTGGAAAACCTGTCAATTGGGATGGGATCGCCCATTTTCTATGTCAAGGCTCCGACAGATATTACACATTCGATCGCTAGGCTGAGATTCAAACTCAAAGATCTCGGTTATCTTCCTTATCTGAGTAAGAGAGGTGATAGACTAGCAATCACTTTGGTGCATAAGCCAAAGCACAAGCCTGAAAGAAAGATATGGAATCTTTTGCTTTTTCTCGCCACCATTTGTACTACCTTATGGGTGGGATATCAGATGTCGCTTGATCTTGTGCGCATGGGTCTGATGGCAAGTCCCTTGCAAGGAGCAATTCCCTTTTCTGTTGGCATAGTTGCCATTCTGGGGTCTCATGAATTAGGACATAAGCTGATGGCAGATAGGAGAGGTGTGGAAGCAACTCTTCCTTATTTCGTTCCTGAACCAGGATTATTTATTGGAACGTTTGGTGCAGTGATAAAGATGAAATCTCCTTCGCTGGATAAAAATTCACTGTTTGACGTCGCTTCTATGGGACCCATGGCTGGCTTTTTGGTCCTTGTTCCTGCCACCATTCTAGGTCTCCTTTGGTCCTACACAGTGCCTATCGAAGCCATACCAGAAGGTACATTTGTCTTGCCAGCCCCGATTTTGTTTGAATTGTTGCAGAGATTTATCGTGAGCGTTCCAGAAGGATATAGTCTTTTAACTCATCCCCTGGCTTTTGCGGGGTGGGTCGGAATGTTGGTCACCATGTTAAACCTGATGCCAGTAGGAATGCTTGATGGAGGGCACATTTCCCGCGCCTTATTAGGAAATGATTTACATCGAGTGGTCTCTTTTATCGGCGTGATTGCAACATTCATGATAGGATTTTGGATGATGGCCGTCTTTATGCTTTTCTTTGCGATGAGTCCCCACCCCGGTCCTTTAGATGATGTCACGCCACTTACCTCTAAACGTAAGTTAATATCACTTTTTTTAGGCAGCATACTCATCCTTTGTTTGACCCCTCTCTGGGGGGCTCATGTACTATGAACTTTACTTTTCTGCAGTTTCGAAAAGATGCTGATCAAAAATGGAAGTGACTCATCTGAGAAGGATTATCATCAACAAAATAGGTACACCCCATTAGCCACAGGACACCACACAACAAAGGAAAATATACTCACCCATAAACCTTAAACTGACTGAGTGATAGAATATAGAGTCCATGCTTGAAAGCAAGCTCTCTGAGGAGATCGAAAAATGGACCTGCAAGCTTGATGAGATACTTCCAACAACCAAATCCTGTGATGAGGAGGGAAAAAGCCTCATAGAAGATATCCAAGCATATCGCAAAGACTCGGAGTACTTTCTTGAGAAGGGAGACCTCATAAAAAGTTTTGAGTGTTTGATATGGGCGTGGGCATTGCTCGAGATTGGCAAGAGATTTGAATATCTGAAGTAAATTTAGTCATCTTAATAAATCTCTTAGACGAGCCGACATACATAGATTTTTTGGATATTGATTGTAGTTAATCTAATCTACCTCTCTTTTAGTAGTCAACTCAGATTTTAATTCAAAAAAAAATAAAACCAGAGAAGGATGAACAAAGAGGTTCAAAAATGCCACCAGAACACATCCAATGATGAAGTCAATGATAGGGTGATAATAGAACAGTAAGAATCTTTTTAGCGGGATTAACTATAAGTAGTTAAGTGAAATTCCACCTTTGGAGTTTCTATCCATGAATAGTCAGTATAAGAAAGCTTTGCGTTTAGAATACTTTACAGTTGTATACAACATTATAGAGGCAATCGCTTCAATTACTTTTGGAAGTATTGCAAACAGTATCGCTTTAGTTGGTTTCGGATTAGACAGTATCGTTGAATCGCTTTCGGGTTTTGTCCTGATCTGGAGACTGCAAAAACATAATAAGCTTACGCCGGAAGAGGAGGAGCGAATTGAAAAAAGAGCGACAATATTTGTTGGTATAACTTTTTTAGTATTGGCTGCTTATGTTCTATTTGAGTCAATTAAAAAGATAGTAACAAAAGAAATTCCTGATCCCTCACTAGCAGGAATTATAATCGCACTTATGTCAATAGTTATAATGCCCATTCTCGGTTTAAAGAAAAGGAAGATGGGCATACAGCTAAATTTGAAATCTTTGATTGCCGATTCAAAGGAAACTTTTGTTTGCTCGACATTATCTGTCGCATTACTTTTGGGTTTAGCAGGCAGATATTTCTTTAATTTTTGGTATGCCGACCCAATTGTGGGCTTGATAATCGTGGTTTACCTCGTAAGAGAAGGAAAAGAGTTACTAATGGAAGATGAAGAAGACTGATTTTAGAATAGTTCGATTTCACCGGCTTATTCTCTTCGTCCGTCCGTCAATCCACCTTGCCACAAATCCAGAGATTGTTACCACGAATTTGAATAATACGCTTTCACATATAAAATAAAGAAAAGTTACTTCAACAAAAAATAAGTGGCAAAAAGAATTAAATGCCCTTGTTCTTACATAAGAGTTAATGAAGAAAATAGTTCTTCCGGATGAGTTCAACGAGAATGTAAAGAAAATTCACACAATGCGCATTAGAGGGGCAGGAAAGATCGCGAGGTTTGCTGCCGAAACAATAAAAGAGCTTGCTGAAAGTTACAATGAAGATGATTTAGAAGAACTCAAAAAACTGTTAATGGAAGGGGCAAGAGCACTGCTAAATACGAGACCAACCGCGATATCGCTGAGAAATGCCATACGCTTGACCCTCCAAGGATCGAACGGGAAGACGGTGAATGAATTTAAAGAAAGTGTAAAGAGTGAAGCGGATAAGTTCATTAAAAACTCATTGAAGGCCGTTGAGACAATCGGAATTTATGGCTCGAAGAGGATTGAAGATTCTGATACCCTACTGACACACTGTAATAGTTCTGCCTCTCTTGCGGTGATCCTACAAGCATACAAAGATGGAAAAAAGATTAGGGCATTCGCCACAGAGACCAGACCTTGGGATCAAGGCTATTTGACGGCAATGGAGCTAGCGAAGAACGGTGTCGATGTTACCCTGATAGTAGACTCTGCCGTGAGGTATATCATCGAAGATGAAGATATAACGTCTGTGTTCGTAGGTGCAGATACCGTCTGCTCTAACGGTGCGGTGATTAACAAGATTGGAACATCGCAGATCGCACTGGCTGCTCATGAGGCAAGGATTCCATTCTATGTCTGTGCAGAGACATACAAATTCTCCCCTGAGAGTTTGAGAGGTGAACTCGTTAAAATTGAGGAAAGAGATGTGAGGGAGATCGCAGATCCAAAAAAGTTTCCCAAAGTGAGGTTCAGAAACCCTGTATTTGATGCCACACCAGCAGAGTACATAGATGCCATCATCACTGAGAAGGGAGTAATTTCACCTCATGCCGCTTATGATTTAATTGAGAAAGAATTCAGGGAGAGGAGCGAATGGAGTTTGTAGAATGTACCTATTATGTCGAGAGTTCTCTGCCAATAGAGAGAGCTGCAAGGGCTATTGCAGCAGAGCAGTCAACTGGTACATGGACAGACATCTCAACCAAGGAAAAAGAAGTAGATGAACGATTAGGTGCGAGAGTCCTTGAGATTGACGGCTCAAAGGTGAAGATCGAATTTCCAATTGATTTGTTCGAGGTCGATAACGTACCTCAGTTCCTTGCCACTGTTGCTGGCAATCTCTTTGGTTTGGGGGCGCTCAAAAATATCAGACTCCTCGACATCAAGCTTCCAAAAAGCTTTGTAAGGGAATTTAAAGGCCCTCGCTTTGGTATAGAGGGAGTGCGGAAAAAGGTTGGAACAGTGAGTGAGGGGAGGGCACATATAGGGACAATTATCAAGCCCAAGGTAGGTCTCAGCCCTAAAGAAACTGCAGAAGTCGCTTATAATGCCGGCACAGGGGGATGCGACCTAATAAAAGATGATGAGACCCTGACCGACCAGACATTCTGCCCCATGGTAGAAAGATTGGAGAATGTCATGGAAAGGATTGACAAGATAAAGAAGGAAAGTAGTAGGACAGTTCTTTACGCAGTGAACATTACCGTTGGAGCAGAAGAGATACTTGAGCGTGCAGACCTAGCAATGGAACATGGAGCGAACATGCTTATGATTGATGTTCTGACTGCTGGTTTCTCTGCACTCAAGACCTTGAGAGATGATGGGTCTGTAAACCTCCCGATACATGTGCATAGAACGATGCATGGTGCAATTACAAGGAATAAAAAACACGGCATAGCGATGCTCCCCTTGGCAGTTCTTGTTAGGCTGTGCGGTGGTGACCAGCTGCATACAGGAACAGCCACAGGCAAAATGGAGAGTGACATTGAAGGTGTAAAGGAGATCAATGACTTTCTAAAGAGCGACTGGCATGATTTCAAGACTGTCTTTCCCGTTGCATCGGGTGGTCTTCATCCTGGTTTAGTGCCCTATGAGATTAATGCCTTTGGAAAAGACGTGGTTTTACAGGCTGGTGGAGGCATCCATGGTCATCCAGATGGGACAACCGCAGGTGCTAAGGCAATGCGCCAAGCAGTTGATGCAGCAAGGAAAAATATTCCGTTGGAGAAGTATGCATTAGAGCATCCGGAACTTATGAGAGCACTTGAGAAGTGGGGAAGAAAGGTTGAGTAGAGTGATTTTTATGGAAAATAAAGCCCCTTACAAGGTGAAAAGGATAGACATTCTCAAGGGAGCACATGAGGTGTTATTAAACAAAGAGGATGCAGAAGATCTAGGATTGCGTACTCAAGACAGAGTAAAGGTAGTCCGTAGTAAAGGGGAAAGCCTGTCAGCAGTGGTTAACATTACCAATACATTGGTCAGCAAAGGGGAGGCAGGAGCATTTATCGAATTGTGGAGGGATTTGGATTTGAAAGAGGGGAAAAAAGTTTATATCGTTCCTACATCTCGCCCAGCCTCCATAGACTTTGTCAGGAAAAAGATCTACGGTAATGCTTGGAGCCAAGAGGAGATCAATACAATCGTTGAGGATATTGTGGCTGGCAAACTTTCAGATATTGAGCTTGCCGCCTACACTACAGCAGTTCAGATAAATGGAATGAGTATGGATGAGATTACCTGGCTTACAATGGCCATGGTCAGAACAGGCGAAACACTGGAATGGGAGCGCTCCCCAATTCTCGATGTTCATAGCATAGGAGGTGTACCGGGAAACAAGTATGCGCCCATCACGGTCTCAATTGTCGCTGCTAATGGGCTCACAATCCCGAAAACATCATCGAGGGCAATAAGTTCTGCTGCTGGCACCGCTGACATTATGGAGGTGGTGTGTAATGTGGAGCAGGATGGGCAATCAATTAAAAGGATTGCACAAAAAGTTGGTGGAGCCTTGGTGTGGGGGGGTGGAATGAACCTCGCACCAGTAGATGATGCCATAATTAGGATCGAATACCCATTATCCCTTGACCCCCGTGGACAGGTTTTAGCATCTGTGATGGCAAAGAAGAAGGCTGTGGGGGCAGAGTACTGTGTCATAGATATCCCAATGGGGGAAGGGGCAAAGATTACAACAAGTGAGGAGGCAAAGCTATTGGCTAGAGATTTCATAATGCTCGGGGAACGTATAGGTGTGAGAACAAGGTGTGCTATCACCTATGGGGGACAACCTGTCGGAAGGGCAGTCGGCCCAGCCTTAGAAATCAGGGAGGTCCTGTCAGTCCTTGAAGGAGCGAAAGAGCCGAACAGTCTCATTGAGAAGTCATTGAGTATCGCAGGGATACTTCTTGAGCTCGGGGAGATAGCACGCCCAGATAGAGGGATAGAGCTTGCAAAGAAAACTTTGGAGTCTGGGGAGGCTTTGAAGAAGTTCAAGGAGATTATCGAGGCTCAGGGTGGAAATCCAGATATAAAGGCCGATGAGATCATGCCTGGAAAGTACACTTATGAATTGCCATCGCCAAAGGATGGCTATATTGAGGCAATAAACAACAGAGCGATTATCAAGATTGCAAGGTCAGCAGGCTCTCCAAAAGATAAAGGGGCAGGGATCGTGTTAGGATTCAAAAAGGGGGAAGGGGCTGAAAAAGGGGAGGCTTTACTAACAATCTATGCTGAGAACAAGAGAAAGCTCGATAATGCAAAGACACTCGCCAGCAAACTCCAGCCAATAAGAGTTGAAGGGATGATTTTAGGAGAGGTAATTGGGTAGATGGCTAAGGGTGTTTTCTCTTTTCTTTAATAGTTTTAATCCTTATTCCATTAGACTTTTTCGCAAACAAATAATTAGACTAACGAGAGGATTGAAAATGACTCGTTTCGACGGTTCTGTTGAAAAATGCAGTGGATGAAAGACATTAGATGGAGGGTCTGGTAGTATTGTTTAAATGACAAACTAAAAATTCTACAGTACAACCCAGGTGCCATATAACGCTTTTCTTAGGTTGCAGATAACTAATCCCTAACCTCTGCTATAGAAGTAGTGGCATTATCTGATCTAGTATTGTTTAAAATGAAATTACTTTTTCGAATGTTATTGCTTTCATTAGCAACTTTAAATTGATTTGAGTTGGTCAGTATAACCATACTTTCTCAAAATTTCTGGCTCCGTTACTAGCTCACTCCACCCACATTCATCCACATTTTGACAGACCCAAAACAGTCTACCGTATGCGTCTCGGAGGTACATCATGACACCACATGCTGGACACTGTTTAAGTTCTGTACCTACATCAAAAAATGTTTTAGTTGTCGGAGTTTGCTTCGGCTCGGATGCTGACGGTTTTGGTGTAGGTATAGGTGTAGGGGTGGGAGTTGGTGTGGGCTCTGGAGTTGATACACATTCTGAAAAACCCATGGTTGCTATAGCTCCTGCAAGTGCGAGAGACTTGAGGAACTTGCGCCTTCCAATATTCATAGTTCTTATTATATATTGTTCAACATATGATATAAAGATTTCAAGCCTCCGCTATAGCCAGTGTTTTTCGTCCTGTTATCCTTATCTTTACCCAGGTGTTCTCGTCCCACTCGAAGCCTCTCACGACGTCCATGGGTAGAGTAATCATATAGCTCGATCCAACCTTCAGGATTTTTCTATATTTCATGTCTTAACAATTACTAAAATTTTTGGCTAAAATGATGGTAAAAATACCTTTTATGCAGGGTTTCATTTGTTATGGCATTGGGCATTTTTTACACTTGTTCCATCAGGTTGAATTAGCCTTGAAAGCCTATTTTCCATACCCCAATCCATATGTACCCACGTCTCCTTTACATGTTTTTATTTTATTTCTTCGGGCCTAACTATTAAATACCCTTTTTCCGTCAGCCAATGATGAAATTGCCATGCGGTAAATTTGCAATCGGTTTGACAGGTTTGCCTTATCTTTTGATATTCTACGGAATCTCTTTTTTGGGCGTTCAAAGCTAACTGGACAGGACACATCACATCGTTACAAAAATTTGAGCCAGAGCACTTCCATAACTGGCACATGCTAACCCACCCAGAAACGATGACTATATTAGAATCACAGTTATTTAATTTTTAACAGTAACTGCCACTATATTCTGCCCAGCAATGGTTACTATTTCGTCAATACCTTTTCTAGCAAAGACATGCATTAGTCCCATTACCTCATATTGACCGTTTTTTAAAGCGGTTGTATCCCAATTGGCCGGGAAGTTCTGTTCTTTATCGTCGGACTCGTCTATCCTAATCCAACTATTTGTGTTCTTCTTGCGATAGTACCAGGGATTGGTTACCTTCACGACAGGCCCAGGGATATTCAGCGATTTTAACTCCTTTTGTAGCAAGTCCTCATCAAGATATTCTCGCAGTAAAACCGTTCCAGCATAAATTTTCAAACCCTCTGAAGGAACAATATAGTG
>JAQURP010000025.1:7412-19043 GCA_028715545.1 Methanocellales archaeon | reverse complement strand
AAACTAGATCAGATCATCTTCTTCTTCGCGAGGAGCTCTGCATTCAGCACAGATGCGCCTGCAGCTCCTCGGATCGTGTTGTGCCCCATGGCGATATATCTTATGCCCTCTCTGATCCTGCCAACCGAAACGCTCATGCCATTACCTGCGTCCCTGTCCAACCTTGGTTGAGGTCTGTCCTCTGCATCATGCACGATGATCGATTTTTCTGGCGCAGTAGGAAGTCCTTTCACAGCCTCACATCTGAATTCCAGAAATGCTTCCCTGACCTCTTCCGGCGTCGGATCGTCTCTCATTAAGGCCCATATCGCCTCGGTATGCCCGTCTATAACAGGAACCCTGTGACAGCTTGCGCTTATCGGGAAGTCTGCATTTTCCACTTTAGAGCCGTCGAATGTGCCCAATATCTTCTGGGCCTCGCTTTCCACCTTCCCCTCCTCCCCTCCTATGTAAGGGATGACGTTATCGAGGATTGCCATTGAAGCCACGCCCTCATAACCGGCACCAGAGACTGCCTGCATGCTTGCAACGTACAAACGCTCTATGTCGAAGCGCATCAAAGGTCCAAGCGTTATTGCCATCATAATGGTCGTGCAGTTTGGATTGGTGACAATGCATCCATCCCAATTGCGGTTATCCCTCTGTATTTCTATCAAGCCCAGGTGATCTGGATTGACCTCAGGTATCATGAGTGGTACGTCGCATTCCATTCTGTAGGCGCTGGCATTGCTCGCTACCACGAATCCCTCTTCTGCAAATCTGGGCTCCACCTCTTTTGCGATGGGGGCAGGTAGTGCTGAGAACACGATGTCTGCATCCACTTCTTCTGGGGAGGTCGGTAAAACCTTCAGGTCCCTTGAACCATCAGGTAGGGGCACATCCAGCCGCCACCTTGCTACTTCGCCGTATTTTTTGCCTACACTCCTATCGGATGCGGTCAGTGCTGTCAACTCAAACCATGGATGGTCTGCCAATAACTGGACGAACCGCTGACCCACTGCTCCGGTTGCACCGAGTATTCCTACTTTGATCATGATTAAATCACACCTTCCAAGCAAATATTAATGAACAATCCTAGTTCGACATATGGGGCAGAATCATTAACTGAAGCATTTTCATAGTATCGTTCAATTAAATCCTCTTCAAATTTCCTTAAAATCTGCTATATTCCGAGGACATCCTCCATCGAATGTATTCCTTTCTTCGAATTGACGACCCACCTTATTGCTCGGAGGACGCCAGAGGCAAACGCCTGCCTGCTATGCGCTCTATGTATAATCTCCATCCTTTCGCCATCTCCAGCAAACAGGACCAGATGGTCTCCCACGATATCTCCGCCTCGAACGGCATGGACTCCGATTTCATCCTCTCTTGGGCAAAATCCCTCTCGCCCATATATTGTTTTTTTCCCACCCAAAGCATCGCTTATTATCTTTGCTGCACGCGTTGCAGTACCACTGGGTGCATCTTTTTTGTGTCGATGATGAGTCTCGACGATCTCGACATCATAGTTCTCGAGATGCTTGGCCGCCTCCCCTATGATCTTCCAAAACACGTTCACACCAACAGAGAAATTTGGAGATATGACTGCTGCTACCCTTTCGTCGATAGCTCTCTCCATTTGGGCTTGTTGCCGGGGTGTGAATCCAGTCGTACCTATGACCAAATTCACGCCATGCTCGGCTGCAGATATAACATTCTCCACCGCTCCGCTCGCAGTGGTGAAGTCAACCAATACATCTGGATTTTTTTTCGTGAGCACTTCATCGACATATTTTGCATCTGAAACTTTCACCCCTCCTACATCTGAGCCCACATCCCTCACGTCAAACGCTGCCACTAGCTCCATGCCATCCTCCTCCAGAACGTTCTTTGTTATCAAGGAGCCCATACGTCCGCAGGCGCCAGTAACGGCGACTTTGATCATAACATCACCAGTGACTCTAATACGCTCCTTAGCGTGGTTGCATTCTTTTCACTCAGTGTGTAGAGTGGAGGTCGAAGTTTGCCTGCTGCTAAGCCTCGCCAGCCCATTGCAGTCTTAACTGGAATCGGATTCGTCTCCAGGAACAGGGCGCGGAATAAAGGCGATAGGATGTGATGCATCTCTCTGGCTCTGTCAAGCCTGCCTTCCAGAAACGCAATTACCATGTCGCTCATTTGCCTCGGAATAATATTGGCTGCGACTGATACCACTCCCTTGCCGCCCAACGCCATAATCGGTAACGTTAGTGAATCATCTCCAGAAAGCACGATGAAATCCAGATCACGTGTTAACTCGACTATCCTGGAAACCTGGTTAATATCACCGCTAGCCTCCTTGATTCCGACAATGTTCTCAACTTTTGCGAGTTCGGCCACGACATCCGCACTCATGTTCTTCCCTGTCCTAGATGGAACGTTATACAGTATGATCGGAATGTCACATTTTTCTGCAACCGTCTTATAATGCATGATTAAGCCTGCATCGGTCGGCTTATTATAATATGGTGTGATCAGCATCGCAGCATCTGCACCAGCATCTGATGCATATTTTGTGAGTTCAATTGCCTCTTTCGTATTATTCGAACCAGTCCCAGGGATGACTGGAACGCTGGATACATCTATGGCAACATCGATGACCCTCTTCTGCTCTTGATGCGAGAGTGTGGCCGCCTCTCCAGTACATCCAGCAGGAACTATCCCAGACACTCCATTCTCGATGGCAAAACTGATGTTCGAGCGCAAACCATCTTCATCCACTTTGTCATCTTTAGTGAATGGCGTGATAAGAGCTGGAAAGACCCCTTCAAACATTTTTCCCCCCTCCTTTTTTAGGTTTTAATTTGGTGGTTATATATCCTGCGATCCTATTTCTGATCACCGTGCTTTTAATGCCCGTATACTCGTGTACGTGCCTCTTGTTCTCGTCGAAATCCGCTACAAACACATCTGGATACTTTTTTATCAGTTTGTTTCCGACACTTTTGACATATGTTGGTTTAACACCCATTATCTCTCATCCTTCATCCTTATTTATCGTTTTGCTATTTTAATCACTTTTTGGGTGACATCTGTGGCAGAACATCCCAGAACTCTTATCATCGGCTCTTTTCCTACGCTGCCCAAGTCATAGATGATATCTGGAACGAATCCGAATTTTTTGATCGCAGTATGAACCCCCCACTCCATTGTCTCCATGCCTTTTGGCTCCTCTACTCTGTCAAATGAAGCAACGGAGAATCCCAATTTTTTGCACCTTGCCAGGATATCTGGCGAATATTTGATGTTCATGCCCCCCCTGAATTCTTCATCAAATTGCATTGTTTCAAGAATAAACCGTGCGACATGGCTGCTAGCGCCAAAATCGACATCTCCTGCAGCCCTTGCACCGTTTATGCGTACGATCCTCCCCAGGACGGCAGCTACATCGTTTACGGAAGAAGCACCTGAGATGGCCATCCCAATATTGCTCCCAACCTCTGGAATTAGTTCTGAGAATCCCTCACATTTTTCCAGTAATGAAACAGCATTACGCACGTCTTTCAGCACACTGTATCTTTCTGCACCCTCTCGGATAAATCCCAAGGGATTTACAATAGTGCTACCGCCCCCTACACACATTCTACTGCTGATAGATGCCATGACGAACTCCTTTGCCTTGGTGGCAGCATTTTTTAGATCAGATTCCCTTGCTAAGTAGACTGCCAGAGCGGCTGAATAGGTACAACCCGTACCATGTGCACTTCCATCTACTATTTTCCCCTCTATCAATTTAAATACACCATCATATAACACATCGGTGCCATCAAGATGCCCGCCAGTAACTATTACGGCATTAGCGCCCAAATCATGTATTTTGATTGCAGCTCTTTTTGCACTCTCTCGATCGATAACCTTCATATCAGCGATAATACCTGCCTCAAAGGCGTTTGGTGTTACAACCGTTGCCAAGGGAAATAACTCCTCCACTATGGCTGAGATCGCATTTCGTCGAAGCAACGACCCTCCTGCCTCCGCCATCATCACTGGATCGACGACTAATGGTATCTTGTGTTCTCTTATCTGTTGGGCTACAGCTTTTACCACCTCTGCTGAGTAGAGCATACCGGTTTTTGCATAATCCACGCTGAAATCTCTCACTATGGAATCTATTTGGTCCACTACGACGTCTATGGGTAAGTCGTGGACTTTCTGCACTCCGCATGTGTTTTGTGCTGTGATTGCAGTAATTGCACAGGTTCCGTGCACGCCTAATGCGGCAAAAGCCTTCAAGTCTGCCTGGATACCAGCGCCACCTCCACTATCGGAGCCAGCTATGCTAATTATGCACCTCATGTCAACCATTAGAGAGTGAGGCTTATTATTTAAAGGAGCGTCTTGATACGTATTATGGGGAAAAGGAGTTTTATGTTATATGAAATAGAAAAATAAAATAAAATAGAAAAGGATGTTTATGCTATATAAAAAAGGACGTGATAGCGCCACCTACAAGTTAATAGTACTCGATATGGATGGAACCCTTCTTGATGGCAGGACTATCTACGCTTTAGCAGCAGAGCTGGACTTTGAAGAGCATCTGCGCAAGATCATCATATCCAATCTGAAGGATTTTGAAAAGACCATTGAGATTGCCAAACTTCTCAGAGGACTGTCTGTTGCACGTTTCTTAGAGATATTCGATAAAATCCCACTTCGGGCAGGTATCGAAAAAGTCCTAGTTGCTGCTAAGAAAGCAGGTATGATGACCGTTATAGCTACAGATAGCTATCAACTGGCTGCTAATAGGTTGGCAGAAAGACTAGGTATTGATAGGGCGTTTGCAAACGAATTGGAAGTCAGGGAAAAGGAAATCACAGGTAAAATTAAGTTGAACAATGATATATTAGAGCCACGTATGGCTGGTTGTAAGATCCATTCAGTCTGTAAGCGAGATATTCTGCATAAACTATGTGATGAACTGAAAATTACTCCTGCTGAAATTGTGGCAGTTGGCGACTCCTCTAATGATAAATGCATGATAAAGACTGCTGGCTTAGGAGTTACCTTCGAGTCATCGACAGAGATAAATGAATTTGCCGATATAATACTGAATGACGATCTGAGCAAAATGTTGGATTATATTCTATGAGGGATTAGATGTACGATTTCGATTATACTGATTTTGAATTGCCAGATCTGCTTCGTAAGAAAGTGGATACTAAAATATCTGTTATCCTACCATCTTTCAGGGAGAAGAAGACCATTGGGGCAATTATCTTTAAGGTGGGAGAACTTGTCAACGAAGGGCTCGTCGACGAGATTTTAGTGGTGGAAGGCTCAACTCTTGATGGAGAAATTGAATATGAGACTATTAGGGTAGCAGCCGAAGCAGCCTTTGACTCGCTTGAAGATTTTGATAAGTTCAAGGTCATTCATCAAAGCCTACCAGAAATATGCGAACTCTTGGGGACCGATGTGACACATGGGAAGGGAAATGCTCTCTATAAGGGGGCAGCATGTTCGAAGGGAGACATTCTGGTTTTTCTCGACGCTGACATTATAAACATCAAGAAGCGCTTTGTTATTGGCTTAGTAGGCCCAATCCTCTCCTTCAAGAACACTCTTTTCTCAAAAGCTTATTATCATCGCCCTAGGTTCAAGATGAGAGGTAAGACAATCTTCGGTGGGCGAGTGACAAGACTCTTCATGCTACCTATGCTGAGAATTCTGTGTCGAATGTACAATGTCTTTGATGGACTGGAGGACTTCAAGTATCCGCTTAGCGGCGAAATTGCGATGACAAGAGAAGTTTTTGAATCCCTATCGATTCCATGCCATTATGGTGTGGATATAGCGATTTTGATAGAGGTATACCAAAAATTTGGTTACGAAAACCTCTCTCAGGTTGACCTGCGCGAGCATATCCACATTCATCGATCAGATAAAGCCCTTACAGAAATGGTGGAGCAAATTACTAAGGAGTTGTTCTGGCTCGTGCGCGAGAACACCAATATTGATTTTGGGGAGGAAATGAGGCGAAGAAGCATCATCGATCTGTATCGATATCGAGCCTTTGAGGGGGTGAAGACCATGGACGACTTTGAACGGATTGGGGCCTATAGGGGAAGCCTTGCCAGAGGACTAAAAGCTCTGCACAAGTTTGAGGTGAATCTTCAACCTCCGCTTCGAGAAAAGCCAAACTATGAAAAACGCAAGCATATGCTTCATAAATGTGCATCTGATTTTACTCGTGGTATTGGAAATCAGCTCTAGAAACATAGTACGACACGTAGATCATTGAGATTTGTTCCTGTTTGTCCTGTCATTATCAGGTCACCCATCTTTTTGAAGAAGTTATATGAATCATTGTTTTCTAGGAATTTTTTTGGACCCAAGTCTAATTCTCCAGCTCGTTTGAGAGAGTTACCGTCTGCTACCGCTCCAGCAGCGTCTGTGAATCCATCGATTCCATCAGAATCCACTGAAGCAATTACGATTCTTTCATTAGCGATTTCATTCAAACAGGCTAGAACGAACTCTTGGTTTGGTCCTCCCTTGCCAGAGCCTTTGACTTTCACGGTCAATTCTCCACCGCTGATCAGGCATGATGGGTGCTTTAAATTTTTGATGTCTTTTAAATGTCTGGCCCCCTCTAATCCAGCCTCCCCTATAACATCCTCCATGATTATCGTGGAGTAGCCTAACTTCTGTGCTTTTTCTTTTGCGGAAGATATCATAATTTTGCTAGTTAGTATTATCTCGTTATGGACTCTATCGAAGACCGCATCCGTTGACTTCGGCGTATCAGCTAGATTGACTGCATAACACTCCTCTAGTACTCTCCGAATATCCTGTGGAACTATTACCCAGAGGTCATATTTTCGTAGTATCTCAATCGCATCTGCGTAGGTGGATTCATCTGGCACGGTCGGACCCGAGGCGATAACATCTGCTCTATCACCCACAACATCTGATATGATCAAGCTTGTCAATCTTGCTGGGTGGGCTCTGGCTGCTAACTGACCGCCTTTTATCTGGGATAAGTGCTTTCTCACGGTATTTATCTCATTGATATCCGCTCCTGACTTGAGGAGAAGCTCATTTGTCTTTGTCAACGATCTGATGGATACTCCTTGTTTGGGTAGTGTTAATAGGGCAGATCCTCCACCAGATACCAAACATATGACGAGATCATCATATTGTGCCATGTCAACAACCTCTAACAAACTTTTCGTCGCAAAGACGTTCTTTTCGGCTGGTATGGGGTGCCCCCCAATCAAAATTTTGATCCTTTTCGTTTCTTGAGGAGATGTGGTGATGACAACTCCTCCACATATCCTGTCGCCCAGAATGTTCTCCGTCTCAACGGCCATCTGTCCGGATGCTTTCCCAAATCCTACTACAAAAATCCTGTTCGCATTTAGATCAAGACGTTCAAAAGCTCGCTGAAGAAATATTCTGGGGTGAGTGGCTCCCAAGGCGTGCTCTAAAATTTCAAGGGTGTCAGATCTCGCTTTTTTGAACTTAGTAGTTGTATTTGAGATCAGCTCCATCTTGTTCTGGATCATGTCAATAGATCTCTTTTAGATAAGGCATCAGCTTTTTGAACGTCTCTGCCTGCTTCTTGATAACGACCTCAACTTGTATTGTGCTCATGTCCTGTGTATCTAGCACGAAATGGGCGTATCTACCCAGCCATAGGTCATGTAGGACATCAAGAATTTGAATCCTATTCTCCTTCTCTGCTCGCTTGTATGCGGCTGCCATGTGGTATACCGTTTTCGCCCATGTCTCTGGGTCGAACCTACTGTTTTGAGTGCATGCATGCACTTTTTTGAACACATCCTTAGGCAGTATCTTATCTAATGAATCCTTATGTTTTTTAAATCTCTCTTTGAAATGGAAAATCAGCTTCATTGGATCTACTTTCACCGGAACTGGCTCTTGTCTGTATTGATGAGTATCTCTCCTTCTCTGGATTGTAATATTCTGCGAAACATTCTTCCAGCTCTCTTCATAGTGTTCTATAAGGTCAAACTGGGTGCCGACCACCTGTTGGAACATTGAACTCAGATGATTGCTCGTGTCGATGTATTTTGTAACTGAAGAATGTATTTTCAGTCCCAAAAGCGACTCTCGTATTTCCATTTGCTCTGCTGCAGCGATAGTGGTTATGAATATGTCAATGCCAAAATGGTGTGGGAACATCGGATGCTTAAGTAGCATTTCAGCTAACCTGCGAGAAAGGGCAAAGTCGCCACCAATGGGTTGTCTGACATTCGCCCTGAACACTGAACGAATGAGGGGGTAGATGATATTATTCGTGATCACGCCATCATATTTATCCCTAGTGTAACATGGAACAACGAGGTCAGCTCCAAACAAGATAGGTTCAGCCAGGTGGCCTACCCAAGAAGGTGAAATGCTTAGCAAGTCACCATCCACCAATACGATGCATTTAGCATCCGTCGCCATGGCAATCTCAAGTGTAGTGCGAACTGCACTACCTTTCCCAGCTCGGCCAACATCATCGGTCACAATCTTCTTGATGGCTGGCGGTAGCGAGAACATTTTGGCTAATTCCTTCGTTTTATCGCTGGAAAATCCGTTGGAAATTACCACTAAGCTCTCAGCTCCTTCAAAACATTTTTGGAGACCCATGCCGACTACGTTCAATGTATGTATGATGGTCGATTCAACGTCCTTCGTAGGAATGCCGACAACGACATCCACTGGTCCTATATTATCAACTTGCTCCTGTAAAATCGGTGTTAGAACCATATTAGAGTCTCACCCATCCGCTTATCCACAAAGTTAGTAAAACAAGTAGTAAATAAATTTTGCGGTTACTATATAATAATTATTTGATACACTCAAAAATAAAACTTGAACATAAATAAATTATTTTCAATCCTTTTTAAATCGTCTGATAGTACTCCATAAATTATTTACGATCGTTTTTCAATATCCATCTATGTTAACCCAGGATTTTTTTTAAAATAGCTATAGTCCCGCTTTATCCCTCACTTGTTGACGTACCGGCGTATCCCCATGTTTTTTTATGTAATCCATGATCCATAAACCAAGCTCTCTTGCCTCTGCCTCTCCCCGTTTCTCCAACACCATGTTAAGGGCATCTCTGTACATCCCTTTCTGCCTGGAAAAACCTCGGCGATCGATATTCATCTCCACTACCAATTTATCGATCGTTTGAATGGATTCGTCGACCACACTTTTCTTATCAGTAATTTTCCCCTTATCAGCACTAAATAACTTCTTGATCGCATCAACAAGTCTATCAACCATTTGAATGCCTCCATTTTTCAATTGTATTTTCAATTGTAGTTAAACAATAAATATTTACTGTGTTATAAGATTTATTACTATTATTTTCTTTGCTTTCTTAAATGTACCATAACAAAACATTGTCAGACATCCACAAGTAGAAACCTATAAATTAATCTAATCCTCTTATTCTTGGGGAATGTAAATGGGTAAACTCTCTAACACAAAGGTATTGATGAATGGCATATTCGTGGATTGGAATGATGCCAATGTTCATGTGACCACTCACGCTTTTCTATATGGCACAGGCGTTTTTGATGGGATACGTGGCTATTACAATAAGGAACGCAAGCAGATGTTTATTGTGAAACTGGGCGATCATGTGAAACGTTTGCTTACGAACATGAGATTGCTTCGCCTGAGTCTCAATATTACGGCTGATGAATTGGCGAAAGAGATAATAGAACTCATTCGTCTGAATGACTTCCGAGAAGATGTGTATATTCGTCCAGCCATATATTTTGGTCCTGGCTCAGTCGGATTGAATCCTGCTGGTCATAGCACAGAATATTTCGTTTTTGCAGCGCCATTTGGAAAGTATCTGGATACAGAAAATGGAATATCTGCTTGCGTCAGTTCATGGCATCGAATCACAGATGGCATGTTGCCGCCAAGGGGTAAAATAATAGGCGCCTATGTGAACAGCGTTCTTGCCAAACAAGAAGCAATTGCCGGTGGCTATGATGAGGCTATTTTGTTAACTAAGGATAACTTCGTGTGCGAAGGCAGTGGAGAGAACATCTTTCTGGTTCGAGATGGTCAGTTGATCACCCCCCCAGTCTATGCAGACATATTGGAGGGCATAACAAGGGCATCTATCATCAAATTGGCAGGAGATCTAAAGTACGAAGTTATAGAGCGCCTGATAGGAAGGACAGAGCTATATATTGCTGATGAGGTCTTTTTGTGCGGTACGGGTGCAGAAGTAACTCCAGTCACCAGTATTAATGGACGACTGATAAACAACGGAAAGATAGGGCCCATCACGAAAGAGTTGCATGACAAGTACTTCAAGATAGTTAGGGGCAACGAAAGCAGATATTTGGACTGGTTGACACCCATCTATTAAGTGGTGTTAAGTTGCGGTCCAGGAAATAGAACGGTCTTGGTTGTTGAGTGGATGGGTGTCCTAATTTTCTGAAGTTAGTATGCTCTCTTTTGGTGTGGAAATTTAAGTCGATTTAAAAGAAATTCAATGGATGTCGATTGCAGTATCAAACTAATCAAACGTAAAAAGTATATCTTGGAAAAAGCTGCTAGCGGTTCATCGGATAGCTTGAATGTGCTATCTCTTAACACGAACCCGTCCATTCATAATCTGGAGTGATACTCCAATACTGCGCAAATACTCGGCTGCTTTGCCTTTACCATGGATTATCAATTCAGCCAAGTCATCCACTTCATCAATATCGCAACTCGCATAGAAAGACTCATACACCCTTGTCAGCAGCCCCTTATCTTTGGCTATTTGTAGGTGCTTTAAAAAGCTCGCTCCATGGTAATCGACACGAAAAGTAGAAGGGGACCTTAGAAATAAGATGTTGGTACCGCCCCCCCTACCAGGGGAGATGACCACCTCTTCCTTTGAGCTTATTATATCTTGGATAAGCTCGACACTTATCAGTGGCAGGTCTGGCATTATGATCAGCACTGGCTCAGCCAAATTGACAATTATTTTATTCAATACAACATTTAGACCCTCGTCGCTTACGATAGATACTTCCAATCCCGATAGAGTGGAAACTACATCATCCAACATATGTTCAGCCAATTTCTCCCTTTCTGAGGGGCTTAAAAAAGGGGATAATCTGGATTTTCCGCCTTTTCTTTTATATGGGACTATTGCTTTCATAATCGTAAAAGTCTTATTCATAATCGTAAAAGTCTTATATTTCTATTGCTTCTGGGTGCATGCATATATATGTCAATTCACATACCACCTTATATTACATTTTCTAAAAACGTTTTCGCTCCAGTCACGAACATTTGTAAAAATAGATGTGGCTATTGTGGATTTCGACGTGAATTCAGTAACCCGGAAGCGAATGTGATGACGCCAGACCATGTTGAGACTTTATTGGAAAAAGGAGCTAAAAATAATTGTACCGAGGCATTGTTCACATTTGGCGAGCCTGATAACACTCCAGAATTTAGGGAAATTTTACAGAATATAGGTTATTCAAGTTTCATTGAGTACGTGATGGACTTATGCCAGATGGCAATAGATAACGGGCTTCTGCCACACACAAATGCTGGAGCTCTTTGTTATGCTGATTTGAGGAGGTTGAAGCCCTTAAATGCTAGCATGGGATTGATGCTTGAGAC
>JAQURP010000025.1:0-7312 GCA_028715545.1 Methanocellales archaeon | reverse complement strand
TGATGGACTTATGCCAGATGGCAATAGATAACGGGCTTCTGCCACACACAAATGCTGGAGCTCTTTGTTATGCTGATTTGAGGAGGTTGAAGCCCTTAAATGCTAGCATGGGATTGATGCTTGAGACTACCGGCGAAGTGGATGCACACAGAAACAGTCCGGGAAAGGACCCTTGCATAAGGCTGGAGACGATCGATAATGCGGGACGGCTGAAAATTCCGTTCACTTCTGGCATATTGGTTGGAATTGGTGAAACATGGGACGATAGAATTGAGTCATTATTAGCGATAAGAAAACTGCATGAACGCTATGGTCATATCCAAGAAGTGATTATTCAGAATTTTGTCCCCAAACCAAATACCTTGATGTCTGATCTCAGACCCCCATCTTTAGAGGAGATGCAAAAGGTGGTTGCAATAGCAAGGGCCCTATTACCCCAAGAAATCGCCATACAGGTGCCGCCGAATATCATCTCCATAGGCTCATTCGTGGCGTGTGGCGTATCCGATCTTGGAGGAATCTCACCGGTGACCATCGACCATATAAATCCTGAGGCGAGATGGCCTTCTCTCGATGAAATACGTTCTATGATCGGAGACACGGAGTTGAGAGAACGACTGCCGATATATCCTCCATTTATCCAAGCGGGCTGGTACAGCTCTTCTATAGAGAAATTAGTGAAAGGATATTCAGATGAAAATGGATTTAGGGCAAAATAACTGAGGATTGACCACTAATGATAGATGAAATTCTAGAGAGGGTGCAAGAGGGGAGTATTACGAAAGCTGACGCATCATATCTATCGTCTCTTTCACCGCAAGATCTCTTCCATCTTGCTGACCAGTTAAGGCGAGAGGCAGTAGGAGACACTGTCACATACGTTATCAACAGGAATATCAACTTCACGAACTCCTGTATAGGTGATTGTGCCTTTTGCGCGTTCCGAAGCGATACCGGATATATACTAAGCGAAGAACAAATTCTGCAGAAAGTTCAGGAAGCAGTCGAAATCGGAGCGACGGAAATCTGTATCCAAGGTGGGCTGCTCAGGGGTATGATGTTAGACGATTATTGCGGGATGCTGGAGAGCATAAAGTCTAATTTTGCGGTGCACATCCATGCATTCTCACCAATGGAGGTGTTCCATGCAGCCAGAAATTCTAGTTCGGACATCGGGGATGCGCTCAAAGCGCTAAAAAACAGTGGTTTGAACTCTATGCCTGGGACTGCTGCCGAAATTCTCGATGACTCAATTCGAAGAAAAATTTGTCCAAGCAAAATCTCAACCGAACAATGGGTAGATATCGTAACCACTGCCCATCGCCTGGGAATCCCAACCACAGCAACCATGCTTTACGGTCATGTTGAATCTTTTGAAGACAGAATAGATCACATTCTCTTGATCAGGGATATTCAACAGAAAACCAGGGGTTTTACTGAGTTCATACCGCTTCCTTTTATGGCTAAGAATAATTCTCTGGGTACGGTCGCACATCGGGCGAACAGCATCGATGATATTAAGGTGCATGCCCTGTCAAGGATCTTACTGCACAATAGCATAAAAAACGTCCAAGCTTCGTGGGTGAAGTTGGGGGTCAAATTGGCGCAGGTTACGCTTCTTTATGGAGTAAACGACCTTGGAGGAACGCTTATGGAAGAAAAAATAACAAAATCAGCCGGTGGAACTGCCGGGGAATATCTATCACCAAATGACTTAGAGGAAATCATCACCGATGTGGGGCGTATTCCTAGGAGACGGACTACGTTATATGAGTTAATTTAACATGTATGTGAATGAATAAATAAACAAGCCAGTCCAGTAACGATAATCTAATTTAATAAAATAACAGTATGATAAAAATAACAGTATGATAAAATATTAAGAGGAATGTAATTGGAAGCCGATGTGACCATAAGTCTCAACAAAGGGGTTGCAGATCCAGAGGGCTCGAACGTCAAAAAAGCCCTGAACTTGCTTGGGTTTGATGAAGTGATGAACGTGCGAACCATGAAAACATTCAGGATAGATCTTGCTACAACTGACAGGGTGAAAGCGAAAAAGGATGTCGAGGAGATGTGCAAGAAGCTTCTTGCGAACCCTGTGATTCAGAGCTATCAGATAGAGCTAAGGTGATCTCATGCCCTGTGAGGTCAATTTGATAGATGCAGATGACCCAAAGCTAGTGAAGATCAGTCAAGAAGCCAGATTGGGGCTCAACCTCTATGAGATGAGAAGGATAAAAAAATATTTTTTCAAAAAAAAGAGGAATCCCACCGCTATCGAGCTTCAATCCCTTGGTCAGGCATGGTCAGAGCACTGTTGTTATAAGTGCTCCAAACCCATCTTAAAAAAATTCATCTTTGGCATAGATGCGCCCCAGAACATTCTGGTGATAAAAGAAGATGCAGGCGTTGTAGATTTTGATGAGGACCATGCCTATGTAGTAGCTCTAGAATCTCACAATCACCCCTCTGCAATAGAGCCCTACGGAGGTGCTGCAACTGGCATTGGAGGCATTATTCGTGATGTCGTCTGTATGGGCGCTCAGCCAATAGCGCTGATTGATCCCTTATTCTTTGGACCGCTGGACAGTTCAACCGTCCCGAAAGGGGTTAGGCATCCAAGGTATCTTTTCTCTGGTGTTGTTGCAGGGATAAGCGATTATGGAAATAGGGTAGGTATTCCTACCGTGGCTGGCCTGGTTTGTTTCGATGAAGGCTACATTGGAAATTGTGTGGTAAATGTTGGCTGTGTCGGGATGGTAAAGAAAAAGCACGTTATAAGGAGCAGGGTGAAGAAACCCGGTGAACTGCTCGTCTTGGTAGGGGGCAAGACCGGGAGGGACGGCATCCACGGCGTCACGTTTGCATCTGCTGAGTTGACCGAATCCTCTGAAGAACTGAGAGGTGCTGTCCAGCTTGGTGATCCCATAGCAAAAGAGCCGTTAATCCATGCTTGTGTGGATGTGTCTGAGAAGGGGTTGCTGGAAGGGATGAAGGACCTTGGTGGCGGGGGACTTTCCTGCGTAGTGGGAGAGATGGCGCTGGCAGGAGGATGTGGGGCAGAGATAGAATTGGATCGGGTACCATTAAAAGACGCGGGCATGGTACCCTGGGAGATATGGGTGTCAGAATCTCAAGAGAGGATGATGCTGGCGGTTGATCCAAAGAATTTGAAAGAGGTATTGAAAATCTTTGAAGACTGGGACGTTCCTGCGACGGTCATTGGAAAGGTAATAGATGAAAAGATTCAGAGAATTTTTTACGCCGGAGAGAAGATATTCGAGATGGACATGGAATTTCTCATTAAGGGGCCGATTTATAACAAGCCTTTTCAAATAAAAACGATAGAAAGAAAAGATGCGCCTTTTGAGGAGCCAGAGGATTATAGCGAAATCTTGTTGAGATTGCTATCCTCGCCCAACATCGCAAGCAAGGAATGGGTGATCAGACAGTATGATCATGAGGTCCGAGCATCCACTGTAATTAAGCCACTGCAAGGTGTTTTAGGAAAAAATACACACGGAGATGCAACCGTCATAAAGCCATTAGAAAATTCATATCGGGGGTTGGCACTCACTGCGGATGTAAATCCATCCTATACGAAGATAGATCCCTTCTGGGGCTCAGCCTCTGCCATCGATGAGGTTTGTAGAAATTTGGCTTCTGTGGGCGCAAATCCACACTCATTTGCGGATTGCCTAAATTTCGGAAATCCAGAAAAACCAGATAGATTGGGCGAGCTCCACTCTTCTGCTGAAGCTCTTGGATATGTTGCAACGGCACTTGGCATCCCCTTTGTCTCAGGAAATGTCAGTTTGTATAATGAGACCCCCTATGGCAGCATACCTCCAACACCCACCATACTTGGCATAGGGATCGTTTCAGATATTAGACAATGTGTTACAGTCGACGCGAAAAATGAGGGAAATCCTGTATACCTTATAGGGGAGACGAAAAAAGAAATGGGGGGTTCCGCATATCTCAAACTCTTGGGCATCTCGAGTACGACGGTTCCAGTGGTCGATCCGAAGGCATTACGAAAGGGCATGGATGCATTGATCTCTGCAATCCAAAATGGCTTCATAGCATCCTGTCATGACATCTCAGAAGGCGGCATAGCTGGATGCATGGCTGAGATGATGATCGGAGGGGATGTTGGTGCAAGGGTCGACCTGGGACTAATTGGGAATATGAGGGATGATTACAAATTGTTCTCTGAGTCCAACACGCGATGGATCGTAGAGGTGAAGCGTGATCGTGCTAAGGAATTCGAAAAGGTGTTCAAAGGAATTCTTTTCCGAATAGGCGAGGTGGGAGGAAACACTCTACTGATACAAAACGATGACAGGACCTTGATTGATATCCCAGTCAAAGAGCTAAGGGATGCCTGGAGTGCAACTCTTTACGATTATATGGGGTGATTTGGCATGGATACGAAGTACATAAAGGTCGCAGTTCTCCTGATAGAGGGAACGAATAACGAGCAAGAGGTGTATCTCGCCTTCAAAAGACTTGGTGCAGATCCGGAGTTGTTACATCTGAAGCAACTGATCTCTAAGAAAGACCTATCTGATTATCAGTGCCTGATGATTCCCGGTGGTTTCTCTGCTGGAGATTACGTTCGGGCTGGCGCAATCTTCGCAGCAAGGCTTAAGAGCGCACTGCGCAAACAACTTATGGAGTTCGCCGAGAAGGGCTACCCTATTGGCGGCATTTGCAACGGTTTCCAGGTCCTCGTTGAATTGGGACTTTTGCCGGCATTGGATTCCCGTATGAGCGATTATCCACAAGCCTCTCTGGCGATCAACGATTCAGCTAGATTTGAGTGCAGACCCACTTTACTAAAGCACGAAAGCAAAGGAAATTGCATTTTTACAAAAGATATTCCGTACCAAGAGGTAGTCCTTATGCCTTCCGCACATGCAGAAGGAAAATTCCTCTTCCCCTTGGAAAAACAAGACGAATATTTGCAACGTCTAATCGACAACGACCAGGTCGTATTTCGGTATGTCGATACTCAGGGAAATTATGCCGACTACCCCTGGAATCCCAACGGCTCTTTATACAATATCGCAGCCATATGTAATCCAGAAGGAAATGTTTTTGGAATGATGCCTCACCCGGAAAGGGTTTTCTATAGGTATACACATCCGGACTGGACGAGAGTCTACAAAGAAAACGGAGATGGTAAGGCTGTATTTGAATCGGTCTTGGGCTATATCAGGAGAAAATTTTAGACTCTGATTACCTCTCTTAATTTGGTTTGGATTTGGCACTGTCTTCACAGGCTTATACTCTGCGTTTTGTCCAAAATCTTTTTTAAGGGTGTAATTAATTCTTAGTAAAATCTATCAGACTTTTAAGTGAGGAGGAGAGATTTGTCCATCAAAATCGGATTAATAAGGGGCATATGTCAAATGCCCGGGTATGTAGCCTATGAGAAGGGATTTTTCAAAGATCAGGGGTTAGACATCTCGTGTTCAGTTGATCCAACGGCATGGATATTGGCTGATAAACTTATTTCTGGTGATATTTCTTTTGGGATTGTTCCCTGGACGAGAGTTGTGAGCGCAAGAGACCGAGGAGACGATTTAATCGTAATCTCCGGCTCAGGTTATGAGGAGACTGCCACAGTAGTTCGAAGAGATGCGAATATAAACAGCCTTTCAGAACTTAAGGGAAAAAGGATATCCCTTCCGGTTGAAGGGGGTATGAAGGACCTGACTTCCCAGGCTTTGTTCAAAAAGTATGGCATAACCCCAAAAGATACGGAGATTCTAAGGCTTCCCAGCGGTGATGCAGCCATACTTGCCATGTTAAGCGGCCGGGTAGACGCTACGACCAATGTAGAGCCCTATGCCACAATGGCAGTTGAGCTTGGCATAGGAAAGATAATTGCCAGAGGAAGGGACATTCTCCCGAGGGTGCCTGGTTGTAGCCTTACTACCACTGACCATTTTCTTCAGGATCATCCCGATATAGTTTTAAAGTTTATAAAAGCGATTTTAAAGGCAGAGAAATTTTGCCATGAAGAGCCAGAAGAGGCTGCAAAAATCAGTTCCAAATATATCGGAATTTCCGCCGGGATTGTAAGAGAGGCTCTAAGGTCCAATCAGCCCCGCACTGATATAACTGGTAGCATAGATGTGATGATGGGGATTGTAAGACTGATGAAGGAGTTGGGCTATATCGAAAACATATCCCAAGAATTTTATGATTTTGAGCTACTCAAAAAGGCAAAAGCTGAGTTGGAATAGTCATTATGGTGCCTTCTATCTTAGACATGGGATTTGGCGTAGCAGGACCAACAGGTAAAGGGTTAAAGGATAAGATTCTCGCAGTACTTTGCGTTCATCGAATACTATGGTTTCCTTGGGGTGCTTTGTGTGCCAGCACCGGAGCACTTCTATTTATGATTCAGGCTTCTTTGCCCCCCCTATGGAAACTTATTGTGGGTTTACTGGCGGCAGGTCTGTTGACAAGGGTCATCTCCCAGGCAGACATGTTATATGACTGGTGGTCGGGAGAGGATGAACGCCTTGGTCCACCAAATTCAACCCTTCCACTGGTAACTGGCCTTCTATCCCCGAAAACTGTCCTAGTCTTCATGTTGACTGAGACTATGTTTTGTTTGTGGGTTGCCCTTTTCCTGTTCAATCTTACCTGCTTTTTTATGGCAGTCCTAATGCTCATTTGGGGTTTGACTTACTCTGCAAGCCCGCCTTTGAAAAGACTGACAGAGCTCCAAAGACGCATCTATCGCTCCCTGAGCGGTCTGATGGTCTTGGGCGGAATCGCCATGGTGGCGCCAGAAAGAATATTTTCATGGGATGCCTTCGTTGCCACTCTGGCAGTTATAGTGGGGTGCTTGGCATATCATGATAAAGACTCCATGCGTTTTACACCGCTGACTCCAAAAGGTACGATATCCTTCACTGTTTTGATGAGCCTATTTGAATACCTATGGCTAATAGTGCTCTGGCAAACCTTTAGCTTGGGCTGGGTATTCCTGCTGCTATATTTTGGGCTGGCAATCTTTAAAATTAGGGCAATTTCCAATGGCTATGCTAACTCAGATGAGCATAAGTCTCATATAAAATTGACACATGTGGGAGTTATAAACTATACCGTGATGCTCGTCATAATTAACATGGCAGCAGCCTATAATGTTTACATGTAACAGGAGGATTTAGCTTGGAATTATCGATTTACAGCGGTCCTGGCTTTGAGATTTTACTTGAGGTTAAAGGCAGAAGTGCACAGATGATGATAAAGGGCCCAATCTCAAGATTGGTAGAGCATATAGCCG
>JAQURP010000024.1 GCA_028715545.1 Methanocellales archaeon | reverse complement strand
ATTATATAGTTGATTATATAGTTGATTATATAGTTGATTATATAGTTATATAATACTTGCTTTTATACTGTAAACGCATATTCGCATTGGATAATGATATGATCATGGATTCCGAGATAGAACAAAAGATCAAAGATTTAGAAGATGAACTTTTCAAGACAAAGAAGAATAAGGCTACTGAGCACCATATCGGTAGGCTGAAATCAAAAATTGCAAGACTTAAAGAAGAAGCTGAGAAAAGACAAAGCAAAGGCCCTAAAGGTAAAGGTTTTTCGATTAAGAAATCTGGTGATGCTGCCGTTGGAATCGTAGGTTTTCCAAACATTGGCAAAAGCACTCTTTTAAATCAGTTAACTGAGGCTTCTAGTAAAATAGGCGATTATGATTTCACCACATTGGAAGCAATTCCTGGTATAATGAAATATAACGGGGCAGATATTCAGTTTTTGGATTTACCAGGTCTTATTACAGGTGCATCGAAAGGTAAGGGTCGAGGAAAGGAAGTTTTATCTGCTATTCGAAATGTTGATTTGTTATTGTTAATGGTTGATGTGCGGTACTTAGGTCATCTTGAAATAATTGAGAAAGAATTATATGATGCTGGTTTGCGGTTAAATCAAAATAGTCCAGGTGTTTTTACTACAAGAAAAGATAGTGGCGGAATTAAAGTAAATTCTACAACTGTCCTTACATATTTAAATGAAGATACTATAAAATCGATTGCCTCCGAGTTTGTGACGAGTGCAGACATCATTGTACGTGAGGACATATCTGAGGAACAATTAATCGATTCCTTTTCTAAAAATAGAGCATATATGCAAGCCGTGGTCGTTATAAATAAAAAAGACCTTGTAACTAAAGAAATTTTGGATGAAAATATAAAAAAAATAAGGGCGAAAGGTCTGGACGTATTAACAATATCTGCTAAAAATGGTGAGGGCTTGGATAAACTTAGAGAAGCTATCTTTTCTCGACTGAAAATAATTAGGATATATCTGAAACCTAGTGGTGTGGAGGCTGATTATGATAACCCTTTGATATTGAAAGAAGGTGACACAGTAGGGGACGCTTGTAAAAAGCTTCATCGCGATTTTCGGGAGAAATTTAGATATGCATTGATTTGGGGTCCTTCTGCAAAACATGCCGGTCAAAAGGTTGGATTAGACCATAAATTAAAAGATGAGGATGTTTTGACAGTAATCCTATGGAAATAATTGTTTCTAAGGCGCTTGGCTGCCCGCTTTTCAAATCAGGGTGTAAAGGTTAGATAACTAGTAAATACAAGAAATGTTAGGCAAAAGGTGGAGTATTGAATGAAAAAGTTAAATATATTTTTAGATACTTGTATAGTAAATTATATTCTTGATCTTGATAATGAACCCAGGTCAGGTGCCACGCATGATGAAGAGGATAAACGGTACCTTGGTAAAATATTAAATTTATACCCAAAAGAAGGCAAAATCATTTTTTTTTGTAAACCCCTCTGTCAAAGCAGAAATAAATAACACCAAGGATAATTAGCGCAGAAAGAAATTGATTGAAGTTTTCAATCAATATGATTTTATAGAGTTTAATGCAACATTTTTCCATGGACTTTCCCTGTGATTTTACTTTCTAATGAACAAGCTGAAATTTTGGATAAAATTTGTGATTATCCTAGCTTAAGGAAAGATACAAAAATTATTGCTGATGCAGCGTTTTGCAAGAGCATAGGCATTTTGTTAACTACGGATAGAACTCATTTAGCAAATAAAGAGTTCAGTTTTCGAGCATCGAAAATACTTGACTTGAAAATATTTACTCCTAAAGAATTATTCGAACCTATCTAAAAAAACTTTAAATAACAAACCCTCAAATCAAAATGGGGAGATAAAATTAAAGGGAGGTGACAGATTATGGATGAAGAATCTGGCGAGCTGAAACAGCTATTTGTTTACGAGCGCGATGCAAGTCGGTTAGAGCTTTTCATTAGAATCGTTTATACTATTGCCATATACATCGTGATAATGGTGTACGGATTTATCGCTGAGATATGCATGGCTATTCAGTGGTTTGTGATATTGATACTCGGTCGCAGAAGCGAGGGATTAGCCCTTTTCATTAAAGGCTACCTTGAGTATGTTGTGCATGTGATAGGCTATGTTTACTGGATGACGGACAAGCGACCTGGTATAATGCCAAAGAAGATTGAGATATACAAAAAAGAATAGATGAACACATCCAAAGGGCACACCGAGCGATAAATAGATATGGACAACCATTAAGTGGAATTGGACAAAAGGAATAACATTGGAGATGAAAAGTAAAGTTAGTGGATATGCTAACAATTTATTGTGGGACGGTGATATATTAGATTGTCTCCGATCATTCTATGTATGTTGTGTTAACGTTTTTTTTATATGGCGCGTTATAAAATCCACAAATCAATTTCATCTAAGATAAGCCAAAATTAAGTATTTGTTCTAGATTTTTGATACAAGCAATGAATGGGAAAACCTTAACCTATCTGATAACCATATGATATGTTTTGAGGGTGAATGGTCACCATGAAAAAGTGGTTTTTGTTAATCTTTCTGACGCTGCTTTTGACGTCAAGCATTGCGAGTGCAGCGACAGATAAGTTATATGTCATTGAAATCGAAGGAATGGTAACTGCAGGCACCGCTCTTCGTGTGGAAAATGGGGTAAAAGATGCATCACGTATTGGTGCATCTGCGATTTTGATCAAGCTCGATACACCTGGAGGGCTGGTAGATGCGACGATGGATATAGTGAGATCCATAGACAATTCCCCTATACAAGTGATAACCTATGTATCGCCTGAGGGTGCTATAGCTGCATCGGCAGGGACCTATATTCTACTTTCAGGGGATGTGGCAGTGATGTCACCTGGAACTACATGTGGTGCTTGTATGCCTGTGACATCTGATCCAATGGGGGAGACCAAGCCTGCCGATAATAAAACGATAAATTTTCTGACAGCCTATATGAAGAGCATAGCTGAAGAAAAAGGTAGACCGGTCGACATCGTGGAGAGATTCGTCACTGAGAATTTGGCTATAACATCTAATGAAGCGCTGGAAAAAGGTGTTGTAGATATAATTGCGGAAGATGCTCCTGAACTACTTGATCAAATGGGCATGACAGGTGCTGAAATATATGTGCAGGAAGGGTCGATACGTGATGATGTCATCGATCTGCTCAGCAATCCCCAAATAGCCTTCATATTACTTCTAGTAGGAATATATGGAATTATGTTTGGTTTCATGTCGCCTGGAACATATGTGCCAGAGACAATAGGTGCCATCTGCCTCATCTTGGCATTGTATGGTCTTGGAACATTTGAAGTAGGCGTATTTGGCATAATCTTAATCATCGCTGCGGTTACACTATTCATCGCAGAGATGCTCACGCCTACTTACGGTATCTTGACTTTGGGCGGCGTCATCTGCCTCATACTGGGGGCGCTAATGCTACCACAAGAGCCTTTGCTTTCAGAGGTGTGGTTCAGAACGTTTCGACTGATAGTGATTGGCATGGCTAGTGCATCTGCAGCATTTTTCATATTTGGAGTTAGTGCGGTGATAAGAACGAGGAGAATGAAGCCTACAACTGGTTCAGAAGGACTGATCGGATTGACATGTGAGGCATATTCTGACATAGACCCCGCAGGCATCGTTAAGGTAAAGGGAGAGATATGGAGAGCTGAATCCAAGGATAGGATCAAGAAGGGGGAAAAAGCGAAAATCGTAGAACGTAGGGGATTAACTTTAATATTGAGAAAAGTCAATGGTAAAAGTGATTGAAATGCCAGGACTTGAAGTAGTAATATATGGTATTGTAATTTTAGTGTTTTTGTTTTTATCTTCAGCTATCAAGATCGTGAAAGAGTACGAGAGGGGAGTAATATTCAGGCTAGGCAGACTCGTGGGTGCAAGAGGTCCCGGGCTATTTTTCGTTATACCCATATTTGAGGCGATGGTTAGGACAGACCTAAGGACGGTAACTTTTGATGTTCCGCCTCAGGAAGTGATCACAAAGGACAATGTCACAACAAGGGTAAATGCGGTGGTATATTACAGAATAATGGACCCAGAGAAAGCCGTCACAGAAGTGGAGAGCTATCATTATGCGACCTCTCAGATGGCGGTGACAACGCTGAGGGGCGTGATAGGTCAAGCTGAGCTGGATGAACTGCTATCAGAGAGGGAGAAGCTAAACAAGCGATTACAGACTATTGTCGATGAGGCGACGGATCCATGGGGAATCAAGGTTACTGCAGTCGAAATAAAAGATGTTGAGTTGCCCCAAGAAATGAGGAGAGCGATGGCATCTCAGGCAGAGGCAGAGAGAAACAGAAGAGCGAGGATAACCCATGCCGAAGGAGAGATGCAGGCTGCTCAAAAAGTGGCAGAAGCAGCTAAAATACTGAATGAACAAGAAGGGGGTTTGTTCATTCGAACTTTGCAGACGATAGCAGACGCCACATCAGAAAAGGCGACCACAGTTGTTATTCCGTTGCCAATAGAACTCCTGCAGCTCCTAGGACCTAAAAATAAAAAAGAAAAATGAGCAGATCGTTACAATCTCGCTATCGTGATAAATCCGGTGTGCCCAATTGCGCGTGTGCTCGGTCGAGTTCGTCCTTTTGCGAAGTTTATATCTCTTTCCATACATTCGAGGGTTCGGACCTCTGAGAATTCTTTTCCCATCGCCTCTCTTATGTCTTTGCTTTGTTCAAAGAAAGGAGAGTATGTCACCAAGAAGCCGCCTGGCTTCAACATATTTTTTATAAAAGGTATCATCTGGGATGCATCCATCATATCCAACGTAATAACATCAAATTTTTCCTTTAGTTGTGGGGCTTCAGACAGGATATCTCCATGTCTCACTTCGACGTTTTTTAGTCCAGTGGCACAGATGTTTTTTCTGGCGATTTTGGCAAACTCAGCGTTTCTCTCATAGGTAATCACTTTGCTTGCGATACTGCCAAGATAGATGGCGAGTATCCCGGAGCCGGTCCCTGCATCGAGCACCTCATCCTCTTTGCTAAGACCTGTGTAAGCGATGATGATTCCGATATCTTTTGGTATCATCGGTGCCCCTACGCGCTTGCAATGTCTGAAAAAGTCTATTGTCCTCGGTTTTTGGATCACGAAATCATGACCTAAATGTGTAGTGACAGAATCCCCCTGTCTCATTTCCCTTAGCTCTTTTAACTGAATGATTCCAAGGTCTGTGTGTAATTCGCCCTCTGAAACTTCTACTAAAAATTCCCGCTTTTTACCTTTGAGTAAAACTATGCTTCCATCAGCTAACACAGTCATCACTTTTTTAAGTTCATTATCGCTTCTGCCAGATCTCCTTTGACCTCTTTTAACGCAGCTTTAGCTTCCATCTCACTGACGCCTGTCTGCTCGATCACAAGTTGAACATCAGCCTCTGGTATTTCCTCGCGAGGATATTCTTCTGGCGTCCCAGCTATTTGATAGGTTTTTACGCCCCTAGCATCCATGATCGTGACATCTGCATCACGGAAAACAATTTCACGATCTGTAGTTCGAATGATGACCTCTTCTACACCTTCAATTTCCTTTATGTCGATCCCCATTTGTTTCATCATTTGTTTCAATTTTTGCGGGTTCATCCCTCTCATTCCTGGAAACATGATATCACCTTTTATTTCTATATTATATTACTTTACTTACATATGCATGGTACGTACGTATGATATGGTATATGTAAAAACAAAACATAAACCTTATAGGGTTTCCAGACGGGAGATTGTAATGTAATGTCCATTATCGAAGCAATCACATCACGGCAGATGAATGCAATAGACCTTAATGCGGCATATCTTGGTATTTCGCGTTTAGAGCTAATGGAAAATGCAGGTAGAGCAATTGCATCTACGGTAAGGGAGCGACTTACCAAGGGCAATGTTACGATATTTGCTGGAAGGGGTAACAATGGAGGGGACGCACTTGTCGCTGCCAGATATCTTGAAGGATTTAAGGTCCATGTGGTCTTGCTTGGCCGGGAGATAAAGTCCGAAGAGACAAAGATAAATTGGGACAAACTACAAAACACTGGAATAGCTCTGAGAGAGACACGTAGTCCAGACGATATTGATGATGCTTGTATAGCAAATTCGGACGTGATCATCGATGCGATATTTGGTACGGGTGTTCATGGAAAAATTAGAGAGCTGGAGTCTACCGCGATCGATTTAATCAATGCATCCAGCGCTTTTGTGATTTCGGTGGATGTGCCAAGTGGAATGGACCCAGATACTGGTAAGGGCGAGAAAATGGTCTCTCCGGATTTAATCGTTACCTTCCATAAGATGAAGAAGGGGCTATTGAACGCTCCCAATGTGAAGGTTGTCGATATAGGCATTCCCAAAGATGCGGAATTGTTTGCAGGACCCGGAGACCTCCGACTGCTTAAAACGAGAGATGCCCAGAGTCATAAAGGAGACAATGGACGCATATTGGTCATCGGTGGTGGCGTATACAGTGGTGCTCCTGCATTGGCTGCATTAGCAGCGCTTCGAGCAGGGGCAGATATTGTGACAGTTGCTGCACCTCTTAGTGTTGCAGACATCATCGCATCCTTCTCGCCAAACCTAATCGTCTCACCTCTTACGTCTGATGTCCTAGTCCCTGATGATGTACCGATCATAAACGAACTGATACTAAGGCATGATGTTGTGGTGATTGGGATGGGATTAGGAAAGAGCGAGTTGACAAACGGGGCGATCAGAGCGATCATTCCTTTGTGTAAAAAGGTCGTAGTCGATGCAGATGCTTTGAGTGCATTAGAGTTTCCATTGGAAGGAGGTATTATAACCCCCCATGCAGGAGAGTTCAAATCATTGTGCAGAGCAGAGGCACTAAAGGGCAGGAAGAAATCTAATCTGGTCAAGAAATTTGCTCAGGAAAAAAAAGTCGTGGTATTACTAAAAGGAAAAACAGACATAATATCAGATGGAATCTCTATGAAAATGAATAGAACCGGTAATGCGGGTATGACTGTCGGTGGAACGGGTGATGTGCTTGCAGGCATCGTAGGGGCAATATATGCTAAAAATAATGCATTGGAATCAGCTGTCGCCGGAGCTTTCATAAATGGTAGGGCAGGAGACATCGCATTTGAGAAGTACGGATTTGGGCTATTGGCGACGGATTTGATAAAAACTATTCCCAAGGCAATGGGGGATTGATATATATGGAATTTACACACGTTAAGGGTGAAAAGGTAAAGATGGTGGATATAAGTGATAAGAAAGCAGTTGCCAGATATGCACTTGCAACTGGTAAGATCAAACTTCGCTCCTCTACAATCAAAGCCATAAAAGAGGGTGTAGTTGAAAAGGGAAACGTTCTAGCCACTGCTAGAATTGCAACTATACAAGCGGTCAAGCGAACACCTGAGATTATCCCGATGTGTCATCAAATCCCTATAACAAGCATAGACGTCGACTTTGAGATCGAGGACCCCTATATCCAAGCTACCGTGGGAGTGAAATCTGTAGGAAAGACTGGTGTGGAAATGGAGGCACTCCATGGAGTCAGCGTTGCACTGCTCACGATCTGGGATATGGTAAAGTCCGCAGAAAAGGATGAAACTGGAAATTATCCGTTTACGATTATCGAGGACATTTATGTAATCAAAAAGGCAAAGAATGAGATATAAAGTAGTGCTCTTCGAACCAAAATATGAAGGCAACGTTGGCTCAGTCGCTAGAGTGATGAAAAATTTCGGCTTCAAAGATCTGTTGTTAATCAATCCGCCTGAATTGGGCGATTTTTCCCGGGCCATGGCATCTCATGCCGTCGATATCTTGGATAACTGCAAAATCGCTTGCTCATTTGAAGAAGCAGTCGCAACTTCGGATCTAATAGTGGGTACGACTGGAATTGCTGGAGCATCGGATGATGAGCACATTAGGATGCCGTTTTACACTCCAGCAGAATTAAAAGAGAAGTTGAATGGAAGGACAGGAGTTATATCTCTGGTTTTTGGTAGAGAAGATGCTGGATTGAGCAACGAGGAACTCAAGCAATGTGATATGATTATAAAAATCCCCACCAGCGATGAATACTCAGTTATGAATTTATCCCATGCTGTAGCTGTGATACTTTACGAATTGGGTGGCATTCCAGGAGGAAAGATCAACTTGGCCAAGCACGATGACTTGGAGAGATTATATGTGCATTATAGATCTGTCTTGGAGCAAGTGGGCTATCCCAAGCATAAGTGTGCTAAGACGCTATTGATGTTACGTCGGATACTTGGGAGAGCGATGCTTACAGGAAGGGAGGTACAAACCCTTAGGGGCATATTGCGGAAAATTGAATGGCGGATCAATAAATGAAAGCGTATATTGAGACATACGGATGTACAGCAAATAAAAGCGATTCCCAGCGTATTAAAACCATCCTACTTCAAAACAACTACGAGATAGCCGATAGCGCTGAGAACTCAGACATAATAGTCGTAAATACGTGTACAGTTACAGATAGGACAGAGCGCAGAATGATCAAGCGTCTTAGGGAGCTGAAAAAAGAAAAAATCATCGTTGCAGGTTGTTTGCCAGCAGCTCAATATGATCTCATTTCAGGTCTAGCCTGGAAAACAATCACCCCCAGGTCCATACATTCCTTGGCAAGGATATTGGGGGGTCAAGCTCCGACAAAAAACGAAATTTGCATACCATCGGAGGGTGTGACAGCTATTGTTTCTATCTCAGATGGCTGTGTTGGACACTGTTCGTATTGCATCGTGAAACAGGCAAGGGGTGATCTGAAGAGTTATCCTCTAAAGACAATCGTCAACTCAGTAAAAAGATTGGTTGAAGAGGGATCGAAAGAGATACTGATTACCTCACAAGATACTGCTGCCTATGGACAGGATATCGGTGTTAGTTTACCAGATTTGTTGAGTCATATCACAGGAATAGATGGCGATTTTTATATCCGAGTTGGAATGATGAATCCTCTTACTACGATAAAAATCCTCGATGACCTTGTGGATTCATTTGACAATCCCAAGTTGTTTAAGTTCCTGCATCTACCGGTCCAATCTGGTTCAGATCGTATATTGGAAAGCATGAATAGGGGTTACTCGGTTTCTGATTATGTTAACATAGTGGATACATTCCGTGAGCGATTTCCAAGTCTTACAATTTCCACTGACTTCATCGTGGGGTACCCAGGTGAAAATGCAGAGGACTTTGGGAGAACTATGTTATTGCTGGAAAAAACCAAGCCCACAAAAGTAAACATTACCAGATTCTCTCCTAGGCCAAATACGCCTGCAGCAAGTCTGCCTGATATACTTGAGAGGACAAAAAAGGAGAGATCAAGAGTACTCACAAAAGCCCATCATAAGATCGCATATGAACTTCATAGGTCGCTTGTTGGCTTGCTTACAGAAGTAATTGTGACTGAAAAAGGAAAGGATGGCTCGGTGATAGCGCGAGACTCCTCATATAGAAACATAGTAATCCAAGAGAATTTGATGCTTGGAGAAAAACATCCTGTTAGGGTAGTGGGTGCAAGAACAAACTATCTGATAGGGGAATTGTTAAGATATGCTTAGCATTTATTTATCCATACCTAATCTTTTTGTTCTCTCTCGGCTTTTTCTTTGTTAGCTTCCTTTTAAATGCCCTTCGTTGTTGATTGCTAAATCTAACAAAACGGAAATCCGTTCTCAGCAGTTGAACGAATGTCTTGTCTGGTAGAATATCTAGAGCTAAAATCCCTCTTTTCTGTAGGCTTTTTATTCTTCGATTAAGTATAATATCGGATATGCCCAGCTCTTTCTGAAGTTCAGATAACGTTATTGGATAACGCAATAGGAGTGCTCTCAAGACAGATTCATCCAAGCTATCGCATTTAATCTCGATCATCGTAATTGCACATTATATTTTCTTTATCCCACACTTATCTTTTGTTGTATGAAGTTCAAAAACCAACATGCAAATATCCTCTTTTCAACTACAATATTTTCCAGTCCTTCTTGCATTCTTCTACCGATTTCAGGAAGTATGATGTTGGTCTGGAAATATTATCAGAAGGTTGTAAAGATGGGATTGTAGGGAATAGAACCAGTTTTTTGTTAGACGTTAATTTTTAATATTTGAAGAGATGTATGTTTTAGTTTAGTGGGACTACAAAAACATGAAACAGAAAATTGTTTTGATTTTAGTATTTAGCTTAATGATCGTGACTTTTTCAGGATGTGTATCGCCTCCAGAGCAAACACCTGTGCCTACAATGCCTACCAGAACAGCACCACCATTACCAGCAACAGCAACGCCAGTACCAGCAGCAGCACCAACAGCAACGCCATCGCACCCAGCAGCACAGCCAGTACCGACTCCAGCACCAACTCCTACGCCCGCTCTAACACCAGCACCAACTCCTACGCCCACATCCACACAAAAATCCTGGCATAATGTTACCACCATCACGGGAAGGGGGAGCACGAGAACAGAACCATTTATGATTAACGAGGATGAATGGCGGATTCGTTGGAGTTATACAATAGACCCATTGTGCCCTTCCTATGCGCGTTTCTTTTTCACCGTATATCCTGAAGGCGATTATATCGAAGCTGGAAGAGGTTTAGATCGTGCAGAAACTCTGACACACGTACCCTACTCTATCGGCTCTAACAGCACTGTCTACAGCGGTACTACATACATCACCAAAGGTCCTGATAGCTTCTACGTGAAGATGGAAGCATCTATGCCATGGGAACTCCGAATAGAAGAATATGGTTGATTGCATAAAAAAACTCACAAAATAGATTTACCCACGGTGATGCCTGATATTCAACGAGTTGAAGAAAGCAATAATTTGATCAAGTACTATGACTGCCACTGCCATGTTGATCTTCTGAAAGAGTCTGTTCTTCAAGAATGCAGGAGTTTATACATCAATATAGTGGCGGTCTCCACTGACCTAAAGTCCTATAACAGGATATCGGAGTTAGGGACAGGAGGTTTGGTTCTAGCCAAACAATTTCTAGGTTATCATCCTGATAGCATAACACCTGACAATCTACCCTGTGTGAAACGAGTCTTGGATCTTGTCAATGGAAATAAAGTAGAAGGGCTGGGGGAAATAGGTCTTGATTTAAGCCCAGATTTTAGGCAATATAAAGACTTGCAAGAAAAAATATTTAGCCAGTTCCTCGAAATTGCGGAAACAAAAAATCTGCCAGTAAATATCCACTCCAGAAAAGCACAGCCCCAAGTTCTGGAAATATTAAAAAATTATAGAGTTAACCCACTACTTCACTGGTTTTGCGGTAGCAAAAAACAACTCCAAGAAGCTATTGATCTTGATTGTTATATTGGATTTACCCCAGCATGTTTAAAGTCGAATAGATATGATAAGTTGATTAAAACAACCCCCATTGAGTTTATCCTGACTGAAAGCGATGCACCTGTCTATGGGATGTCGCCCAAGGACATGCCTGTTCTAATAGAGAGAATAGCTAGTTTAAAGGAAATCCCTCCAAGAGAAGTAGCAGATACCGTTAAAACAAGTTATTTAAAATGGATTGGAGAAATTTAATCCCCTCATTTTTCTGCACTTTGAAGAATATTGGACTTTGTGAAACATTAATCTTGGACTGGACACTCTGGTTCAATAGCTTATTTGGCCTAATAAATCAGACGATAAAGGTCACCATTACTGCTTTAAGAGCCACCAAGTAAGATCAATAAATACCAATCAAGAAAGAATAAAGCCAGTTGAACTATTTTTTTTATTGTATTGATATCAACCTTGCTTCAACCAAAAATATTTGAGTTCACCTCAATATTTAAAGTTGATTGCGTATAATAGAGAGAAGTATAGGTGAAAAGATGCAACTATTGCTTATCCATTCAGATTACATCGAATATGGGGTCCAGAACGATACTCCTGTGGCAGAGGAGATCGAGGATGAACATAAAAAAGGGCGTATGGAAGAAGTTCTGGTAGCATTCATCGCTGTAGAGAGTGTGGATGAGACCGACCCAATAGATGTGTCGAACCAGGCTGCAGAGGAAATCAAGAAAGTTGCCAACCAGGTAAAAGCCGAGCGTGTTCTGGTGTACCCCTACGCACATCTGAGTTCTGACCTATCCTCACCAAAAGTTGCAGTTGAGGTTCTTCAGAAAATAGAGGAGAACTTAAAATCTTACTTAGAGGTCGCGCGCGCTCCGTTTGGTTGGTATAAATCATTTAAAATCAGTTGCAAAGGACATCCTCTTTCTGAGCTTTCCAGAACCATTCGACCTGTCACTGAGAAGGAAACGAAGGCTTTGAAGGCTGAGAAGGCGAAATCCTATTGGTACGTCCTAACACCTGATGGCGAACTCATCACTCCAGATAAATTTGATTTCTCCAAACATAAAAAGTTGGAAAAGTTTGTAAATTACGAGATCTCGAAAGTCAGAGCAGTGGACAAAATCCCTCCTCATGTAGAATTGATGCGCCGTTTTGAGTTAGCAGACTATGAACCCGCTTCTGATCCTGGCAACATGCGTTTTTATCCAAAGGGGCGTCTCATGAAAAAATTATTAGAAGCTTACGTAACCACAAAAGTGCTGGACTATGGTGCCATGGAAGTAGAGACTCCGATCATGTATGACGTGGAGCATCCCACCCTGAAAAATTATTTGGAGCGGTTCCCAGCGCGCCAATATTCGTTGGACTCTGATAAAAGGCAATTATTCTTAAGGTTTTCAGCTTGCTTCGGTCAGTTTTTGATGAATAGCGATATGACAATTTCATATAAAAATTTGCCACTGAAGATGTTTGAGCTGACAAAATATAGTTTCAGGAAAGAACAAAGGGGCGAATTGGTTGGTCTGCGTCGCCTTCGTGCCTTCACCATGCCAGACCTACACACCATATGCATGAACATGGACCAAGCCATGGATGAGTTCAAAAAACAGTATAGAATGAGCATGGACGTACTAGGGGGTATAGGGCTAAGCACCAGCGATTATGAGGTCGGTATTAGGTTCACAAAGGCATTCTATGATGACAACAAGGAGTTTATCCTCAGTTTGGTCAGGATCATAAATAAGCCTGTATTAATCGAGATGTGGGATCAGCGTTTCTTCTATTTTGTACTCAAGTTTGAGTTCAACTTCGTAGATGCGTTAGATAAGGCAGGCGCGTTATCCACGGTGCAAATAGATGTGGAGAATGCAGAGCGCTATGATATTTCTTATACCAGCCCAGACAATTTGGAGAGCAGGCCAGTTATACTTCATTGCTCTCCAAGCGGAGCCATAGAAAGATGCATTTATGCATTATTGGAGAAGGCACACATGGACGCCCAATGCGGAAAATTGCCGATGTTGCCCATCTGGCTATCGCCGACACAGGTCAGAATAGTTCCCATAGCTGACAGACATCTGAAAAGGGCAGAAGACGTTGCGAAACTCATAGAGAAAGAAAATATCCGTGTTGATTTGGACGATCGAGATGAAACATTGGGAAAGAAGATCCGTGATGCAGGAAAAGAGTGGATTCCCTATGTCGTAGTCATAGGTGATGAGGAGGTTGCAAGGGGAACATTGAGCGTGACTGCTAGGGCGGACTTTAAAAAAGAGCTGAGCCCATCTGAGCTGATTGCATTGATAGAGGAAAAGATTGGTGGGCTATCTAAAGGGTCACTTCCATTGCCCATGAGATTGTCTGCTAGACCGAGGTTTGTCTAGTTTATTTAAATTTTAAAATAATACCTTGATAAAGGAAATGCTAAGCAATTGGTTTTTAAGGCTATGAAACGTCATCTGACACTCTTATGACAGATTACATGAACGTCTTCTATCAAGCATAATGTTTGTAGTAATGACCCATGCTCTCCAATCAAAAATAAATCTGCACAAATCCAACGTAAATTGCCCTCATCATACATGTTTGGGGTGGTATCTGGAATACCTTCCCTATGGTCAGTACTTATCTCAACTCAAAGTAAACTAGTTTGACTCCAATTTACCTACATTTTTCTTTCATCTACACATTTCATCTGATCGTATATGGCCGTCGTTCAAAAGGGCATATTTAGAATTGCTCATGACATGTCCAGCGGACTTCTGGGCGAATTAGGTCCTAGCCACCAAATTTTAAAATATAGTTCTCCCTGGCTGTTTTTAATCCGTACTTTCGCAAACATAAAATTAATGGCTCCCGTCGAGAAGAGAGTTGAATAGGGCAAATGAAAATATACAATACAGTTATAGAAAAAAGACGTTGATTGTGAAAGCGCTTTCTATGCTTTATAGATGGGGCCGGTAGGATTTGAACCCACGATCGGCGGGTATCCCCTTTTTTTATCAACCTTTTTTAGTAAGGGTTGATCTGGAGCCCGCTGCTCTACCAGACTAAGCCACAGCCCCACCAAGGAGTGACGCATGTCTCTCCTTATCATCTTTCTTGGAATTTCGAAAGGAGCAGAGCCCTTTCAGATAGTCCCGGACGGATTCGAACCGTCGTCGCAGGCTTTCTTCGACTTTTTTTATTGCGAATGGCCCCAAAGGCCTACAGGATTGACCACTACCCTACGGGACTGTCAGCAAACTTTAAAAAAGTTTGCATGGGCCCGATGCGATTCGAACGCATGATCTTCGCCGTGTAAAGGCGACGTCATAACCAACTAGACCACGGGCCCGAAGGGGGGACTTTATTTATCCTTAGAATTTCTTTCTAAGAAAAAACTGTGTTTTTCCTCGATATTTCCTTTTTCTTCCTATTATCCTATCTTTAGTAACATATTAGTCTATCGTAAGGCTTAACTAACTGTTCTTCCTATATGCTACTAAATAGTATAACCACTTCGGAGGCTTTCACCAAAAAATGAGTTTAGAAATGTGTGCTGTTTGTGGCTTACCAAGCGAGCTTTGTATCTGCGAGGAGGTGGCAAAAGAGCAACAGAGAATAGCGATAAAGGTGAATAGGCGAAGGTATGGGAAGGAAGTCACAATCGTCGAGGGTCTAGACCCTCATGATATTGACATTGGTGAACTTTCTAGTCATTTAAAGTCGAAGCTTGCATGCGGTGGAACGACCAAACAAGGGCAAATAGAACTTCAGGGAAATCACAAAGATAGGGTAAGAAATATACTCATAGAAAGAGGTTTCAACGCCGAACAGATAAGGTCATGATCAGAACAGTTTTGCTATTGTCCTTTTAAAATCTCAGATTACTGTACTGTAATGGTCAAGTACACCTTGTCTAGTCTTACGTTATATTCTATTTTTATTCAAATCACTTTTTTACCTGCCTATCATAACCTGGGTTAAAATGGTGGTATCATAACTAAAATGTGGCATCGTTGCATTTTGGTGGAATCTACATAGGTTCATCATCCTCAAAACATGTTCAGTGCATCACCCATACTATATAGGTATAGTTGAGTTTGTCCCAATCTTCATTGGGTGCTGTAGAGAATATAATATAATGTAATGGTAAGCACCCACCACTCGCCACCATTGCCACTAAGGGCTTTTTTCATTTTTACTCAGCTTTTGGATATGATCCCAGCACTCTGAGCATGCCTGCTTCTCTCTCGATAGCTTTCAAAGCCTCATGGACTTTTTCGTCCATGATATGCCCCTCTAGGTCAATATAGAATAAATAATCACCAAGTGCTTTCTTCGTTGGCCTTGATTCGATCTTTGTCAGGTTGATGTTTCTGGAGGCAAACTCGCCTAACATCTTATATAGTGCTCCAGGTCTGTCTTCTTGCAGATAAACGACTACGGAAGTTTTGTTCTTGGAGGTTGGCTCTGGAGTTATCTTTCCGATTACGACGAATCGTGTGTAATTCTCCTTTTGGTTTTGTAAATCTCGCAAGAGTATATTCAGACCATACTTGGCCGCAGATTTCTCCGAGGCGATGGCTGCCATCTCTTTGGACTCAGACGCCCGTTTGGCGGCAAGTGCGGTGCTCATCATCTCTATCATTTCGATCTCCCCAAAGCGATTCTTGATGGAATGCCTGCACTGCGCCAATGCCTGGGGGTGTGAAAGGATGGCTTTGATATCTGAGATTTCTCCCTTTGCCAATAGACAATGTCGAATTGGAACGACCACTTCGCCGGTAATCTTAACATCATATTCAATTAACGCATCGAGGTTCATACCAATCGACCCTTCGAGAGAATTTTCTATGGGAACCACTCCGTAGTCCACATATTCATCGACTACAGCCTTTACAACATCGGAAACACTCTCAAAGTATCGTAGCTCTGCCGTAGAGTCCCACTTGTTTGCAGCTTTTTCTGAAAATGTCCCCTCAGGTCCTAACAGTCCAAGGATCATGATTGTTTTTACGATATGAAAATTTACATAAATAAATACAATACCCTATCTGAAAGTTATTAATGTACATGTATATACACAAAAGTATTATATAGTACTTTAAAGATTGTTTATGGCTATGGTGGATTACATGGACTTTGAAGAAAAGGTACTGACAAATAGTGTTAGGCGCATAGACGTCCATTTCGATCCCTTAAAAGTTTACTCCGCGATACGGGAGTTCTCCGGCGGTAAGAGCTTCCTTTTAGAGTCAGTTGAAGGGGGGGCACGGACTGCAAGGTACTCCTTTATTGGCTTCGATCCACTCTTTGAGTTTAGATCCAAGGGTAAAACAGTAGAGGTAAACGGCGAGAACTTCCAAGTGGAGAACCCATATAGGGAGCTAGAGAGGATTTTCAAGCGCTTTAGATGCGGAAGAATAGATATATTACCATTCTCCGGTGGCATGGTCGGCTTCTTCTCATACGATATTGTGAGGTTTTTTGAGAACATTCCTGATTTGCTTGGAGATGACCTGCATTACCCGGACGCCCATTTTATAATCCCCGCTCATATTTTGTGTTTTGATCACATCAAAAGGGATACCTTCCTTATCTCCTATGCTAATGGGGCAGAAAAGATCGAACAAATGGTTAAAAAGGGGTCATATATAGGGGAATTTTCCCTGTCTTCTACTGAAAGCAATATGGCTAGAGATGAGTTTGAAAATAATGTGATAAAAGCGAAGGAGTACATTGAGGACGGAGAAATATTCCAGGTCGTCCTTTCAAGAAGGTTGACAGGAACGTATGATGGTGATCTTCTGCATTCCTACAAGATTCTGCGTGAGATTAATCCGTCTCCATATATGTTTTATCTGGATTTTGGTGATACTAAAGTTGCTGGGTCCTCGCCAGAGATGTTGGTCAGGCTTAGAGATGAAGAACTAATGCTCAGGCCATTAGCTGGAACGCGCCCGAGGGGCGTGGATGTAGAAGAGGATGAAAAATTGAAATTGAACATGTTGCTGGATGCCAAAGAAAGAGCAGAACATATAATGCTGGTAGACTTGGGAAGAAACGATCTCGGGAGAGTTGCCGAGTACGGAAGTGTCAAGGTCAATGATCTCTGTAGCGTTGAAAAATACTCGCATGTCCAACACATAGTTTCAAACATCACTGCTAGGCTAAAAAAAGACAAGAGTGCTTTTGATGCTCTTCGCGCCACCTTCCCGGCGGGAACTGTCTCAGGTGCACCGAAGATCAGGGCCATGGAGATAATCGAAGAATTGGAGAATACCAAGAGGGGCCCATATGCGGGCGCTGTGGGATATTTCGATTTCTCAGGGAATATGGATTTTGCAATAACAATCAGAACCATGTTTGCGCTTGGAAAGAAAGCCCATTTTCAGGCTGGTGCAGGCATCGTTGCAGAATCAGATCCGGAGAGGGAGTTTTACGAGACGAAGCATAAGTTGGGATCCTTGGTTAAATCGGTGGAGGATGACAAATGACCCTCGACAAACAGAAAGTCCTTGTTATTGACAACTATGACTCCTTCGTCTATAATTTAGTGCAATATGTTGGAGAACTTGGAGCGAGCATCTTTGTCCTGAGGAACGATGTTGATATTAAAAAAGTAGAAAAAATAAACCCAGATAAGGTGGTGATCTCCCCCGGTCCAGGAAGGCCAGAAAATTCCGGCGTCTCTCTGCGAATCATCAAAAAACTTGGAGTCAGCACTCCTATTTTGGGCGTCTGTCTTGGTCATCAAGCCATAGGGTACGTTTTTGGGGCGAAGGTAGTGCATGCCAAGAGAATAATGCATGGAAAAACATCTGAGGTCTATCACGATGGTGAAGGGGTTTTTCAAAATATCAAAAATCCTATCTGTGCTACGAGATACCATTCCTTGATAGTCTCACATGAAAACTTTCCTAATTGCCTAAAAATTTCCGCCAAGACGAATCAAGATGAGATCATGGGAATTCGACATCAAGATTATCCAATAGAAGGCGTTCAATTCCATCCAGAGTCGATTTTAACCGATGACGGCAAGAAAGTCATCAGAAACTTCTTGGAGAGATGAACATGATTGAAAGGGCTATTTCCAAGGTTATTGGACGTGAGGACCTTAGCGAAGAAGAAGCCAGAAAGACCATGGAAGAGATAATGTCTGGAAGGGCTACCAATGCTCAGATAGCGGCTTTTTTGACAGGTCTAAGGCTAAAAGGAGAAAAAGTTGAAGAGATAGCGGCTTTTGCACGAGTCATGAGAGAATTTTGCTCGAGGATAGAGCCCCAAGTCAAGGGAATTCTCGTGGATACCTGCGGAACGGGCGGGGACAGACTAAAGACTTTCAACATAAGCACCGCTTCAGCTCTGGTGGCTGCCGGAGCAGGAATACCCATAGCAAAACATGGCAACAGGTCTGTGACCAGCAAGTGCGGGAGTGCTGATGTGTTGGAAATGTGTGGTGTAAACATAGGGTTGGAGCCTAAAAATGTTGAGAAATGCATTGAGCGCATAGGGTTTGGTTTCATGTTTGCCCCGATGTTTCATGGTGCAATGAAATATGCAACCCCTGTGCGAAAAGAGATTGGAATCAGAACGGTCTTCAACATACTCGGTCCGCTAACTAATCCTGCTGGGGCGAGAGCACAAGTCCTGGGAGTCTATGACACTTCAATGACGGAACTCCTCGCCAACGTCTTGAAAGGGCTGGGCACGAAGCATGCAATGGTCGTTCACGGTCTTGATGGACTGGATGAGATTTCCACTGTGGGCGAGACGAGGATTTCTGAGTTGTGCAATGGCAATGTAAATACGTATACCCTGAAGCCTGAGGATATCGGATTCGAGCGTGCTGAGTATGGGGACATCATGGGGCATGGCATAGAAGATAATGTATTATTGATGATCAAATTGCTCAATGGGGGCGACGGTCCAAGAAGAGACGTTGTCTTGATGAACGCTGCCGCTGCTATCATGGTCGGAGGCAAAGCTGAGAACCTTGAAGAGGGTGTTGAGATTGCGGTGGGGGCTATGGACAGCGGGAGAGCCTACGATGTCCTTAGGAAATTGATCAGGGCTACTGACGGCGATCCATCTAAGCTTGAAGGTCTGGAGGCGAAACTTTGATCGACGAGATAATATCTGACGTTAGAAAGGAGGTTGAGATTAGAAAACGGGAAGTTCCAGTGAATGATTTACCTGCTAGGAAGAACAGGATGCGCAGTCTTTCTGAAGCAATCCGCAATTCCAAATTCTTTCCGATCATAGCAGAGATAAAACCCAGGTCTCCATCGGAGGGCATTCTGAGACGGCATCTTAATGTGACAGCACTAGCTAAAGAGTATGGGGCTGGCGGAGCTGTTGCAATATCAGTTCTGACAGAGCCGAAATATTTTGGGGGAAATCTTGATAGCTTGGTTGAAGTGAAATCAGAGGTCGACCTACCAGTTCTCAGAAAGGATTTCATTGTCGATGAATATCAAATCCATGAGAGTGCTGCATATGGTGCGGATTCTATACTCTTGATCCCCTCATGTGTCGGCAATAAACTATCAGATTTCTTAGCCCTAGCCAAGGACCTTAGCTTGGAGGCGATCGTTGAGTGTCGCAATGCTCAAGATGTCAAGCTAGCGGTCGATGCAGGAGCAAAGATTATCGGAGTCAACAATCGAGATCTTCACACGCTAAGAGTTGATCTTGGCGTCACGAAACAGTTGGCAGGATATGTGCCAAGCGATACGATCTTGATAAGCGAATCTGGGATAAAGACTGCAGAAGACATAAGATTTTTGATGGAGGCTGGCGCAAATGCGGTTCTCATTGGTACTGTCCTAATGCGTTCCAAGGGACCAAGAGAGATGCTTCAAGAATTCGTGCAGGCATAAATGAATGAATATGGTGAAAGTGAAGGTATGTGGGATCACGAGCTCTGAGGACGCTATCTTGGCGGTTGAAAGCGGGGCTGATATGATAGGCTTTATCATAGACGTTCCAGTCGACACTCAGAGAAAGGTCTCATTGGAAAAGGCAATCGAGATATCGAAAGATATTGGAAGCGTGGTTGCGGTCCTCATGCCGAGGTCTGCTGGCGAAGTCCTTAGGG
>JAQURP010000023.1 GCA_028715545.1 Methanocellales archaeon | reverse complement strand
GAAGAGAACAAGCACAAAAGAGAGACGGCGCCTACGCCCAAGATATGGATTGATTGAATATGGTAGATTAGTTATGGAGTTTTTTGACTTAACTATAACAATTATAAGTGGACTGTGAGTTTTGAGGAAACGCTATAAAAAAGAGAATTATACTATAGTCTTCGGTTGGAAGTCTCAAAAATACTGCTAAACTTCAACAATATTGCCTAATCTAAGTAACTACAGCCTCGCAGCTACCGTATTTAGGAAAAGATTTTATATTATTTTAGATAAATACGTCCCATAAATCTAAAAAGATATAATACCTTTCAAAGTAGGGGCATATGAAAAATAAAATCACAAAGCTTTGTGCTTTGTTTATAATTTTTGCAGTTGTGGGCAGCTCACTTAACGGTATAGCTATCGCAGCGAATAACCCAGTGAACCCAACGGGTTATGTACCGAATGGACAGTTGAATAACACCCTAACTAACTTCATAATATCTTCAGTAGCTATAATTCACGTCCCTGATGATTATTCAACGATTCAAGCTGCTATTGATAATGCAAGTGTTGGAGACACCATAATCGTGAGGGACGGGACTTACATTGAAAACATAGTTATAAACAAGCGTTTAACAATACAATCTGAGAATGGTTCTGATTTTACCTTGGTTCAGGCTCAAAATTCAAATGATCACGTCTTAAGTGTAATGGCAGATTACGTGAGCCTAAGCGGATTCACTGTTAAGGGAGCAGGTTCTGATAAAAGTGGAATATATCTTAGATCTCCTGGAACAGAAGTAGACCACTGTAATATTACAGATAATAAAGCGTTGAACAACGGATATGGCATCTTCTTATATTTTTCCAGCAACAACACAATATCAAACAACAATGTATCGAACAATCAGTATGGAATCTACCTCGACGTTCGTTCCAACAGCAACACCATTACGAACAACATAGCACGCTTGAACGTTGAAGTTGGAATCTATCTCAACTCTTTCAGCAACTACAACACCCTATCAAGCAACACCGCCAACTCGAACAACTACGTTGGAATCAACCTCGACTCCTCCAACTACAACACCCTATCAGGCAACACCGCCAACTCGAACGACGGGCTTGGAATCTTCCTCATCTCTTCCAACTACAACACCCTATCAAGCAACACCGCCAACTCGAACAACTGGAAGATAATCAACTATTATAGCTCCTATGGATATGGAATCTACCTCTACTCTTCCAACAATAACAACATATTAAACAACACCGCCAACTCGAACAAAATGCGTGGAATCTACCTCGAAACTTCCAACAATAACACCATATCAAACAACATCGCCTCGGACAATGGCGTTGGAATCTCCCTTGACTCTTCTAGCAATAACACCCTATCAGGCAACACCGCCAACTCGAACATCTGGGATGGAATCTGCCTCCACTCTTCCAGTAACAACACCCTATCAGGCAACACCGCCAACTTGCAGCACAGCAAAGGCACCATCAACCGCATGAATGGAATCTACCTCTGGTATTCCAGCAACAACACCCTATCAGGTAACACAGTCTCGAACAACGAGGATGGAATCTCCCTCTACTATTCCAGCAACAACACCATAACAAACAACAACTTCAACTCGAAAAATAACAGGGGCATCTCCTTGTCTCAGTCGAGCGATAACAAAATTTATCTTAATGACTTCATTGACAATAAAGCTAATGTGTATTCCTATAATTCAACCAATATTTGGAATTCAACAGAAAAAATAAGCTATCTTCACTTGGATAATAACTACACAAACTATCTTGGCAACTACTGGGATAATTACACCGGAATAGACGATAACAAAGATGGAGTTGGTGTTACTCCTTACAGAATCAATGGAGATAATGATTCTTATGTATTAAAGATTCCTTGGGAGAATTACATGCCAAAACCTGCATCAACACCAAAATCAACAGCAGCACCAACACCATCACTCACTCCAACACCAGCACCAACCTCAGCACCTACCCCAAAACCAACCCCCGCACCAACACCAGCACCAACACCAAAATCAACAGCAGCACCAACTCAAACTCCTACAACAACCCCTGCAACTTCTCCGACTCTTCCACCTTCACATACTCCCACTCCAACATCAACACCAGCACCACCAACAAAGGATGGGTGGATAAAAGTAATTGTAACAGTATTATTAGTGATCTGTATATTAGCAGTGGTCCTATTTTTGATTATTTATGTTATACGAAACAGATAAATGAGAGAGAACTTCGAGAGTTTTCTGCTCTCAACCTTTTTTTAGCATGTTCATGCTTTGCGTGTGTTTTCGAACCTGAACTCCTCATCTTTTTACAATACCCTATTTTCCATTTCCTTTTGTGATAGCCACAACATCGACCAACTTTCCGTCCTTGAAAACATCGGATATCTCGATCTCTTTGCCGAGAATTCTTTTCGAATACTCAACCATAACAGAAATATCCCTCAATTATTCTATTTCCCATCACATCTGGCTTTTTCTTCGGGATGGTGACATTCTAGCAGGAAGCTTGTAAGTCATTATAGGAATTTCATACCATATCTTATTGTATCATACACTAACGTCACAGCATATATGATAATAGTTGTCAATGCGACTAAAAAGAATAGATAACAGTATGTATAAATGTTAAGATCAAAAAAAGAGCCAATGGAAATTCTGTATAGTGCCCAAGCATTTAATGCAATAGTCATCCAGACAATAAATGATAATAAAATAAAAGCTCCATTTGTTAACCCTGCACGCCGTTTTTTGGAATCATACCCAACAGGGGCGTCTAAAACATTTTTGATTATGAAAACATAAATCGCAACAAACAGTGCATACATTGCACCTAGCGTTTGCATTGCAGCTGACGGAAACCATGCAAGGTCTGTCATTTACTACTTCTCCACTATTTTATAATATAAGGTATTCATGCTTAAAACACTTTTTCATACCATATAGTTTCAGCCTTATCTTTAAAAAAGATTATAATCTATTGAAGTACAAATATACTCAGAATGTATAATCTGGATGATGTAAAAACATTTAAATGTCTCTGTTGCGGTGAGTGTTGTCAGAATTTTCTTTCGGATGAATACAGAGGTAAAAAAATTGGAGAATTTGCTGAACGGAATCCGTTTATTATGAATCCGTTTATTATTAACCTAAGTGATATATATCTTCCTTTTTTTGATTGGGAAGTTGATGATTTTTTACAGGAGTTAAAAAAAATAAATTCAACGAGAAAAATAGTCCCTATTAAAGTTTCCTTCGATTTGAAGAGCGAAAGAACAATTGTACACAAGTACACATTAGACGGACAAAATTGTCCCTTTTTTTCCAATAATAAATGCAATATTTATGAAAAAAGACCAATAGTATGCAAGCAATTTCCTTGCATGCACGATTTAAGTGGGCTTATAGCGGGTCAAGAGACAAAACTTTACGAAAATACAGGATGCAAATTTGAAAGAGAGAATGAATTGAAACATGATCTTTTAAAAAATAATCGTGATAAGGGGAAGCTATCAGGAAGTGAAATTATTAGTTTTTTTAAAAAAAGATATGGAGATTCTTTATTCTATAATTTGGAGGGTGCTGCGTATGGCATACGTTCAAACACATTTCTGATCAATTTAGAGAAGGAAGGCAAGATTAAACTAGCCAGAAAGGGATATAACCTAAAGTATTTACTGAAAAAAATAGATAACTCAGAAGCCATCGGCTTCTCAAAGTTATATGAGGAAATTACAGGAAATCCACGAAAATCAATTTATGATATGGATTCCACAAAATCTTATTTTAGCAAATACTGATCTAATCGAAAAACTAAATCCTTTTTTTGAGAACTTTTGCTCTTTTTAACTATCTTTTTTGGATTTAAAAACTTACATATCACTCCGTCGCAACTCTTTGAATAACTACCTCTATATTTGCGCTCTCTTGTATTTCTTTTGATAGGAAGCTACTTTGGTATCTGGACGCCCAGAAAAATCTTTGTAACTTGGGTTAACCAACTCTCCCAACAAAAAAAGAGCGGAATCTTTCATTCATCCCCCAGAACTCGCTCAAATAACCGCCCATAATCCTGCGGCTTGGTCAGAAACTCAAGTAGGGTTGGATCCTCCCTTATCAACCCATACATTTCCTTGTTTTTCCTCAGCCCGACTTCTGAGAAGTTCGTAGGCCCTAGAAATCGTAGCTCTGGAACATTTCCGTAATTTTCATTTTTTACGAATCCGGTAACCAACTCAAAGTAGGCAGCCCCACCTTTTTCTTTTATGGGTTCATAGATGGAGGAAAAATTGCGAGCAATCCAGTTGCACATTCGAAGCTCTTTGTTGGAGGGATTTATGGTCACATGACCATAATCAGGCGGTATGATCACTTTATCCCCTCTTTCAGCCTTTATCAGCACGACATCCCTGACATAATCATTTTGGCATTTTTGCAACAGATAATGTGCTTCCCCATTAAGCACTTCATAGACCTCTACATAGGACAGTTTTGCCTCTGGCACCTGGGGATGATAATGTCCGATTGTTTTCACATACTCCACGCCTAAAACAAGTGGTGGGATTATTGTGATATCATATCTCAGGCCATTTTTTTTTATAATCTCTTCATCCCTTCTGCTCAGGGATAGGTCTCTATACATATAATATAGGTCAAGATTTCCAGCGCTCTTCAACCATTTTTTATCATAGATAACTTCTTTCATGTCGTCTATTCGCCTTACACTTGGCTCTGCTATCTTTCCTCCAAATTCTAAGCTTACCATACTATATAAACTGAAATGGCACTGTAGAAAAATCTTTCCTCGCAAATCTACTAATTTAATTTTAATTAATTCAAACTCTTATATTGTTCAAGGATAATCTGACGGAGGACAATATACCTGGGATGTTGCTTAACTCATAGATCTAATCTAATTAATTAGTATTATGGTGTGGTAAGATGATGTAAATAAATCAAGACCTGTGGACTTGGTACATGAGTATGATAAACCCATTTAAATGGAAAGAGTATTTTGTCGAGAAGTCAGATAAAAAGGATACTTGGTTAAATCTCACTAAGTTCTTCGCTCCATTTGGTATAGCGGGCATTGTTGCCTTGTTAATTATCTGGACAGGTTATCTGAAAATCGGCGGTGTGATGCTCAGCTATTTTTTGCCACCCACATCCCTATTGGGAAGGCTATGGGCGATACCTTTTGGTTTGCGATTAGGCTTAAACCTATGGGAAGTCATAGCTGCGGTTGTATTCGTAGATTTAATTACTAGCCTGTTTATGGTATGGAACTTTGATATGGCCATAAAAATTCCTTTTCTAGGGAAGTTGATCTTGAGAGCGGAGAAAAAAGGACATGAGTATTTGAAAAAATATCCTTTTATCAGTCGATTGGCTTTTTTAGGTATCGCACTTTTCATAGCGCTTCCCTTCAATGGAACCAATTCTGTGATAGGGTCTATTATCGGAAGGACCATTGGTATGAAGCCGTGGTATGCATGGTTAGCAGTAGCGATGGGCTCGGTTTTAGGATGTTTACTTGTCGCAACTCCTATTTATGGCGCGTACCTTGTCATCCCAAGCTCATAGGATGATCTCAATGCCAAGCTCCTCTGCTAACTCCTTGTATCTATTTCTTATCGTGACTTCAGTAACGCCTGCTACATCTGCTACTTCTCTTTGCGTCCTCCTCTCTCCGCTAAGAAGGGATGCGATATAAATCGCTGCTGCTGCAACACCTGTCGGCCCTCTTCCAGAGGTCAGCTCTTTTTCCCCCGCCTGTCGTAGGATCTCGACTGCCTTGGATTGTACCTCCCCTTTCAGATTTAGACCTGATGCAAATCTTGGAACATAATCTATGGGTGAGGTCGGCATGAGTGTAAGTCCAAGCTCCCTTGATATAAATCTGTAAGTGCGCCCGATCTCCTTTCTTCCAACTCGTGAGAACTCTGATATTTCGTCCAATGTTCTGGGCACGCTACATTGTCTACAGGCTGCATATAATGAGGCTGCTGAAACTCCCTCAATACTGCGACCTCTAATCAGATTTTGGTCTACTGCCCTCCTATAAACAACTGCAGCAGCCTCTCGAACATCTCTGGAAAGTCCCAAGGCTGATGCGAGCCTATCCAATTCTGATAATGCAAAAGCTAAGTTACGTTCTGTTGCGTTGCTCACTCTTATTCTGCGTTGCCACTTTCTCAGTCTATATAACTGAGCTCTACTCTTCGATGATAACGACTTACCGTATGAATCTCTATTTCTCCAGTCAATCATCGTGCTCAGCCCTTTGTCATGTATGGTGTAGGTCATCGGTGCTCCTACTCTGGAACGCTTCATTCGTTGATCGTAATCGAAGGCTCGCCATTCGGGTCCCATATCTATGAAGTCCTCTTCGATGACTAGACCGCACTCTTCACAGATTAACTCAGCTCTCTCATAATCATGCACAAGTTGAGTGCTTTTACATTCTGGGCATTCCGTCTTGGTTTCCTCGTATTCGCCCAGACCCTTACGTCCTTTTTTTATTTCATTCGACCTTTTGGTCTCTCCAGTTTTTTCATCTTGTAAAACGTACATGGCCTCATCTCTCAGTGAATATCTATCAAAAATATTTTCGGAATCATTATATATAAGGTATGATCTTTATATATAAAGATTTCGTAATAGATTTAACCTATAATCCTTTCTAATAATTTTCTGGAGTTGTCGCTGACAACTCTATCGGCATCTTTTTTATCTAGGCCAGCACCCCTAGCGACATCGATTGCCCTCTCCTTTGTTACAAGGTCTTCCGGACCATGCGCATCTGTGGAAACTATTAATGTTGCAGACGTTTCGTTAGCAATCTTTGCAACATGTCCGTTGGTCAGGGCATGTCCATTACGAGAAGTTATCTCCAGATAGACGCCATTATTACTTGCTGTTTCTGCATCCTCGATTGAGATGAATCCAGGGTGAGCTAAAATATCCACGTCTTCCAGGCGTACAGTTGCACTATTGGTTCCTGGAATGACAGGCTCCGCAATCGTTTCTCCGTGAACTACTATCAATTCTGAGCCAAGTTGTTTCGCCTTGTTGACCAGCTTTTCAATCTTATTTGGAGGTATATGTGTTAGCTCAACTCCTACTAGCACATGAACATTCAGCTCTTTTTCGAGATATTTCGCTTGCTTCAAATTTTTTAATACGAACTCTATGTTCGTGAAATCTACATGGTCAGTCAGTCCGATGGCAGTATATCCGTGAACTGTTGCTCTACGAACTAACTCGCTGGGTATCAGCTCTCCGTCACTAAGAAGGGTATGTGTATGTAAATCTATCATGATATCACATAAGCCAGATGGGATGGGCAGGCGATGGGATTCCTGGCGCAATGCCAATCAGATTTCCCAATTTGTCACACTTTGATAGTGTAGCAGGTGATGTGGACTTACATGCTACCCATCCCAATATATGGTTGAACTTCATATGATTTTAATCTTTTGCACCTCTTTTGCACCTCTTTTGCACCTCTTTTGCACCTCTTTTGCACCTCTTTTGCACCGAAAGTTTGTATTATTAAAAGAGATATGTATTCGTGATGACCCAAGCAAAAATCATTTGCCATCGTTTTCTGAGCCTAGAGAGCCTGCATGGAAAAGGTCTCAGAAATCTCAGAAAAACTCTTGGATTAACTCAAAAGGAGCTTGCAGACCTTACAGGAATCTGTTGCTCAAGCATCTCCAACATAGAAAATGATAGACAAGACCCTACCTTGAAGACCATAATACGGGTGAGAGATGCACTGCTAGGTTACATTGATAGCAATGCTGTCCCCTGCGTAGCATCCGACGACATAGTGGTTATGAACATCGGATTGCTGCGTAGTGAAAGTGTTGCACAAAAGGGAGTGAAGAATAAAAAGTTATCTGAGTTTTAATTTATTAGCCCACTCTCCATTTTTTAATGTTGTCTGCTATCTTCCTCGCGATTGAGGATTTTGGCCCTTTATCGTCAACGAGCACTCTTCCTCTGAGTTCCCACCAAGATCTTGGATATGCTTTATCTGGCTCTATTTCTGGATTGAGACCTAACATTTCGGCAGACCTTTTAATTTCATCTAGTTCTGGCGATTGTACGGAGTCTTTTTTTGAAATAATTCTACCCTGACTCTTGGACTTGGTCCCATCGATGTTAGCGGGCCAGATGATCCGTTTTCCCTCATTTTTCATACATAACTATGGCGTTTATCAACCATAATAAGCATTTGGTCAAGATAGAGATCACTTTGATATTGTCATCCGATGCAAGCCATTTTCAAGTACCATGACATAGGAAAATGAGAATAAATTTTAGTTACATAACATCTGTCAACAGTTAAGAACTAGAAGGGGGTTGAATTTAGTGATTTTAATCAAGAATCATAAATGGAACGCAGATGAAAGGGTGAATCCTAAAAATATGTCTAGTCGTCATGAATAGGATGGGGGATTTAGCAGGCATATAGGGACGATTTCATGGCAATATAATGTAATGGAATATCATTTCTTCTGACTAGTAAAAAAGGTTTTATCCCCCCTCTTTGGTTTTGACAACACATTCTATGGTATTTTTTCGAACCCTAGTACTTCGATGAAAAATATGGATGGGACCTAAAATTGATATCGATAATGTTAGGGAGAATTGCATCCTTGGATCTATAAGCGTGTTGTGTGGGTATTAACATTTATATGTTAGATATGGTGAAAGCTCTTATGTTAAAAAAACTGAACACGGTCATAATCTCTCCTCTGCTTGGACTTCGGGACAGAAGAGGCACATTAGGATATAATGAAATGACTTCGACCCCTCAGTGAGTCTCCAGACTTCCAGCGATCTGATATTAAGTTAAGTAGAACTATTTGGATTAAAGAGGGCTCTTGGTGGGGTGGAGAAATAAAAAGGGAGAAGTAAAAATAATAGATGGGGTATAAATTGTCAGAAATTAAGGTGTTCATCGATCATAGGGAAGGCAATAGGGTGATTGATTTTGTAAAGCAGATATGCGAGTTAGAGGTAGTGCAGCTTCCAATCGGGGACATCTTGATAGTTGGCATTGATGGTGCCGTTGTAATCGAACGGAAAACTTCTGCAGACTTCGTGAACTCTGTCAGATCGAACAGGCTTTGGGAGCAGCTTCTCAGATTTATGAAAATTGATGAGATCTGGGGGTATGAGATCAAACGTCGCATACTTGTGATACAGGGAGATTTCGAAAACTATCTGGATTTTATCCCACCGGTATATCCTAAGGGGACATTACAGGCATTTTGGTCGAGCATGATGGGTGCTCAGCTTGAGACACTATTCGTATATGACACCCCTTTATTGGTTGTGGAGAATGATGAGGCTTTTTATGCCTTTTTGAAGACGGTGGTTAAAAGGGAGGAGGATGGCAAGAATGTTAAAATGCCAGAATCAAGATGGTATCGGAAGAGGAAGAGAATGGATCTACCTGTAAAGGATAGTAGGTGCTTTCTGTTGGCTGGATTACCCTTGATCGGAGACTCTCTGGCTAGGCGTCTCTTGGATCATTTCCACTCGATTGTGAATATTGTAAATGCATCTCAAGAGGAGTTGCAAGAGGTACATGGAATTGGGACGAAAAAGGCAGCTCAAATATATGAAATATTCCATTCACAGTGATTTTATCATATCACGGAAAAATCTCGTTTTTATGGGGAAGCGAGTTCATAAGATAAGAAAGCCGTAAGATTTTACATCCTTTTGATGCGTGCAAACAGAAAATGTTGGCTGAGACTTAAAATATTAAGATTAAGAAAGAGCGATAAATGGGCTCTTTGAAAGGAACTTAGAATAGGGGCCAAGTCCCATTTGGTTATGCGGTGGCTTACATGGGGGAAAAAAGAGAGTTCAAATATTTTAGGGGGCAATCAGAGGTAAAAAAGGAAATATTAAAAACGATCTTATTATTCCTGATTATCTGTTTCATACTAAACTTCGCTTATTTCTTCTTTTTTAAAGAGCAAATACCTCAAAGGTCTTTTACTGCTTCATTGGTTGCTTTTTTACTGAACTTATTTGGGCTACATGCCAAATCAAATGGAACTTTTGTTCTGATGAAAGATACCTCAATTGATATAATTGGTGAGTGCACTGGTATTTTTTCCATCATTGTTTATTGTTCGGTCATATTTGCATATCCAACGGATTTAAAGAAAAAAGCAATAGGAATGATTGGTATTCCAATCTTATATGGAATTACGTTGATTAGGTTAATCTCCACTGTGTTGGTTGGTATTTTTATGCCTTCTTTGCTTGATTTCTTTCATGATTATCTCTGGCAGGTTTTCCTAATAGTCTTCGTTGTTCTCCTGTTTCTGATCTGGCGAGATAGGGTAGTAGAGGTGAAAAAGGAGTGAACTCACAAATGTTCTTTAAAATAATTAGGCAGAGAATATCATCAGTCACCTCTTTTTGTAAAAGTTTTAAGCAAGGCAGATTTCCGCGAGACACTCATAAACCAAAGGAAAGTGGCAATGGTAAATATCTCCCTTTCCTGATCAAATTCCTCGTTTTGTCCACTGTTCTTTATTTGCTATGGATACCATTTGCTTCAGCTTATTTCTCGTTGATATTAAAGATAACAGCCGTATATTTTGAAATTATTGGAATTGAGATATCTTCAAATCCCTCTCGGGATTTCATCTATTCTCAAGGAATCAGAAGTTGCATTCCCCCTTTTGTTGCTTTGATGTTGGCAACTAATCTTTGTTTGGAAAAGAAGGCTTTACCAAGGAACGATACGCAAAAGATTTTTAATAGGGCTTATCGCTTGCAAAAATGTTTTCTGTCAAAGATTTTTCTAAAGGGGGTGATTATTGGCATTCTCATACTTTTTATATTTCATGTGATATTACAAATCTCTTATGTTTATCTCTTGCTCCCGCCCAAGGGTGAGCTTTACTCCATATTCGTTATTTTCCTATCAGGGACATTAAGGGTTGCATTACCCTTTTTGCTCTGGTTTGCTCTCAGGTACAAGCAGTTGTTCTCATTGTCTGGAAAAGGGACGGATAAAAATGTTTATATTTGTCCTCTCTGCGGTGTAGAGAAGATCGGCATCCTTGACCATATCAAAGATGTCCACGGAGAAGAAGTACTTAAAAGCGAGGAAGTCAAGAAATTAATATAATCAAAATTTATCCTTTAATTTTTTTTAACTGATCTCCTTCAAACTCACAATCCACTTGCTAATCTTCTTTGAGTTCCAACATCAGATCCGAAGATAAACAGTATCTCCATGACATAACTTTCCAATATGCCCCAGCTGGGATTTGAACCCAGGTCTTAGGCTCTCTGCAGGCTTTTAGATTACCGCAGGCCCAAAGGATGTCCACTACCCTACTGGGGCTTCTAGGATGGTCCTTGCAATTTCGTCTCCCACTTCAGATGTTTTGGATGAGCCACCCATATCATAGGTCTTGACGTTGCCCTTACTTATGCTCTGCTCTATTGCCCTTACTATTGTATTCGACGCCTCTTTTTCTCCCAGACAATCCAAAAGCATTGCTCCAGCCCATATCGTAGCAATGGGATTTGCTTTGTTCTTTCCAGCGTATTTTGGAGCAGAGCCATGGATTGGCTCAAACATGCTCGTTCCTTTGGGGTTGATGTTACCTCCGGGAGCGAGCCCCATGCCTCCTTGGATCATCGCCCCGAGGTCAGTTAGGATATCGCCGAACATGTTTGGTGTAACCACGACATCAAACCACTCTGGATTCTTAACGAACCACATTGACATGGCATCCACATAGTTGAAATCGACCTTGACGTCAGGATAATCAACTGCAATCCTCTCTAAGATCTCTCTCCAGAACCCGTACATCGGTATCACGTTTGCTTTATCTACACTAGAGAGGTGTTTTTTGCTATTCTGAGCAAGCACAAACGAATAGCGAGCAACTCTTTCTGTGCCTTCCTTGCTGATCATTCCGACTTGATATGCTATCTCGTCGCTGTCGGAATCGATATCAAGTCCAAATTTAACGCTGTACAACTCTCTTATGATCTCTAATTCATACTTATTGAGCCCTTTTATCGCTCTACCCCCAATTCCAATATAGAAGTCCTCGGTGTTCTCCCTTACGACTTTGAAATTAATTTCTTTAGGCCCCTTGTTCTTCAAAGGTGTCCAGACTCCTTCCAATAACCTTATGGGGCGGAGATTGATGTATTGGTCCAAGTAGAATCTTATGGTGAGCAAGATGCCCTTCTCCAAAACGCCTGGCTTGATTCTTTCGTCGCCTACTGCACCAAGGTATATCACCTTGTATTTTTTTAGCTCCCTCAAGGTATCCTCTGATATTAGCTCGCCAGTCTCTAGATAATAATTGGCTCCGTGGGGGTAATCGATCCATTCTACCTCAAAGTCGTGAACTTCTGCTGCGGCGCTAAGCACCTTCTTACCTTCTGCGATTACTTCTGGGCCAATGCCATCTCCACTTATGACGGGTACTTTATACGTGGTCATGCGATTTTCCTAATATGTTTTTTGTATATCCTACCAATCCGCCATGCTCAATTATTTTTCTTATGAACTCTGGTAGTGGCGTAGCAGGATATTTTTCATCTTTCGTCTGGTTCCATATCATACCTTTTTCGAGATCCACTTTGAGAGCATCTCCAGCCTCAATCTGATCGACTTCATCGCACTCGAGCACTGGTAATCCAATGTTGATTGCGTTACGAAAAAAGATTCTGGCGAATGACTTTGCAATAATACAGCTTATGCCAGCACCCTTCAGTGCTAGTGGTGCATGCTCTCTAGAGGACCCACATCCGAAATTTCTTCCAGCAACGATTATATCTCCCGATCTCACTTGTTGTGCAAATTCTGGAAGTATTCCTTCAAATGCATACTTTGCTAACTCATTGGGATCATTGATGGTGAGATGTCTGCCGGGAATGATAGCATCTGTATCAACGTCATCTCCAAATCTCCAAACGTTTCCTCCTTTCATAATGATTTAGAGATTGTGTTTAAACTATATTAAATTCATCTTAAGAATTAATAATGCGCTCTGTTATGGAAAAGTTTGGAGTTATCCACGATAGTTAGCAGAGTCTTAAGACAATCCTAGAGTTCAAATGGTCAACGTAAAAAACATAAAACAGGACCCTATTAAGGGGCGCTAATGAGAAATCAGCTGACTAAATTATGTAACTTCAATCTCATGCTCCTCCTCTTCGTCGCGCATGATGAACACTCCTCTTAACGCTCTCATAGCCCCATCGATTTTGGCCTCTTCATGGACTATTATAGCATCCGCATTGATCTCGCCCATAACTCTGCTACCTTTGTCAACATACACCTCACCTCTTGTGATCAAGTCGCCATATATCTCGGTGTTTTGTCCTATCTTTATTTCACCCCTCGTTCTGATGCTGCCGAAGAGCGTTGTATTATCTTTGACATTGATCGAATGGGCTCTGATATTGCCTACCATTCGACAGCTATCTCCAATGATCGCCTTGTATGGGATTCGAATTGTGTCAAGAGTGATCTTGGTTCCATTCGGCACGATCAGTGCCTGTTCGTTAAATACGTCGCTCTCCTCAGAAAACAACTCGTTCAACATTTTATCGACATCCTCACCTTCTCCAAGTCGGAGAAGTTCGGCTAGATATAAGATAATATAAACGATTACTGGTACTGGATTTCTGATCACAATCCAACCCTTCGCCTCAAAATCATCCTTGATATGCACGTCGTTTCCGATATCTAGGTCGCCTTTCACGACCAATTTGCCATTTATATTGGTACGCTCACCTATATATGCGTCCTTCTTCGTCCTTACGTCACCGTTTATGTTTGACCAGAGATCTAGTCTAATATCTTCCTCGGCTACGATGTCCCCATCTATTTTTACTCGTTCACCGATGATGATGGAGCGTGCAAAAAGTCCATAACTGATCTCAGAATGGTTACCTATGAGAACATCTCCATCTACTATTATCGATCTATCTTCCATCTGCGTATTGTCTGGCATGACAAAAGAACGAAGCAATTCTGCTATTTCACCACTCCCCTCTAGATGTTATATGATTATGTCCCTACCACTATTTATTATATGATTATGCCCCAAATTTTTTCGTATGATCGATTAAGTCCATAAGTATTGGCATTAAGTCCATGCTGTGAATGCGGTTCAGTCCCCCAGTGGCAGCACTTATCTCATCGTAAGTCCTGACATCATCAACCCTAATTCCAGGTCCTTTGATCATTACTGGAACTGGATCAGCTGAATGATTTCTTACCTCTATGGGTGTTGAATGATCCGCTGTCACAACCACTAGTGTGTCTTTCAGGCAAGTTATTGACTCCAAAGCCTTATCAACCTTACCGATGAACTGTGTTTTCTTCTCAATTAGACCGTCGTGTCCAGATTCATCTGCGCCTTTGATGTTCAACAGCACGAAGTCATGGTCATTTAGTGCGTTTATGGCATTTTTGACTTTGGCACTGACATCAGAGTCCACACCTCCTGTAGCGCCTTTTGTCTCGATATAATCCAATCCGTACATTCTTCCTATCCCAATGATCAATCCAGTAGCGGCGATCACAGCCCCCTTTAGCCCATATTTCTCTGAAAACGTCTCGGTTTTTTGTACAGTGCCAGCGCCCCTGATAAGTATCGTATTCGCCGGGAGTTTACCAGACCTTTTACGTTCTATATTAGTCGGATGATCCTCTAGGACCTTCTCTGCCTGCTCAATAAATTCATTCAAGAGGTTAGCGGTTCTCTCTGCCTCTGGTCCAAGAGCATCAACTCTTCTAATAGGTCCCACATCATGTTTCGGATCTGATGCCGTTACATGTGAGCTAAGCCCATCTCCCCTGAGCGCCATTGCAGCCCTATGCCCAGTTGATCTCTTGAATATGAACTCTGTGTCCAAATTTACCCCTTCTTGGATCGCTTTTGAAAGTTCAGTAGTATTGCTTATCCTTCCAGCTCGTCTATCTATTACTATGCCGTCCTTCCTCGTCGCAAAATTGCATCTAAAAGCGACATCACCTTTTTTGAGGTGAATGCCTACACCTGCTGCCTCAAAAGGTCCTCTACCGGTGTAAACCTTATAGGGGTCATATCCCAACAATGCCAAATGCGCTACATCCGAGCCAGGTCTGACTCCTGGCGCGATGGGGTCCATGATACCATTGATGCCTAAACTTGCCATCGAATCTAAATTCGGCTTCTTAGCCATCTGGAGTGGCGTTTTCCCATTTATCGGACGGTCTGAAACACCATCTAAAACAATTAATAGTATCTTCTTAGCGATACCCATAAATAGCTATTCTTTCTGCTTGATATTTAAAAACTACCCAGTTGCTTGGGTCTCTTCTATTTTTACGACTTCTTTTGGCCTATAGATGACCTCTGTCTTTCTGAGTTCCACTCTACGCAGCGGATAAATATCCTTTGCCACTTTATAGATATCAGATGAGATCTTACCGAGCACGATTTCTTGGATGAATGCAGCGAAATCAAGCTCTTTTGCCCTAGAAATCACGATATCATGCATCATTTGCCTAATCGTTTTTATCTGGGGGTGGCGTGCCCTTCTGACTGTAAAACAAGATGGCTTGACCCTTACTTTATATCCATCTGGCGTGGTTGCAATTATGTTTGCATCGATCTTGGATGTTCTCCTCTTAACCAAGGATCTCATATAGTCCTGAGCCATTTCATGGCCAATAAACCTAGTGTGAGCCCCATTTTCATCTACTTCATAAATCTTAAACAGCATATTAATATTTTTTTTGGACCAGTCGTCTATCATGTCACCTAGGGTAGTGCTCATAATGTTACCTATCAGTTTTTTGGGCTCATCAGTAGGCGTTTCCCCAATAATCGCCCGACCAAACATCTCTGGAGCAAGCACATTATACCATTTTTTAGCTTTCCATCCTTCTTTCTTTGATCTTTTAGCCATATTAAAATCGAATGTGTATAGGGTGGAGGATATATAAAGATGATGTCGATTCGCAAGGATTTGAAATTTTTTTATTGTTTTAATTCCAAAAGTATTTTTATATTGAACTCTTAGAAGAATAGAGATGTATGCCCATAGAATGAGTACTTTGCCATCTTATCTCTTTGCAAAACTTGACCAATTGAAATCTGAAAAAATAAAACAAGGTGTAAAAGTCATCGATCTTGGGATTGGGGATCCAGATCAGCCGACTCCAGAACACATCATCTGGTCATTATGTGCTGCTGTTGAAGACCCTAATACGCATAAGTATCCCTCCTATGAAGGCATGATTTCCTTCAGAGAAGCAGTATCTCAGTGGTATGGTAAGACCTTCGGCGTTAGGCTTGATCCAGAAGATCAGGTGCTCGCCCTTATAGGCTCAAAAGAGGGTCTTGCACATATTCCCCTTGCATTCGTGAATCCCGGAGATGTCACACTAGTTCCGGATCCAGCTTATCCGGTCTATCGTATGGGGACTCTAATCGCGGGTGGCACTCCGTATCCCATGCCATTGTTGGCTGAAAACGGCTTCCTGCCCGATCTGGATGTGATCTCCAGAAGCATAGCCAGGTCGGCAAAGATACTCTTCATAAATTATCCAAACAATCCCACTAGTGCTATCGCTGAAAAAAAATTCTTCAAAAAGGTGGTAGACTTCGCATCCGATAACGGGCTGATCGTTTGCCATGATAATGCTTATTCTGAGATGACATATGATGGATATAAAGCGCCGTCTTTCCTAGAGACTAAAGGTGCGATGGACGTCGGAATTGAGTTCCACTCTCTTTCTAAGACCTACAATATGACCGGATGGCGGCTTGGCTTTGCTGTTGGCAACTCTGATGTCCTTGCTGGCTTAGGAAAAGTAAAGACCAACATAGATTCGGGTGTGTTCAGGGCAGTACAAGCGGCGGGTATAACCGCCCTGACAGGTCCTCAAGATTGCGTTACGAGAATGCGGGCAACCTATCAAGAGAGACGGGACTTCTTGCTTGCTGGCTTGCAGGAGATGGGCATATCTGTGGAACCGCCAAAAGCGACATTCTATGTCTGGGCGCCTGTACCTAGCGGATTTACGTCTCTGCAATTCTCAAATCTGTTGTTGGACAAAGCCGGAGTTGTAGTGACACCCGGCATTGGCTTCGGTGAACATGGTGAAGGATATATACGTCTTTCGCTAACTACTTCTATGGAAAAAATCAAAGAGGCAGTAGAACGAATGAGAAATTTGGGGATATGATTGATTATGCTTAATATTGCGCTTCCAAAGGGCAGTTTGGAGGAACAGACACTGTCGCTTTTTAAGGCAGCAGACCTTGATGTAAAAGCCACATATAGGGGGTATAATCCGCACATAGATGACCCCAGAATCGGTAAGGTAAAAATATTGAGACCTCAGGAAATTCCGAAATACGTTGAGGAAGGCTATTTTGATCTCGGCATCTCAGGTTATGACTGGGTTCTTGAATCGGGTGCGGATTTGATCGAGATTGCAGATTTGCCCTATAGTAAACAGGGCGCAGGAGTTGTTAGAATCGTGGTCGCTGTACACATCGATTCTGAGATCAACGATGTGGGTGGGATAAGGCCAAACAGTAGGGTATCCACAGAATTTCCAAACCTAACCAAGGAGTATTTTCAGAAATTAGGCATTCCTGTTAGGATATTTTATTCCTATGGTGCGACAGAGGCAAAAGTACCTGAGCTGATGGACGTCGTCGTCGACTTGACGGAGACAGGTGAGACGCTGAGAAGAAATGGGCTGAAGATCATCGGAACGATCCTTGAATCCTCTACTCGGCTCATAGCGAACAAGAAGTCGTGGAATAATCCAGAGAAAAGAAAGGCAATGGAAGAGATTAGAATCCTGCTTCTGGGAGTCATAGCAGCCCGTGGCAAGGTACTCCTAAGCATGAATGTGCCAAAAGAAAAGCTAGATGCTATTGTAGGATTGTTACCGTCCATGAAAAATCCGACCATCTCCCAATTGTATGATTCGACATACTATGCAGTGGAAACGGTGGTGGATAAAAAGGACGTCAACACCCTCCTTCCTCAACTGAAAGACGAAGGTGCAGAGGACATTCTTGAGATGAACATCACAAAGATCGTGGAATGATGTCGACTAGAGGCCATCTGGAAGTTAAGAATTCACATCTGGTCCTAGGTGGCGTCGATACTGTTACCTTGGCAGAGCAGTTCGGCACTCCTCTGTATGTAACCAATGAGGCAAGAATCAGGGTTAATTATCAGCGGTTCAAAGACGCCTTCCCAAATGCAGACATATATTATGCTGCCAAGTCAAACTATAATCTGACAGTTCTCAAGATACTTGCAGAGGAAGGGGCTGGAGCGGATGTATTCTCAGGTGGGGAGTTACACTGCGCTCTCAAGGCAGGAATTCCTTCTGATAAGATATTGTTCAACGGAAATTCCAAGACCGATGCTGAACTGGAAATGGCTGTTAAGAACAACATAAGAGTTTCAGTTGATTCCTTGGACGAGTTAAGAACTCTCTCAGAGATCGCACATGAGCACGATCATAAGGCAGAAGTTGCCTTCCGAGTGAACCCAGATGTCTCGCCACACACTCATCCGAAGATTGCAACTGGATTGAGAGAGACTAAGTTTGGCATCCCTTCTAGTGATGTCATTGCAGTCTACAAAGAAGCGCAGTCAATGGGGGACATCAAGATAGTTGGCATTCATTGTCATATTGGCTCGCAGATAATTGATGTGTCTCCCTTTATAGAGGCGACAAAAAAGATGATTGACCTGGCCGAAGAGTTGACTGGGCTCGGCATCCAGTTGGAGTTCATCGATCTTGGCGGTGGACTTGGAATTCCATATGAGAATGAAATTGCTCCATCGCCAAAGGATCTTGCTAACGCGATTCTACCGGTATTTGCTGAGGGGCTGAAAGCTTTGGAAATCCATCCAAGGTTGATCCTAGAACCGGGTAGATATATCACGGCAGATACAACTATTCTCCTTGCTAAGGTGAACACGGTGAAGCATGCATATAGGAACTTCGTTGGTGTGGATGCAGGGTTTAATCTTCTCATTCGTCCAGCCATGTATGACGCCTATCACAGGATTATTGTTGCAAATAAAGCAGGTGAAAAGTCATCCGCCGTATACACGATCGTGGGCCCCATTTGTGAATCTGGTGATGTTCTTGCAAGAGATCGATTTCTTCCAAACATCGAAAAGGATGATTTGATTGCGATTCTAGACGTGGGCGCATATGGCTTCTCGATGAGTTCGCAATACAACGGAAGACCTAGGTGTGCTGAGCTGCTGGTGCTTGATGGTAAAGTTGATGTGATACGGCGGGGGGAGTCATATGACGATTTGCTTTCGAACCAAGTTTTTCCATCGAGGTTTAGATAGATGATACTGTTTACCAAGCTACATGGAAGCGGCAACGACTTCATTTTGATCGACGAATATGATGGAGAAGTCGTTCCAGAGGCCGAGAAAAGTGCTTTTGCTAAACGATTTTGTGATCGACGTTATGGGATAGGTGCAGACGGCATCCTTTTTGTCTCTAGGTCGATATTTGCCAACCTGAGAATGCGCATTTTCAACTCAGATGGAAGTGAGGCTGAGATGTGTGGCAACGGCCTCTTTTGCGTGGTAAAGTATTCTGTAGGGGCAGGACACATCACATTAGGTAAAATTAACATAGAAACGTTAGCCGGTGGCATGACGGCTGAGGTAAGAAAAGATCTTGGGGGGATTTGGGTAAAGGTGGATATGCCTGTATCAGAACCCTTCTTGGAGTTGGAATTGGCCGGATTCAAAGTGTTTACTTTGGAGGTAGGGGTCCCTCATGCCGTCATATTTGTGGACGACCTGAATCTTCCGATAATGGACATCGCACCCAAAATTAGGTTCGATCCAGTATTTCCAATGGGGACAAACGTGGATTTTGTCTTGGTTGAAGAAGGTTCTCTGAAAATAAGAACATATGAGAGAGGTGTGGAAGCCGAAACGCTTAGCTGTGGTACTGGAACAGCTGCATGCGCATTCATTGCAAACCGACTTGGAAAAGTGGGCGAGGAAGTGAATGTCCAGACCCAAGGTGGTCTATTGAAGGTTTATATCAACGCTAACGTGTTTCTGGAGGGCACAGCAGAGATCGTTTATGAAGGGGTGATTCGTTGATCGATCATCTCTTCTTATATTTCATCTTTCTTCTTCTCTTTTTCAATTTATGTTTCCTGATCTTTTTTCTCTTCTTTTTCTTCGAAATGCCCACTATGATCCTCCCTTGTCTTATATATCATGCCTTTGATATGTCTCTGACGCCATCTTGCGTCAACACGAACTCGCATGAAACCCCCTCTGGTCTTGATCGATGCTTTAGCAGTATTGCACGTCTTTTCCCCTCCTCCAGTTTTTCTAGCTGAACGATGGTCTTGGAGAGGTGCTCGACCATGTTTCCCCCTACTGGATGGAATTTACCGCTATCGCCATCCATGTATATCTGATTTGTTATTACGACGGCCACATCATATTTTCTTGCGAGTTGGAGTAGACAAGCGATCTGGTTTGCCAGTTCCCGCTTTAGTTCAATGCCTCGCTCTTCATCAAGCTCAAACCTATAAAAAGATACCGCTGAATCGTTGATTATCATTCCTACATTATCAATCATTTTTTCAATGTCCTTGATGGCAGAATATTGCTGCTCAAAATTCAGTGGCTCATAGATGATGATATCCTTGGCAATCTTTTCCGCTCCATCCCCCGCTATCTGGTCAAATCTTTCTGGAGAAAAACCCTCGCTATCGATGTAAACTACTTTTTTCCCTTTTTTCACAGTCTCAATTGCAAGCTGAAGACAG
>JAQURP010000022.1 GCA_028715545.1 Methanocellales archaeon | reverse complement strand
ATGGGCCCGATGCGATTCGAACGCATGACCGCTCGGTTATGAGCCGAGCGCTCTAACCAAACTAAGCTACGGGCCCATGTACCGAGATATACCCGCCCCATTACTTAACTTTTATTGACTAATTTTTACCGTACCGATATCTTATCGAATCTTATCGACACGCCGCCAACAGGGCTCGAACCTGTGACATTCTGGTTTCTGCTTTTTTAGGCAACCCTTCTCTTCTGCTTTGCAAAAGGAAGGTTTTTTCTGTTAAACAGAAACAACCAAGAGGTTGATTAACAGCCAGACACTCTACCAACTGAGTTATGGCGGCCTAAGCACATAGAGTGTTAGAATACAAGAATAGTTGTTGTTTAACTTAAACTTTGTGAGATTCTATTTAACCTTTGGATCAGTGCTTTCATGTTTGGTCCGAATTCGGCTTTGAATTGCACCATCTTGGTAGTTGTTATAGCACCATGAAGTGACGGCTCTACAAGACCTTCATGCTCTAGTAATCTTAGCGAATAGCGCACCTTGTGCTTTGGAAGACTGGTTTCCTCTGCAAGTTTTAATATTCCAATCGGCTCTTCCTTTATCACCGTTTTTAGGACGACCAAGTTGCGTTCTAGCAACTCTAGTTCATGTTCCAATTTATCTGTCAGCATGGAAACACCATATCTATATTATATACTTATTTATATCAATAGGTATTATCTATTTATTTGCCATGAATGTCAAGGTCCGATCTTCAAGGATCAAAGGAAACATATATGCCCCTATGTCCAAGAGTTACACTCATAGAGCAATAGCGATTGCAAGCCTTGGAGAGAGATCTACTATCAAGTATCACCTTCTCTCTGGCGATACGATGGCTACTATACGAGCGTGTGAAGCACTTGGATCGACCATAGAGGATCGTGAAAATGCTCTAAGTATTAGAGGAGTGGGGGGTCGACCAAGGACTCCGGATGATGTAATATATATAGCAAACTCTGGTACATCTCTTAGATTTATGACTGCCATCTCAAGCCTAATAGAAGGGTCAGCAGTTCTAACTGGTGACGCTTCTCTGAGGGAGCGCCCCAATGAACCGCTACTCAAAGCGATAAACGATCTTGGTGCAAAAGCATTCTCAACCAAAGGTGACGGGAAGGCACCAATAGTCGTGCAAGGCAAGCTCAAGGGCGGGAAGACCATCGTGGATGGATCAATCAGCTCTCAGTTCATTTCTGGACTGTTGATGGCTTGCCCATTCGCCGAGCATGAAACGGTAATAAAGGTGGATGGGGAGCTGGTATCCAGGCCATATGTTGAGATGACCCTTGAGATACTGGAAAAAGCAGGTGCTCAAATCAAAACCGATTTTAAAGAATTTTCGATTCCCTGCGATCAAGCGTTCGATCTCAGATCATATGTCGTTCCTGGAGATTTCTCCTCTGCGTCATACATGCTTGCTGCTGCGGCGATGACAAACTCTAAAGTGAAAGTGCGAAATCTGTTTCCATCGAAACAAGGCGATGTTGCCATCATTCCGATACTGGAAAAAATGGGCGCGAACATATCGTGGGATCAGACCAATGGCATCGTGACCGTGGATGGAGCTGATTTAGAAGGAATAGAAATTGACACGGGGGAAATACCTGATCTAGTACCAACCATCGCAGTTCTGGGTGCCGTAGCCGATGGAACGACCACGATCTGCAATGCAAAACATCTTCGATATAAGGAGACAGACCGACTACATGCGATGACCTCTGAGCTAAGAAAGATGAATGTAAAAATAGAGGAGAGAATTGACGGGATGACCATCAAAGGAAACCGCTTACATGGTGCAAAACTACATGGCTACTGTGACCATCGAATCGTCATGGCACTAACGATAGCAGGATTGGTGGCAGATGGAGAGACTATAATCGATAATGCCGAATGCATAGAGGTATCCTATCCCGATTTTTTCGACGATCTTTGTGGCATGGGTGCCAACCTTGAGGTAAAGTAAATGAGTGGAAACTCCTTTGGAGAAGTTTTTAGGATTACCACTTGGGGTGAAAGTCATGGAAAAGCTGTGGGCATGGTATTGGATGGTTGCCCTGCTGGACTGGAGCTATGCGAAGCTGATATTCAAGCTGAGCTTGACAGAAGACGCCCAGGTCAAAGCATTGTGACCTCCACCAGAGAGGAGACTGATAAAATAGAGATCCTTTCTGGTTTGTTCGACGGTAAAACGACTGGAACTCCGATCTCAATGCTCGTTCAAAACGTAGATGTAGATTCCAGCAAATATGAATCGCTGCGATACGCACCAAGACCAGGTCATGCAGATTTCACATATGAATTGAAGTATGGTATCCGAGATTGGAGGGGGGGTGGAAGGTCCTCTGCCAGGGAGACGGTTGCAAGAGTGGCAGGAGGGGCAATAGCAAAGAAACTGCTCAAGTCGCAAAAAATCGAGATTTTAGGTCATGTGACCCAGGTCGGCGGTATTTCAGTTGGTGGGACTACATTGAACCAAATTCGAGAGAATGTAGAGCAAAATATAGTGAGATGCGCAGATATGGAAACTGCGGAACGCATGCTTCAGCACATCAAAAAAGTGCAAACAAATAAAGATAGCGTTGGAGGCATCATCGAAATAATAGCATTGAACGTACCAGCAGGCGTAGGCGAGCCTGTGTTCGATAAGTTAGATGCAGATCTGGCAAAGGCACTGATGAGCATTGGAAGTGTAAAAGGCGTTGAGATAGGCGTTGGATTTGGATGTGCAACGATGCGAGGAAGCGAGATGAACGATCCATTTGTGCTGAGAAAAGGCATTGTGATGACTGATACCAACAATGCTGGTGGCATCTTGGGTGGGATATCCAATAGCATGCCTATAGTGTGTAGAATTGCAGTCAAGCCAACACCATCCATAGAGAGAATCCAGAAAACAGTGGACCTGGCTGAGAAAGAAGAGAGAGAGATCCAAATCAAGGGAAGGCACGACCCATGCATATGCCCAAGGATCGTTCCTGTAGCAGAGGCGATGGTATCTCTCGTACTGGCAGATCAAATGATTAGAGGGGGGTTTATCCGTCCAAGCAAATAGGGTCTGGATAGCGATAATCGTTACTTTATTGATATCAATAGCATCTTTGGGATGTGTTGACACAGGGCAGAAAACAACGTCGACGGCGTCTCCTACACCTATCCCCACACTATCTCCTACGCCAACATCGACACCTAAGCCAGAGCTGCCCCTAGCACCCGATTTTGAGTTAATAGATGCAACAAGTGGCAACTTGATCAGACTCAGCGATTACAGAGGCAAGGTGGTTCTTTTGGACTTTTTTGCGACTTGGTGTGGAGCATGTATATTCACGATCGACAATGACTTAGTGCAGCTATATGAGCAATATGGAGATCTGGTCATATTCCTCTCCATTGACGTTAAGGAGCCTGACATGACTCCTAAGGAGCTGCAGACTTTCGCAGAAGAACATGAAATGGGATGGCCTGTATTGATGGGCTCTGCTTCGACCGTTGACAGGAGTTATAACATATGGGTTTTACCAACCATATATATCATCGATGAGGATGGAGGAATCAGATACTTTCATCCTGGATCTCCTGGGGCCGAAATCCTAAAAAGCGAGATAGACAGCTTGTTATATTAAAGTCGGATGGTGAGCTAATTAATGATTGATCTGTCACCTTTAGTTGCATTTTCTGCTGGCGTTGTAAGCATATCTTCACCGTGTGTGCTTCCACTAATTCCAGCGATAATGGCATACTCGACTGGAAAGGGACGATTTAGACCATTGTCAATCGTCTTGGGAGTGTCCCTGTCATTTACCATTATGGGAGTGGCAGCGTCTGCATTGGGCATGACATTCATCGGCTATGTTTATTACATGAAAATTATCGCTGGATGCTTTATCGTTTTTCTTGGGCTCTACATGCTATTTGAAAAGCTGGAACAGAAAGTCTTAGAGCTTAGAAGCAGGATACCCATAAGATTCAATTATTCTGCACCATCAGGTAACATTTTTGGGGGTTTTACCCTTGGACTATCGCTCGGCGTCGTGTGGATACCTTGCGTAGGACCGATACTTGGCGCTATATTAGCGATGGTCGCAGTAAAAGGTAGTGTTCCCTATGGTGCTTTACTGTTATTCATATATTCACTTGGATTGGGGGTTCCAATGCTGATAATCGCCTATTCTTCGGCATTTTCATCTAAACGTCTCAGCATATTAGTGCGATATAACGCCATCCTGAAACGCATCGCTGGAATTGTATTAATTGTAGTGGGGCTATATATGATGTCCATATAACTGAACTGCGAATCTAACTCAAACCTCGAATGATGGGCTTCATTGAGTAGAAGAATAGAAAAGACAATGGACAACAGACAATAAAGAAATCCAATAGTTTAAAATGCTGGGAAAATTTTTCACGGCATTTCAAACCTATCACATAACTTCCCAACAATTTCGTTAAGATGCTCATAATCTTCATCGTAAAACAGGTGACTTTCACAATCACAATCGCTAGAGCCGAATCCCCCTATAAAATCAAAATAATCTGCCATCCTTTTTGCAATATCACATTCCTTTCCCCCACCCACGTAGACCTCTTTTATCCTGGCTAGTGTTAAAAAATGATCAATGTGCCAGTGAAGTTTCTTCTCCTTTCTGAGATGTCGGCCTATCCTTGCCTCCAATCCTCCCAGAGCAGAGCCAACGTATGCATAAAAGCCGGTTTGAAAATTTATTTTTCCCAAGCGGCCAACTTGGATCTCCGTACTCTCGGGAAGTTCTATGAGTAAAATGTAAGAGCCTTTCATTTTTTTATTCTAAATTTATTTCTGTAATACCTTGAGTAGATTGCTCCTGCAGTATTATGCGCCAAAACCCTATCTTTCACGATAAAAGTCGTCACTGGCGCCTCTGAATGCTCTGAAAACAATATATCATGCCCGAGACACAAGCCACAGATTATGTTTAAATCCGTATCCTTCTCATTAAGCACCATAGCCTGACCTATTGGATTACACATCGCCTCATACCGATCGTCTTTTATCTTCTCCAAGCCAAAATCCTCCTTAGCGATCCCGCAGACTTTGCAACAAACCGAATAGACTTTAAAGTCTTTTTTCAATAGTTCATGCAATACTCTAGCTTCTGACTCCAACCCTATGCAGAACGCAATTCCAAGTGTTTTATAGCCCATTTCTTTACAAAACGTTATCAATTCTTCCAATCTTGTGAGTTTCATATAATGTCTTGCCTCAAGGTGGGCCGCGGTTTTCATTATCTCAGATTTCTCAGTTTCGACTTCGTATGTGCTCACAACTTTTTCTTTGAGAGCAGTACAATCTTTTCCCAGATAGCATTCCTTATCATCACATAGGGCGCATCTCATCCTCACTCACCACCAAATAGCTTTGATTGCCATGCCTTCTCTCCATGACTCGCTTTTCCCGCTCTAAAACTTCGATGTATTTTACTATCTCGTTTCGATACATTCCCAAAAAGCTCGAGATATCCTCTATCGTGCAAGGCCTTCGCTTCAAAAGAGTCACTATCTCGTTTTCTATTTCCTTCTCATACGCCTTCTGCGCCCTTCGGTCATGTGACGCAATTATCTCCGCTTTTTCGCTTATCATTTTGGATATTTCTTTCATTTTGACTGGGTCTAATGGCATAGCAAAGGATTCACAGGGAGGTCTCACAACCGTATTCAACTGAACTTTATCCGGATTTATTTCGTTGATAACATCTGTCATTGGCTTTACATCGCCCACATCATCATTGATGCCTTTGACCAGCATGACCTCCAGCCAAATCTCGTTTTCGAACTCTTTTCTGAACTTTTTTAATCCCTCAACTATCTTTCCCATTGATAAGCCCTCATGCGGTCTGTTCACCATTTCGAATATGCTCTGCTTAACAGCATCCAAAGAAGGAAGGACTAGATCGGCGTTTCTTAATTCATCTCTCACCTCCGCCTCAAAAAGCAATGAGCCGTTCGTCAGAACAGCGATTGGAATATCTGTCATTCGCTTGATATCTCCTATCATTTCGCCAATCTTTGAGTTTAACGTTGGTTCACCAGATCCAGAAAACGTGATATAATCTATCTCCTCGCCTTTTGTAAGGCTCTCTTCCAATTCTTTCATAATCAATTTTTTAGGGACATATTCTCTCCTCTCTATCGTCTTGTTCGTCGTCCTTCCCAACTGACAATAAACGCAGTCAAAAGAGCAGGTCTTGTACGGTACCAGATCTATTCCTAGAGAAAAGCCCAACCTTCGAGATGGCACTGGTCCGAAGATATGACTTTGTGTATTCATGACTTCAGAACTCCGTGCTCCATCCAGCGCCATTGGTTTCACACGTGTCTGAAAAAAGTCGCGAAATTTCTGACTTATGCACTGTGCAGTGGCAGGGGACTATAAAGCCCATGTCATTCAGCAGATCGTAATCTTCAAACCCATGAAATCCCCCAATTATGCCATACACATGCCCAATCGATGATGCCCTATCTAAGATCGCAGATAACCCTGGATGAGCGCATCCGGTTATTACGATCAGTCCTTCTTTAGTCTCGAGGAGGAGAGATTGCTCCTTGGTGGTAGTTCCAAGCACACCCGTAGTATAAACGCGTTCACATATCTTTACCAGCCCATCCACTTCAATCAACTTTGCCTTTGACGATATCTCGCCTTTCAAGCTCTTCGAAAAAGAGTGTGGTGCGTAAACTTTGACATCCGGATTTAGGTTTAATAACCACGTTAGTCCACTGATGTGGTCCCAATGATCATGAGACAACACAATGATTTCAATGTCCTTTGGATCAATGCCCAACGCCTTCATATTGGATAGTAGTATCGAACCGTCCCAACCAGTGTCAAATAGAACTTTTTTTTCATCCTCGATAAGACAGGAAAAGCCCCAACCAGATTTTAGTCCTTTACATGCTTCATTGTCGTAGATTATCGTAATTTTCATTTTAAACACCCATCAAAATTAATATCAATCCAACCACCAAGCCAAATGCAACGTTAAAGACCTTAACATAAATCGAATCCTTGATAGTGTAGGAAAGTAAAGGCAGCAAACCATGACCATCTTGGACTATGGAATTGACAAGCAAGATGGAAAAAGGAATTAATCCTTCAGCGAACAATAAAAAGAAAATCAAGTGTGGCCCTGAACTGGGAAGTATTCCAACTAGTGCGGCTAAAAGGATTAAAAAGAGCATATTTTTTGGTAAGATTGCCCCCAAATCAAACCTGAGCATGAGAAGCTCGATCGTCAACATGGTGAAAAACAGCCATAGGAATAGCTTTGGCATGTGTTTTTTAATGACATGACCATATACGTGTTCTTTAAGAAAATGTTTGATATCCTGCCTTTCTTCTTCATGAATTTCGATCTCACAGGGGAGATTAGTCTTCAATTTGATCTTTTTGGCAACACCATCAGCCAAAAAACCAGCGATTATCCCCAACAGAAAACAAATGGCAATGAGTAATAAAGCCGTTCTTGGCATCATTGCCAACATCACAAATGCTTCATCCCCTGCGGTCGCTACCATCACCGCCGCCAAAGCCCCAAAACTAACTATACCATGAACGTACAGAGAAACTACAAAGAAGGTACCAACACAACCAGGCGTTGCTCCAAGAAAAGAAGAACTCACATATTGACTTAAAGGCTTTTTTGTGAGCATCTCTCCGATCTTATCTTTAAATCTCAGCTCCAGGTACTCGACCATTACCATCAATGCGAAAACTATCAAAAGTATTTGTAGAGTTTCTAAAAGGGTTTCTTGGATCATAATTTTCACTTCAAAGAACGCTCTATATTAATCCACATTTTCTTTATTTCTCTTGAGACCTGTCCACCAGAGAACTCAACTATGGGCTTTCCTGCAATCATGGCCTTTGTGACAATCGGATCGTACAAAATTTTGCCCACTACATTTACATCATTTATTTGACAAAACCCGAGGATTCTGTTGGTATTTTCCTCATTGAGATCATATTTGTTAATACATACCAAGGAAGCTATGCCAAAATGGCGAGCCATTCCTAAAATCCGTTCCAAATCATGTATACCAGACATCGTCGGCTCGGTGACTATCACTGCCCTATCAACCCCACTAAGAGACGCTATCACAGGGCAACCTATGCCAGGAGGGCCGTCTATCAAGATTAAATCTCTGCCCTCTGCTATTTTTCTTGCCTCGTTTCTGACAAGTGAAACTAGTTTTCCGGAAGCTTCTTCAGCGATGTTTAACCTAGCATGAACCATTGGACCGTACTCGGTCTCAGAGATGAAAGCATATCCAGAAATCTTTTCCCTAAGTGTTATTGCGTTCTCAGGACACACGTATGCACAAACACCACAACCCTCACACAAGATAGGATCTATTGTATGTCCGTCTATCGCATCAAATCTGCATACCCCCTCGCATAACCTGCAGTCTATGCATTTTTCCTCATCTATTACAGCCTCTTTGGACCCTCTAAACTCCTGTTTGCTCCTTATAAGTGGATGGAGCAGTAGATGAAGGTCGGCTGCATCCACATCACAGTCTACTATGACAGGGTTATGCGCCAATGCCGCAAAAGAAGCAGTAATAGTTGTTTTTCCTGTTCCACCCTTGCCACTAATGATCGTTATCTGCTTCATGTGAACACTTCTTTATTTGACTTACAGCCTGTTGACCCCATGCATACGAACTCGACCGCACCCTTTAAGTTGCGCGTTCCACCACCTTGGCTGACGATTTCTAATGCCTTTTCTGCATCGTGAACTATTGCTCCGGCTATCACGTCGGCACCATATTCAAATAAAAGGGGTGTCAGGGGCGTGGTAGGTCCGATCACGAATGTGTAGCCATTGCTGATCTCCAATAACCTTTGTAGGGTCTTATTTACGAATGCACTCCCAGATATAATAACCAAGTCGCACTTTGGTAGTAATGTTTCTGCAGCCGTATCTGGTAGTGCCCCAGGCATTGGTCGTCTCTCAAATACAAACGCGTCTTTACCAAGTGAATCGATGAAGGGGAAACGACCAACGATCCCTATCTTGTCATAGCTTTTAGCGATCGCTAGAATGTGATCAGATATATTCATAACTTTATAGTTCCTTGGCTCCAGAAGTGCATTTATGCTTGCAACACCAATCGATGCTTCAGTAAGGTTCCACGATTTTGCCAATGACACGGTATTTGTCCCTATGAGATTCCCAACATTCTTTGGAGGTGAACCGAACTCTGGAAAGGTGTATGCTAAACCTACCCTATCCCTGATTTGGACTGCGGTATATTTCAGTCCCACTCTGATATCAGCCGCTGGTTCTTCTTCTATGGAGCTTAGTAAGTCATCTATTAGATCCATATACATTCCTCAGCTACGCATGAATTTGCACCGCATCAAATAGCTCTAAGAATTTATCTTTCCATTTTGGCATCTCCAAGACGAAGGGTATACCACGTGAGTAGAGCTCTGCAATTCTTCTATCCATGGGAATTTTTAGTAGGAGGGGTATGCCTTCCTTTTTACAGTATTCCTGGACCTTTTGGTCCCCAATTCCATCACAGTTTATTACGACTCCAAAAGGAATCTTCATCTTCCTCAGCGTTTCTACAGCCAACCCAAGATCGTGCAAACCAAAGGGTGTTGGCTCAGTTACAAGTATGCAATAATCGCTTCCGTGAACAGCCGCTATCACAGGGCAAGATGTCCCAGGTGAAGCATCGATGATCACAGTCTTATTCTCATCTATTTCTTCTTTGACTTTCCTTATTACCGGAACTGCCATTGGCTCGCCGAGTTTTAGTTCTCCATATACGAATTCGATATCTCTGGCAACTCCTTTTTTGACCACACCAACCTCTTTATAATTTTCGACCATTGCATTTTTTGGGCAAACGAGGAGACAACCACCACAACCATGACACAATTCCGGGAAGATCATGATTTGTTTATTAAAAACAGCGAACGCATTGAACTCACAGAATTCAGCACATTTTCCACAGTAATCACACTTAGTTTCATCGACTCTTGGTACTGGTATGCAGACTGGTGTCTGAATTTTAATTTCTGGTTTTAGAAAGATGTGTGCATTTGGCTCCTCGACATCACAGTCCAAGAGTTGAACGTTTTCAAGAGACAATGCCAGATTCGTGGCTATTGTGGTTTTTCCAGTACCGCCCTTGCCACTTGCTATTGAGATTATCATAAGTGAATCCCCATTATCATCTGCTTACTATCCCCTGTTTACATTTTCTTCGATAGATTTTGTTGTCTCTCATTACAATCTAAAACATCTAAAAACAGGATTTAGTATGCATTAATTTAGAACCTAGTGCCCCCATACTAGTGCCTGTGTTCCCTACAAGCAGTTTCTTCTGTCGCTTCTTGGAAAATACCTGATTCCCAATTGCTGATCATATCCTTCACAGTTCCGCCTGCACCGACAAATACTTCAATTCCAAGTTGCTTGAACATTTGTACTGCCTTCGGTCCTAATCCGGAACACAGCATTATTTGTGCATCGGCCTCTGCGACGATCTCGGGTGCAGGCTTAACGCCGCCCATGTGCTCGCTTGTATTCGGCAATACTCCTACTTCTTTTGTCTCTATGTCAACTATCGTGAACGTTGGCGCTCTCCCAAAGTGGGGAGATACCATGTCGTTCATACCTCCTTGCTCCATTGTTGGTACGCATACTTTCACAGTGTCACCTCCTTTTTACTTTCTTTAATATTTCCATTTTTCATTTCCATTAGAGAATGCATTATGACGGCCGCCGTTTTTGGTGTCAATCCAACAACGAGATGGTCATCTGCCATACCATCATATCCTTATCACGAATCAATATCCAAGTTCAAAAACGGCCACCTTTGCGACCCATACCCATTCCAAAATGTTCACTGACCGTTGCACCAGAAGTCTCTTTTAGCTGTCCACTCTTGTGCATCTTAATCACTTCTCTGACTGTGCCAAAAGCCCCAGTTATAATCTTGATTCCTGCCGCAGACAATGTCTGGATGGCATTAGGACCGACATTTCCAGTTATAACCACCTCAACGCCCTTGTTTGCTACTGCCTGCGCTGCCTGGATACCGGCACCGCCCATCGTGTCGGCACTTATATTTGGCATCGCTTCAAAATCCATTGTATCTGAATCCACGATCAAAAAATACTGACATCTTCCAAACCTTGGATCTACCTGGGTGTCTAAACTTCCAGAGGATGCAGTTACACATATTTTCATTTTTATCACCTTATTTTTTCATTAAACACTAAAGTTATTACTTACACATCACCCCATAAGCAAAAAAGGATGAAAGTTCTAAATTTTATTCTGGTTTACCTTTCACGAATTCCTCCACATTATCTATTATCAATTCAAAGGGTTTCGTATCATTTGGGTTATCTCCTAACACGAACGGCATTCCAGAATCGCCTGACTCGCAAATCTTTGGATCGATTGGTATTCTCCCGAGAAACGGCACACCCAGTTCCAAGGCCGCATTCTCCCCACCACCTACTTTGAACAGATCAATTTTGGTACCACATTCTGGGCAGACAAAACCAGCCATATTTTCAACTATCCCAATCACTGGTATATTTATCTGCCTTGCGAAATTCACAGCCTTTCTGGAATCCAATAACGATACCTCTTGGGGTGTCGTTACAATTATGGCCCCATCTATATTCGGAATAAATTGTGCAACGCTTAATGGCTCATCACCCGTGCCGGGTGGTAAATCAATCACCAGATAATCCAACTCCCCCCAGGCAATATCCGAAGTGAACTGTTTTATTAAACTCATTTTCACCGGACCCCTCCAGATTATCGGCGTATCTTTGTCCGATAGTAAAAGTCCTATTGAGATTACTTTTAACCCTGGGAAAGCTGTGACCGGTAACATGCCTACGGGAGAGGACCTTATGAGTTCATCTTCGATGCCAAGCATTTTCGGAACGTTTGGTCCATGCATATCCGCATCTATTAAACCCACCTTATAACCTCGGTTGGCGAGTGATACTGCCAGATTTACGGCAACTGTTGTCTTTCCAACACCGCCCTTTCCGCTCATGACCATGAGTTTGTGCTTCACCCTGTTAATTCCGGCTTCTCCAGCTTCTAAAAAGTTCGTTTTTATCTTTTCCCTTTTACCATCTTTTGTCTTTTTCTTTTGATCAGCCATAGTTAGTCCTAGCCTCCTGATGTAACCGCATCTGCATCTATTACTTCTAGTATTTAAGTTAAGAAGTCACTGCAAAAATCACACTTTTATTTTATAAGCTCTTCAAGACGTTTCTTGATCTGTTCCAACTGTTGCTCTAAAATCTTTGCCTGGCCCCCGAGCATTGCGACTTCTTGCTCCTCTGGCAACTGAGTCGAAGGCATACCTTCGGCCATCACCGGTGTTGCAGCAGCTTGGCCCACATAAGACGTGCGGCATCTGTCCCGCTTCCATTAGATACTGTGCTGCTGGTGGCAACCCTGTTTGACTTCTCCCGATCCATCCAGGGTTAAAGCCAAATCTTATCCATCCTGGCAAACCAGTCATGTGGTACATATACCTATGTCTATACCCTGCCATCTGTCTCTCCTCCTTTCATTCATTTTTTTATTTACAAAATATAGGAACCGTATGGGGTTCCATATCCAGTCCCATATCCATATGGTCCTGGCGCATATGGTGTTATCGGCCCATAAATGCCAGTCCACCATCATCTAGGCAACCATGGGAACCGTCTGCAGAATCCTAAACCAAATCTCATTCCGAAACCCGGTCCCCAGAATCATCTTCCACGTCCATATCTAGGCATTTTTTATTCATCTCCTTTTCAACTACTGAGTAGCTACCTCCTTTTATTTCGATAGCTTTTCCATTTATGAGGGCGTCAACAACCTTTTTCCTCCCAGACTTCAAATCCCTCCATAGCGTTTTTCTCGATGTCCCCATCTCCCGTGCTGCTTCTTCTTGTTCAAGTCCCTCAAAGTCCACGAGTCGCATAGCCTCCATCTCTTCAATTTTTACATTTACCGTTTCTGGAGGTCGCATCACTGGTGGCCAGATTGGAACACTACTCGGATTAAAGTAATTGGAGACAGGTACCTGTGAAATCCATCTTTGGCACCTAGGTCTACCTCTTCTACACCCAGGTCCGCCTCTGCCCATCATATATGCACATATGAGCTATAATAGTATATAAGTTTTTGCTCAAATGTGCCAAAATAAAAATGCCTAAGCTGTGCTATATATAGTTATTTCGTGGTGACATGTAATGTTAAAGGCGAAAGGCACAATATTGACGAGTGAAATGAATTAAAATGGATTAGTTGAAGATTTTCATCACATATTGTGCATTGCCTTTTCCGCAGAATTTATCGTCCTAGTCGATCGATAGTGCTTCTGATGGACAAACTTCGACACACAGACCGCATTCAACGCACAGATCGTCGTCTACTACTGCGATGTCATCTTCCAGAGAAAGGGCGTCGTTAGGACATTCCTCTACGCAGGTTCCACAACCTACACACTCTTCTACATTGATTTTTACTGACATATGTATCAAATCTCCTTTCTGCCATGTTCATTCATTCATGATATTTATAGATTTGGTTGGCAATAGGTTTGCTAAACAGCAGTGGAAATATTATATCACTTGTACAACAGGGGATCGTCACACCCAGAAATATGATTAGGAAAGTATCTGCGATATGGGGGATCCATTCTGTGAAACCAAACGCCATTAGATAAAACATCGTTGCCATCGTGCTTATGAAAACGTGTGAGCCGTGAGAGAATATAGTGGGGCCTCTTCCATGAACCATGTTAGTAGATGCTAATCCAATGAGCACGCCGAAAATTGCAAAGGGCAAAACGATCTGGGGATGTTCGATCAAACACCAATGGAATTCCATTTCAATGCCAACGACCGTTCCACCGAGAAATGGAAAAAATACGTCACTGATACCACAAATTCCAAGTGATCCCACTATCCCAATGATTACCGCTTTGAAAACTCTCTTCTCATGTCTCCAAAACATAGCAGTCGTGGCTGTAGCGCTAAAAAGAATGTGCAGCGGGTGGAATACGTGGAACAACTCATGACCATACTCAGACATTGTCGCTTTGCTCGGCGAGAGGACCACCGTTAACACCCCCAACAAAACAAGTGCGATAGAGGTACCAAATGCTGTAAATGGAACATGGTGCCTTAACTCATCCCAGGTGCGACCTAATTTACTATTTTCATCTATTTTCAAATTATCACCCTATAAAATTATATTGAGCAAACCTCCTACCAGTAAAGTAGAGGTGATCATGATCGCAGCGGACTTTGTCGTATCCACTATCCCTAGCTCTTTAGTTAAAACGACAAACGTAGCAATACATGGGAAATACATTGCCAACACTACGCTAGCAACTATCGCTTGAGACATGGTCAAACCAAGGGGGAGAAGCATTCCCATGGCTACATCCTTACGCAGGAGTCCAACCACGAGTGCTGCAGCTGCCTCAGCTGGCAATCCAAGCAACCCTACCATTATGGGAGAAAAAATTTGGCCTATAAATTCGATGATTCCTAGGACATAGATGATGTTTATGACGAATACCCCCAGCAACACATACGGAACTGCCTCCATGATAAAAGATCTTATCCTCATCCACAACTTCTTTAGTAATGCACCCCAATAAGGAATTCTATACGGTGGAATTTCCATAAATATTTCTGGACTCTTGCCCTTCAAAATTTTGTTTAGCAAATATCCAAGGACCACCCATACCATAAAAAGTGTGAAAAGAACAATTCCCAGACCCTTAGCACCATATTTGCCAACTAGTCCGACTACCATAGCGATTTGAGCCATACAAGGAACCGCAATTGCCATGAGAGTTGCAGCAATGAAAACCTGTTTTTTAGTATCTAAAATTCTAGTGGACAGAGCTCCAGGGACGTTGCACCCCAAGCCGAGCAAAAATGAAACGATGGATAAACCATGCAAGCCTATTTTGTGCATTAGGCTATCCATTAACACGGCCAATCTAGGCAAATACCCACAATCTTCTAGAAAACCTAGTACCAAATAAAATGCAAACACGTATGGCAAGACCATGGCAAATGGAACAAAGAATCCGGTGGTCAACAATCCCATGGACTGCACATAATCTATTTTTCCCCCTATCAGCGTTCCTATCAAGATGTCATGAACAAAACCAGGGCCGAGTAGTTCGCTCAATTTCATCACCAGGGGGGTGTAAGCATCAAAAATCGGCTCGAATACGTAATCTATTAGGCCTTCCCCAACAAGCCTTATGAGCTGAAAGGTAAAAAGCAGGACAATCATAGCTATGAGAGATCCGGTCAGGGGTTTGATGCTCGCGTCTCCTATTCTCTCTAGAAAGGTATGGTGACGATGGGTTATGGTTTGTACTTGGCCAATTATCCTACCAATCTCAGCCCATCTTTGCTCGTCAGCAAGTTCATCATCGACCGGCATCCTAACCTAACCTATGTGCTTTCATGACTTATGACCTCTGGCAATCTAGATACAAGGTCCTTAATTCCTTCGCCAGTAATGGCAACTGTGGGTACTACCGGGGTATTTAAAACTTTTTCAAGCCTTCCGATATCGATAATGATACCTTTGTGCTTTGCATCATCCCAAACGTTAAGCGCGATTATCATCGGTATCTTCCTTTCCAGCAATTGAAGCGTCAGATAGAGATTTCTCTCTAAGGTTGTTGCATCCACTACGTTAATAATTACATCCCCATCTTTCAGCATCCCTGTTGCTATCTCCTCTGCCTTATTGGTAGGTTCCAATGTGTAGGCCCCTGGCACATCAATTACCTCCGCCCACTGACCGCCAATCCTCATCGTACCCTTCTTGAACTCCACAGTAGTACCGGGATAATTTGAAATTATGACATGTACACCAGTCAGCCTGGAGAATAGAGCACTTTTTCCAACATTTGGGTTGCCCATTAGAAGTATCTTCAATTAGTCACCACTACAAACACTTTCATCGCCATCCCTCTTCCGATTGCAACTCTGGCACCATCTACTTCGACGATTATCGGACCCCTTAGGGGCTCAGAAGCGATCCTCCGAACGGACTTTCCGACCCTAATGCCCAATGACGCCAAGCGCCTCTGAAATCCCGGTCCACCTTCCACATGTTCCACTATTGCTGCTTTTCTAGTATCCAGCTCAGATAACGGAATCATGGAAAGGTGTCCTCCTCAAAGCAGCATGACGCCCTTTCAATTGGATTCCCATCAGGGCATTTTTTAGGGTGACTCATCATCGAACAAAATCGTCGTTCGACGTCATCGGATATTACATGCTCTAACTTGCAAGCCTCCCTGTGTGCATCATCTTTATTCATTTCCAAAAATTCTACGAGGAATGTCTCAAGCAACTGATGGCGGCGTTTTATCCTTGATGCTTCAATCTTTCCTTGAGGGGTCAGAGTAACACCATAATAAGGGACATATTCTACATAGCCCCTCTCTGAAAGCTTTTGAACCATCTCAGTAACGCTTGGAGGTGAAACACCTAGCTCTTCGGCTATTTCAGATGTCTTTGCCGTTCCACGTCCCTGGGTCACGTACAATATCGTTTCTAGATATTCTTCAGATCTATCTTGCATGCCGATTAAATATTTAGGTATGCCTAAATATATAAAGGTTTCTTTGATATATACCAAATTACAAACAGTAGATCAATGACGAAAGGACGAGCATCTGCCTGTGGAGCTGGCACGATCATAAATGCCATTGCAACGTGGAATGGATCAGCATTTGCCATTGACCTGCGTACAACAGCAGAGGTTGAATTAAGTGAAGGAACAAATAGCATTCGTGGTGAGATAGCAGAAGGCGACGGTGACACCACACTGATCGAGCGTTGTGTGAAGCTTGTACTGGAAAGATTTGAGTATAGTAGTGGTGGTGCTCGTGTAAGGACGAGCAGCGAAATTCCCATCGCAAGAGGTTTAAAGAGCAGTAGCGCTGCCGCCAACGCTACAGTCCTAGCAACGCTGGATGCCTTGGATGAAAAAATGGAGCCTTTAGAAATGATACGTCTAGGGGTTCAGGCCGCTTTTGATGCAGGAGTAACGATAACAGGCGCTTTTGATGATGCTGCAGCCTCATACCTTGGTGGCATAGTTGTCTCAGATAATAGGGAGCAACTATTGGTAAAAAGGGTAGAGAGAGAATCAGAGGTAGTGGTCTTCGTGCCAGAATCTCAGGCTTTCACTGCAGAAACCGACGTAGCTATGTCAAGATTGATCGGCCCTTGGGTGGACATCGCATATGACCTAGCTTTGGATGAGGAGTTTGAAAAAGCGATGACACTAAATGGTTTTCTCTATTGCTCTGCGCTTGGCTTTGACCCTAAGCCGATGCTGTGCGCATTAGAGGCTGGAGCCACAGGTGTAAGCCTGTCTGGCACAGGGCCAGCGTTCACCGCTATAGTTTGTATAGATGATGTCGAGGATGTAATTAAGGCATGGAATTGTTTAAAAGGAAAAATCATAAGGACTGAGATCGATAATACTGGTGCGAGGGTGGAATCATGCTAAAGGATGTTAGGGAAGAAATCCAGAAAATTGATTACCAAATCATCGAGCTCATAGCTCAGCGAACTGGTCTTGCAGAGAAGATATTGGATGCCAAGAAAAAGGAGAATGTGGAAATCGATGATGAGGAGCAGAATAGAGTAGTTCTAAAACGGGCGGTGGAAGCAGCAACCGAACATGGCATGGATGTGGGTGCAGTGAAGCGAATCTACGAGATTCTTATCAAGATGAGCATAGAGCGCCAGCGTGAGTTGAGCGGAAGAGGAAAGTTACAGCTATCATAACTCTGAGAGAAAGAGCAGATGGCCGTTGAAAATGCAGTAGGTTAGAGACATCACTCCCGTAGGTTTGGTAGTCTTGTTAAAAGTACCAACCGAAAATTCTACAGTTCATAGATTAGGTTACCGTTGATTCTTTCGGTCGGTGCTCAAAATTCTCGGTGTTGCATGTCGGTTGGTGAAAATTGCGGTTTGTCGAGGGAAAGTTAAACATTATTGAAAACTAAGTTAATTAAACCAAAAAATATATAAACTTATCCGTTTAGCTAATGTTTGGAGGTGAGAAATATGGTGAAGTGTCAATTTTGTGGTGGAGATGCACCTTCTAAACCAAAAGCGACAGATGAAGGAAATTGTAGTGTATGCGGCAAACATCTCGTTCCTGAAGAAAAAAGTAAAAAAAAGTGGTGAGAAGTAAAATAACACCTTAGAAAAGACAATGATCACCTTGTTTTTGATGCTTCCACTCCCCGTTGTTATTATTACCTCAACACTATCAAACAGGTATTGTCAAAACGTTGCCTACTTAGGATTCTATTGAAAATGCGTTGATGGAAAGACATTAGCTCCAGAGAGTTGATAGTCTTATTAAATCTACCAACTGAAAATTTTACACTTCACTTTTCTATCCCAGGTATTCTTCAGGATTCTTGTCAAATGCTTTTTTGCAGCCTGGTGCACAGAAATAATACGTTTTGCCCTTGTAGTCACTCTTAAACTTTGCCGTCTTTTCATCTACCGTCATTTTGCAGATAGGATCTATTGCCATTTTCTTTCACCTCCTTTCTTTCTTTATTTTTTTATTCTCTTTGCTGGTGGAGTGTACTTTTTTAACATCAAAGAAAGTGTTACGACCGTTACGGAGCTCATCGCCATTGCAAGCCCTGCAAGTTCAGGTTTAAAGGTGATTCCAAAAAACGGATGAAGTATCCCTGCAGCCATGGGAATGAGAGCAGTGTTATACGCAAAAGCCCAGAACAGATTTTGCTTAATCCGCGACATCACCTTTTTACTCAATTGAACCGCTGCAACTGAATCCATAAGGTCGTCCTTTATAAGTACAATCTCCCCGCTCTCGATTGCCACATCAGTACCACTGCCTATTGCGATGCCAACATCTGCCTGTGCCAACGCAGGTGCATCGTTAATGCCATCGCCTACAAAAGCGACAACTTCACCCTCGTTTTGCAGCCTCTTTACTTCTTCCGCTTTGTCCTGCGGTAAGACCTCTGCTAATACCTTGTCTATACCAATTTGATCTGCAATTGCATGGGCAGTTCGTGCATTGTCACCGGTGATCATGATGACGTTTATCCTCATATCTTTCAACGCTTTTATTGCTTCTTTAGTAGTTTCTTTCAGGGTGTCAGCAATAGCGATAATGCCAATCATTTTGTCATCAAGGGCGATGAGTATAGCTGTCTTTCCCTCTTTTTCGAGCCGAAGTATCTTTTCTTCAATCCCCTTAGAGTGAAATATATTCCTTTCTTCAAAAAGTGCCCTATTACCTATAAGTAACTCTTTTCCCTCGACATTTGCCATTACGCCTTTTCCCCCAAAGGTATCAAAGCCTTTGATCTCAACCATCTCAATACCTTTTTCTTGCGCTCGTTTCACTATTGCCTCTGCAAGGGGATGTTGCGAATTCTTCTCCACGCTTGCTGCCAACTTGAGCAAAGCCAGTTCGTCAATTCCGAGACCAATTATGTCGGTAACTTCCGGCTCGCCTTTTGTAAGTGTTCCCGTTTTATCAAAGATGATAGAAGTCAACTTCTCAGACATTTCAAGCGCTTCACCGCTCTTAATGAGCACACCAAGCTCTGCACCACGACCTACGCCTACCGTTACTGCTGTAGGTGTTGCAAGCCCCAGAGCGCAGGGACATGCGATAACAAGCACAGAAATCAGAGATGTAAGGGCAAAAAGTAGAGTGTTGCCGATAATAAAATACCAGACGGTAAAGGCAAGAATTGCGATGGCCAACACCGTTGGGATGAAATAGCTAACTACTTTATCTGCAATTCGCTGAACTGGCGGTCTGGAGCCCTGCGCCTCTTCCACAAGCTTTATAATTTGAGAGAGTACAGTGTCACGCCCTATTTTCGTCGCGCTGAATGTTATCACGCTATTTTTGTTAATCGTGCCACCAACGACATTATCCCCTTTTTGCTTCAAAGTAGGGAGAGGTTCTCCCGTAATCATTGATTCGTCCACGTAGCTCTCGCCCTCAACGACTTCCCCATCTACCGGGATTCTCTCTCCCGGCTTCACAATGATTTTATCACCTATCTGAACATCAGCGATCTGTATTTCCGTCTCACGATTATCACGAAGAACGGTGGCAGTTTTTGGCTGCAATCCCATCAATTTTTTTATCGATTCGGAGGTTTTTCCCTTTGCTCTCGCCTCTAAATATCGCCCCATGGTAAGAAAAGAAGCCAGCATAAGCGCAGTTTCATAAAACAGAAAATCCATCGTTAGTACTATATTAAAAGTACCCAGAAGGCTTGAGACAAAGGCTACGCCTATGCCCATCGAATACATGACGTCCATGTTGAGATTCTTGTTTTTAAGCGATCTGTATGCAGCTCGGAATATGGGGTGGCTTACATAAACGAAGGCAGGGGTGGAAACCACCAGCATAAAATAGGCCATTGAAAAAGGAAGGCTGACAGGAACATACATAAGAATCATGAGCGGAATGGCAACGGCAAAACCAACGAGGAATCTATTGCGCTTCTCCCGCAAATCCCGCTCCCTTGAGAGTTTTTCTAAATCTTCCCCGTCTTCTCCCTCTGCCCCAAGATACTGATAGCCAGCATCTTCAATGGCTGATCTCATCTCTGCGATGGTGATTATTCTTGGGTTAAAGGTAACGTAGGCTCTCTCAGCACCCAGGTTAACAGTCGCATCAAGGATGCCGTCCAGTTTTTTGAGGGCGGTTTCAATGGTTTTTACGCACACTGCACAGGTCATTCCACCGATCTTCAGCGTGGCTTTTTCGTTTATGACGCCATAACCTGCATC
>JAQURP010000021.1 GCA_028715545.1 Methanocellales archaeon | reverse complement strand
ATGACCGTTGGAATAGACGAGGGTGTTCCTTCTGTTACTGCCATTACGGTTGGTCAGTGGTATGGAACCAACTATGTGGTCACCCTTAATGTATCTATCACCGATATCGGGTCTGGGGTCAAGAATGCGACGGTTAACGTGTCCTTGATAAACAGCACGTTAAATGAGGTTATTCTGGTTAGGCAGTCTGGGGATTATTGGACCAATACCACCATTGTCGCGGACAGTGGTGTCACTGCTGAATTACAAAACCTCACGATCACTGCCTATGACAATGTCTCCAATGTTAACAACAGCGTGAACATGACCGTTGGAATATATCTAAAACTGCCTGATTTGAACATCACTTCCGATGACATCAACATCACTTACTCAGAACCTGAAATACAGGAGCGTTCAAACCTTACCATAAACACCACCGTACATAACACAGGAAACGATAATGCAACGAATGTCAATGTCTCTCTTTACATTGACGAGCAATACAACACATCAACAAATATTCCGCTCATTAATGCCAGCGAGAACAGTAGCGTACTCCTGTACTGGATTGCTTCTGCTGGCTCCCATAATATCACCATAATGGTTGATCCTCTTGACACCATAGAAGAACTTAACGAGACGGATAACAATGCTACGAACTCCACCATCGTAAAGAAACTTGTTGTCATGAACATCACTTATCCTTTGAATGGGACAGAGATCGCGAGGGGCGGCTATTTGGAGGAGGACGGTCTGGAGGAGGATTCCGAAAATATTGTTCCCGATACACTAACGGTCACCGCAAGGGTTTACAATTATTACAACTCCTCTGATCCCGTTCCTGTGAGTTTAGCTAACTGCTCCTTCTATTGGGATGGCAGTTTAATAGGCTACAATGAGACGAATTCCACCGGTTATTGCCAGTTCAGCTATAACAACACCCAAAACAGTTCTGGATATTATAACATCACCGTGAACTTCACCATAAACGCATCCTATTCCGATAATTATGCTACAAATGATAGCCTGAATGAGAATACGACTACAATTAAATTGGCTGTTTATGAGATAGAGCTAACTAAGGACAACTATAGGATGTTTGGTCCAGAGGCAAAATACAGAGAAGGAGATGCCGCCATACTTCTCATCAATACCACCAAGGATGGCGTGCTCTATAATGTAACAAACATAACAGTAGATGCCAGAAGGAGTACACCGGACGCATCCATAGTTCTTCATTATTATCCCGGAGACATAGTCCAAATAGGCACCGGACAATATTATGCCAAAACGATTATTGATTCAAGATTTAACTCCGTGGGTATTGAGTGGAAGACATTCGTAAAGAACAATAGCGAAAATGTATCTTCATCATCACACTCTACGGTTGATATTGAGCCATCCAATGCGATTCTTAAAATAAACGTTACAAACGAAACCGCAACGATAAGTGGTGCAAACATTTCTATTTACGATGCCAACCTGGAAAGAAGAAGCATAAAAGAACTTATATTGCTCAACGAGTCCACGCTTACCACAGGAGGGATCGGAAGAAATGCCTCTCTCTACGATAACTATACAATAGAAATAACCACTCCGACCAACGAGAGCCTGTATATCAGAGAATTGAACCTCTCGTCATCTGATCTTAACATCTCTCCACAAATCATTACCAATTACACGGGAACGATGCCAGCTGATGCAAAACAAATGAGCAGCGTCATCGCTTTGAATCTCTCTGGCTCTGGCTTCAGCAATGCTACGCTTACCTTCCCGAAGGGCATAAACATAGATACGATTTGTAAATGTGAGGATTGGAACTTCAGCACTGCTTCTGGAGAGACATGGGTCTGCAGTGATCCATCTGATTATGAAGGATTCGGTTCTAACGCCACTCACTTCTGGTTCACAGTATCCGATTTCTCCGCATATGCCGGCGGACAAACCAAAAACAGCCAAGTGGAGATCTGGGATGAAACCGATATAGGAATGCCTTATGCAAATAAAACTAAATATGTCTATCAAAATGTTACCTTCTTCGCCAATTACACGAATTCAACATCAGCAGAGCCAATAAGCGATGCAACCTGCACGATCTGGTTCAATGATACCAGTGAATGGTACAATATGACTCATAACGATAGCTCTAATTACTATGAGTACAACAGGTCGTTCAGTACTGGCGGACTCTTTAATTACACGATTAACTGCAACCATAGCACCTACGACAACCTGAATGCATCAGATAACGTAACCATAACTCCTGATAATACAGCACCGAATGTGACCAATCCATTCGTAAAAGATACGGTAAACAACTGGGTGAAGAATAACACCCGAATCACATTCAACGTAACCATCAACGATACGCTGTCAGTGGTTAGTAACGCAACCGTGAACGTTTCCTTGATAAATGTAACAGGCGGGAACATAAGCCTTACAAACGTGCCTGGAACGGATTACTGGACCAATGATACGATAATAGCAAACATTCCCACTACTGCAACAAAGAACCTTACCATCACTACTTATGATTCTTCAGGAAACTGCAACTCCTCGATTAATTTCACCCTTGGAGTTGATGGTACACTGCCTACCAACGGCGTAAGTCCGACAAGGTTGGCAGGCAGCAAAACATGGATTAAATGGACATGGACGAATCCGTCTATTGAGGTCCAGCCAAATGATTTCAATCATACGATGATTTACATTAATGGAAACTGGGCAGCAAACGTATCCAATACCACAAATTACTACAATGCCACCGGATTGAATCCTGGAAGCACATATGAAATAAGCATCCACACTGTTGACATAATTGGAAACATAAACACCTCATGGTCTAACAATACTGCAGTTACGATTGCAGAACAGCCAATAGGTGGTATTGCAGTCATTATAATTCCGAAGATAAATGAAACCACCGCCGGAAACTCCACTAACTTCACCATAAGAGTAAGGAGTACGCAATCTTTCCAAGAAGCCATTGAGCTGAGTATAACGCTTTCTGATATCCCTGATGGGGAACGTGCAAACCTTTCTTGGTTTAACTGGACGAGCGATTCGTTCATACTCCCAGCCAACGAGTATACAGACAGGACGGTTCGTGTTGATATACCGAATGGTACCAGCACAGGATACAAGGTATTCTGTGCGATTGCACGTGCATCGCTCGGCACTTCTAAGGATTATGGTGCAGTTAATGTGACAGGATGATACGAAAAATTTGTATTGCCCAAATATTTATAATATAATGTATAATTAGTTGTTGGGAGTTCAGATGAGAAGAGATTTCATTGTAACTGCATGTTTTTGTATGGCAATCCTAATCAGTTTACCACTTTTTTTTCCAGTGAATGTAAGTGGCCAAATCCATAAAATGTCCCCTGGCATTTCATTATCTGCTTATGTCATAGATGCCAAGGTAGGAGAGCATGACAATGAAGTTCAATATACCATCAATGCCATGTCTGAATCAACCGTAACTGAGACCGTGAAGCTGAGCATAAACGAAAGCTCTCCTGATTACAATATCATAAGGGATTATTCTTTTTCCGATGATGATTTCGATTTGTCCCCAGGTGCTACAAACAACGTAACTCTCTCGCTTACGATAGAATATGGGACTAATGCTGGAAACAAAACTATCACAGTGGATAGCAACGCTTCTTTTACAATTGGTTCAACTACATATTATGATCTATCCTATACTTCGTTCTATGTTGAGGTGACTTCAACCGTTACCCCCTATTCTGCACCGAGGGCATTGCCTGAATTCAATAGTATAGGCTTGATGACCTTGATAGGGATATTGAGTGTCGTGCTTGCAACAGTCATGAGAAAGAGAGAATAAAAGCGTCAGCATTTATTCAAAAATTTAGAGGAATTAGTTTAGTTGCATACTCTGGAGAACATCACGAGAAATAATGGCATTAAGAGCCACCTCATTAATTTAAATATTCCTTTAAAAAATCGATTTTTACTTCTACTTACTTATATAATATATATACATTTTACTCCCTCCAAAACTATGTATACATTTGGAATAATCCTAGCTAGGAGATAATCATAGCCATAATTGATAGAGAAATATGTTAAAGTCCCGACAAGTTGCAAGAACCATAAATAATACGAGATAGCAATTTACTCGATTAAAACAGCATTTACGATTCCGTCTTGTCCTGGACGGTTGTTGATCTTTGCCTTGCCTAACTTGGTCCTGATTACCGCACCCTTCATAAGTATATTTCGCCTAACATAGTGTTGATTTGCTGGATTTGCATCTACTGTTTGGATTTCAATCACTTGTGTCTTGCCTGTCTTTGGATCTGTGACATTGGCAACATCGCCCTGGTGTAAACTTATCTTTTCACCACCACCCATTACACGCAATTTCAATCTCTTGATAGTACCGATATGTGCCTCTACGGTATCACGGCCCATTTCATGCTTCCTTTTGCTTCTTGCCGATCTCAGTCGACCGCCAGTTGCCTTGCGTCCAGATTTACCTTGCCATTTCATAATATCCCTTATTTGAACACAAGTATTTTAATGCATCTGCTATAAGTGCATCTGTTATAAGCAAAGCAGAAAAGAGGGGGGGTTCTAAATGGAAAAGAAATTTAAAAACACGACTATACGGCTGTACAGGGGAGATATAACGGAAATGATGGTAGACGCAATAGTAAACGCTGCTAATAAAAAACTACAGCATGGTGGGGGGGTTGCTAGAGCAATAGTGAAGAAAGGGGGACACATAATACAAGATGAGAGCAACAAAATTGGTGAAATAGAGGTGGGCAAAGCCATTATCACAACTGCAGGTAAGCTGAAGGCAAAGTACGTCATTCATGCCGTCGGACCCCAAATGGGTGAGGGGGAGGAAGATGAAAAACTAAAGAATGCAACATTAAACAGCCTTATGCTGGCAGATGAATATAATGTAAAAAGTATAGCATTCCCTGCCATAAGCACGGGAGCGTTTGGCTACCCCAAAGATAAGTGCGCAAAGATTATGATTCAAACTGCAATCGATTATTCCAATATGGACACTGAGATTAAAACCATCATTTTCAACCTCATCGATGATCGCACTTATGATATATTCCAGAAAGAGTTGAACAGCTACTGAGCAATAGGTATTTTATTTCAAGATCACAATTGAATGGGATATAAATGACCGATATGATGCAAACGGTTGCCATGCCCTTCAGGAAGAGGGGAAAAAACGCTCTCACAACCTCTGAATTTATATTTGCACTCTCCCTCGATCTGGGTTGGTTCTCGCCAGAACAGGCAAAAGAAGTTCTCAACAAAGCAAAGAACGACGGGTTAGTGTCCATAGAAGATGATGAGATAAGCCCCAATTTTGACTTCAAGACAATTGAGATTCCACTGGGCTTCAGACCTGACCTAAAAAGAGAACAGTCCGTCTTTGAGCGCACCATAGAGAGGATTATGATTACCGGATTGAGTAGAAAAGAAGCCATAGCTTTGGTAAACAAAAAACAAGAAAGCATGGCTAATCTGATTGGGATTGAGATTTCTGCATTATTAGTAGCGAAGGAAAGAGACATTGACATTGAAGATTTGATAGATGAAACATATCAATCATTGATTGATCAAAAGGGTAAATGAGATATCGTTATTTATTTTATTGATCAAAATCTTTAAGAAAATGTTGCTCCAGATTTGAAAATTCTAATAATGGTTCTAATTTTTTTATACAATGGTTTGTGCCTCTGAAATCATCATAACTCCTCCAGGAAATCGGAGACCATAGTGATGGTGTTTGAGTAGGATGGTGTCACATCCTTCATAGCATTTTTTATTTCTCCCCTACGCTGGCGCCATCCCATAGAACAGTGTCAGTGGAAAGTAGTTTGTCTCGATCGCTATATCAGGGTCTATGAGGATATTCAAATCTTCTAAAATGATCTTGGTGCACATGCTTTTTACGCCTTTTCGAGAGAGATATTTGAAAATTTATTCCTTAGCCCCGGCCAACACTAAATGGGCTATCAGTGCCTCCAGTTGTATGCGTTCGTGAGCGCCTTCCGTTAGGCGGAAATCTATCTCTCCTATCTTGTCGAGCAACTGAACCCTCAGTTTCTCTGAGACGCCACCGAAGTCCATTATGGCCCTATGGATCTGGCTGATGACATCCTCCCCAGACAAACCCTGCTCTATGAGCAATAAATCCAGTTTGTCCCTTGCCCCCATGAAATCACCTTTCATAGCAAGTTCGATCAACTCGTTTATCTCTATTGGGCGGGCCATAGCAGCTATCTTATATATCGCTTCAGCGTCTATTTGACTGCTAAGAACTGCTGCTGATTGCAATGTATTTATGGCCCTACGCATATCCCCCATAGCCACATATTCGATTGCACCCAGCCCATCCTCGGTCACATTTAGTTTCTCAATATTTGCAATATGCCTGATCCTTTTCCCGATAGCTACATTGGATATCGGTTTGAACCTATATACGGCACATCTGGATTGGATAGGCTCGATTATTTTCGATGAGTAATTGCAGGAGAGTATAAAACGACATGTGGCAGAGAATCTCTCCATGGTTCTCCTAAGCGCGTTCTGTGCATCTGGCGTTAGAGCATCTGCTTCATCGAGGAAGATTATCTTGAAGCTGGCATCTCCCAAAGGTGCTGTTCTGGAGAAGTTCTTGATCTGGCTTCTGACGACGTTTATGCCCCTTTCGTCAGAGGCGTTTAGCTCGGTGAAATTGTTGGTCCACGTCTCTCCAAAAAGTTCCTTTGCAAGAGCTATTGCAGACGTTGTTTTTCCAACGCCGGCAGGACCAGAAAAAAGCATATGTGGTAGATTTTTGGATTCAACATAAGATTTGAGGCGTTCGATAATATCATCTTGACCGACTACTTCATCCAAAATCTTAGGCCTATACTTCTCAGCCCAAATCTCTTCCTTGGTCATCTTGTTAGAAATATGTTTAAGACATATTAATCCTTCTTGTCGTTATATGATCCGGGAAGTAACGAGCAGATACGATGCTCAAGAAGTGGAAAAAAATGTAATGGAATTTTGGAAGAGTGTAGATGCATATGCTCTTACTCGAAATCATCGCTCACAAGGAGATATGTTCTATTTTTTGGATGGCCCCCCATATACTACAGGAAGAATACATCTTGGCACGGCATGGAATAAGACCATCAAGGATGCCATGCTCAGATACAAGTCGATGAGGGGGTTCCGAGTCCTTGATAGAGCAGGATGGGACATGCATGGGCTTCCAATAGAGGTCAAAGTTGAGGGGAGCTTGGGATTCAGAACAAAAAAAGAGATAGAAAGCTATGGCATAGATAAGTTCATCGCTGAATGCAAGCGTTTCGCCCTTGAATCGAAAGATCAGATGACCTTGCAATTCAAGCGCTTAGGTGCTTGGCTTGATTGGGACAACCCTTACATGACCCTTGCCGATGAGTACATAGAAGCAGAATGGTGGACGTTGAAACGTGCATACAATAGAGGTTTGCTTGAAAGAGGCAAGAGGGTGGTTAACTGGTGCCCTAGATGTGAGACCGCCATAGCAGATTCTGAAGTGGAATATTGGGAGGAATGCCATCCATCCATCTATGTCAAGTTTCCACTTGTAGGAGAGGACGCACGCATCGTGATATGGACGACAACCCCCTGGACTATTCCATCCAATCAGGCGATAGCAGTCCATCCTGACTTTGAGTACTCCAAAATAAGATGTAAAAATGAGACGTTGATCGTGGCTTCTGAGTTAGTAGAACATGTCTTGAAAAAAGGGGGTTATGAAGATTACGAGAATGTAGACACCATACGGGGTAAAGACCTTGTCGGAATAAAGTATGAACACCCCCTGAAAGATATAGTACCATATCAGCAAAAATTGGATCATAGCATATATGCGGCAGATTTCGTGACCCTTGAGGTATCTCCTGAGGTCGAGAACACAGGCTGCGTTCACATCGCCCCAGGGCACGGTCTGGAAGATTTTTTGTTGGGCAAAGAGCATCAGCTTCCAATCTTCTGCCCCGTGGGACCTGATGGACTTTTCACGACAGATGCTGGCGCATACGCCAACAAGTATGTTTTTGATGCAAATCAACAGGTCATCAAGGACCTTGATGAAAGGGATGCCCTTCTAGCTGAAGGAGAGATAACCCATCGATATGGTCATTGTTGGCGCTGCAAAACTCCTATCATATATTTGGCGACTGAACAATGGTTCATCAAAATCTCAGAACTGAAAGATAGGATGTTAGCGGAGATTCCTCGCATAGCATGGTATCCAGAATGGGCTGGATCCGCTAGATTCATGGACTGGATATCATCTGCGAGAGATTGGTGCATCTCACGTCAGAGGTACTGGGGCACTCCACTGCCTATTTGGATGTGCGAATGCGGTTCCATTGAAGTGATAGGCACCATAAAAGAGCTCAAGGAGAGGGCGAATGTCTCTTATGTAGAACTCCACAGACCACACATAGACGCCATCAAGCTGAGATGTACCTGTGGAAAAACGATGTATCGCGTGAAGGATGTATTTGATGTATGGTTTGACTCTGCCGTAGCATCATGGGCCAATCTTGGCTTTCCAAACGATACTGAAAAGTTCAAAAAATGGTGGCCTGCCGATTTTATCACAGAAGGGCATGATCAGACGAGGGGGTGGTTTTACTCGCAACTCGGCTCAAGTATGGTTGCATTCGAAAAGGCACCGTACAAGAGTGTGTTGATGCATGGCTTCACGATAGATGATGAGGGTAGAAAGATGTCCAAAAGCTTGGGAAATGTGGTGGCACCCGAAGAGGTCATAGAAAAATATGGAGCCGATGCGCTGCGTTTCTATGTTTTATCAGCGAATGCGCCTTGGGAAGATCTTCGCTTCAACTGGGAGGAAGCTCAGAATGTGCACAGAATGCTCAATATCCTGTGGAACATCTATCGTTTCCCACTGCCGTACATGAGGCTCGACAATTTTGATCCATACACCACTTCATTTGATTCCATAAAAGGGCATCTCAGACCAGAGGATAAATGGATTCTCTCAAGAACGCACTCTTTAATCAAAAAAGTCGACCATATGATGAAAGATTGCAAGTTGCACAGTGCAACTCGTCTCTTGCAAAAATTCATCCTTGAGGATGTGTCGCGATGGTACGTTCAATTAATTCGACCTAGGACGTGGACAGAAGCAGATGACCCGAATAAACTGGCGGCATATTGGGTCATCTATGACGTCATCTCACAAATCATAAAGCTGATGGCCCCCTTCACGCCTTTCATAACTGAGGAAATCTATCAGAACTTGGTGCTTGGGATGGATCCTAAGGCGATGATAACGGTTCACATGTGCGATTGGCCTTCTCCGAGTGAGGAGCTAATAGATGTTAAACTCGAGGCAAACATGGATGTCGCGAGAGATATCGTTGAGGCTTCCCATAGGGCCAGACAGAAAGCGAAGCGAAAGCTCAGGTGGCCTGTCAAGCAGATCATAATCTTACCTTACAATGAAGAGGTTATAAATTCCGTAAAAAATCTCAAAAATGTGATCATGGAGCAAGCGAACACAAAAGAGATAACCCTGCTAAAAGTGGGCGAGGAATTCGATGAGATTTCGCTAAAGGTCATTCCTGATTTGAGCATCATTGGACCAAGATTCAGGGGTAAAGCCAAAGAAATCATAAATGCACTGAATAAAGTCGATGGCAGAAAGCTAAAAAAAGATATCGAAAAAGGATATCAACTTAAGTTACATGATAAAACCGTCAAAATCACCAAGGATATGATTCATTTCGAGGATATGATTCCAGAGCACATCCATGCTGCAGATTTTTCTTTGGGGAAGGTGTATGTTGATGTTTCGCTGACAGAAGGTGTCAGGGCAGAAGGATGCGCTAGAGATATCGTTCGAAGAATACAGAACATGAGGAAAGAGCTTGATCTTGATGTCGAGGCTGAGATCGATGTGTTTGTGCAAGTTCGAGATGGACAGTTGGTGGACCTCATAGGTACGTGGAGAGATTTCATAGCAGAGGAGATCAGGGCGAAGAAACTTGAGTTGGGTACGGACGTACAGGTGAGGGGCGACCTGGTGAGGGAATGGATAGTCGAAAACGTTGAGATGCGGTTCGGTATCACCAGATAAGGTAAAACAGGAACCAGTAGGTGCACCAAGATGGGATTTAATTTAACGTAACGTAACTTAACGATATGAGGTTATGAAATTTTTTTCTAATGAGTTTTCGTTGATGCAGAAAATACAGCTAATTCCGTCTCGAAAAAAAAAATAGCAGGATGCTATATGGTCTTCTTCACGCCTTCACGCCTTCACGCCTGAAGGTGTCTTATGTACGGGTGAAGATGAGTATATGGTGTCTCAAAAAAGTTGGCTCAGAAATACTCTAATTGATTTGATATAAATAGTCCAGAACATTATTTACCTAAAAATGGATAGGGCTTCGATGCCCCCCACACCTCAGTAGTTTTTTTATTAACTCCAAAGAACAACATTTAACTTATGTTATGCCAAAAATCCAAGCGGGATAGACGATGAAATTCGAGGAATGGGAGCCGATTTATCAGGAAATTTTGGATGACTTCGGCTTTGATAGGCGCAAAGACGAAGAAGCTGCAATATTATTATCTAAATTAATCGGAAATCGCTCGATTAACGTACAGATGTTGTCCGATTTGATTTATCGACGATGCGTCACCATATGTGGGAATGCTCCTTTATTAGATGAGGAGATTAAGGACACTGATTTGTCTGGTCGTATAGTCATTGCTGCAGATGGTGCGACATCCATCCTTCTGAAAAATTGCATAGTTCCAGACATAGTCGTCACAGACCTGGATGGTTGCATGGAGGATATCATCAGCGCAGATAAACTGTGTGCAATCATAGTGGTGCACGCACATGGCGATAACATTCCTGCTATTAAGCAATACGTTCCATCGCTGAAAAATGTCATCGGTAGTACGCAGTCTAAGCCGATAAAAAACGTTCACAACTTTGGGGGATTTACGGACGGCGATAGAGGCGTTTTTATCGCAAAAGAATTTGATGCCGATAGCATTACATTAATCGGCTTTGATTTTGAAGACCCGAACGTAAGCGATGTCAAGAAGATGAAACTCCGATGGGCGAAAAAATTGATCAATCTTTTTGATTAACTTTCATCCCTTGCACTTATAGTAACAGATTTGTACCCAAGTTGTTTGAGTCCTGAAAGCAAGTCCTCTGCACCCAGCATCTTGTTAAACTCATCTCTGGGGACCTCTATTTTAGCTAATGGAAAGTGGTCTCTCACCCTAATCGAACTCAAACCCAGCGATTTGACGAGTTCCTCTGCTTTTTTTATCCTTTTTAATCTCTCTGGCGTAATTTCTGAATTAAAAGGAATTCTAGTCGCCAAGCAAGATTCTGAGGGTTTTCTTGCAACATTTTCATCAATATCAGCCATTATCTTTCTTATTTCCTGTTTACCCAAGCCAAGATCTGCCAGGGGGGAAATAACGCCTTCTTCTTGTTTGGCTTTTAAACCTGGTCTATCCTTATCCAAGTCATCTGAATTGGTTCCATCCATGACAATATTATATCCCTGATTCTTTATCTCTTCGATAATCCTTTTCTTACATAGATAGCACCTGTTTGGTGGATTAGCCTTCATCTCATCGTCAAGGATGCTTACGTTGAGAATTTTATGTCTAAGACCAAACTTTTCTGCAAACTCCTTAGCATCCTCTATGACGCAATTGGGAGTGAAATCTGACTTAATCGTAACAGCATCTGCGATTTCCTTGGCTGCATAAGCAACGAGAGAGCTGTCAACTCCCCCAGAATAGGCAACTGCAACTCTTTCACCCTCAAATTGTTCCATATATCTTTTTATGGTATCCATGCCTTCCACACATTTCTTTTCCTACAGATTAGATTAATAATATTTAGTCCCATAAGTATTTCTTTCCTTTCATGTTACATAACATGGCATAACATAACATAATAAATAAGTACATATCTATCTACAAACCTCCAATCTACGTACGGCTGAGCGACATATTTGCCATATCATGAATGAAGATAACAAAAGTGTGATGTTTAGAATGAATGTGGAAAATATCAGAAAGGACTTCCCAATTTTGGATGATGGGCTAATTTACATGGATAGCGCAGCTACAAGCTTAACGCCAGAGTCAGTTGTAGCCTCGATCCAAAGCTATTATAGGGATTATAATGCAAACGTTGGGAGGGGGGTTCACAGGCTATCCCAGGTAGCATCGCAACTCTATGAAGGGGGGCACACAAAAATTGCTGATTTCATTAATGCCAAAGAAGAGGAGATCGTCTTTACAAAGAATACGACAGAAGGAATAAACTTAGTCGCATCCGGGCTTGGATGGAAGAGAGGAGACAAGATTGTAACCAGCATACTGGAGCATCATTCTAATTTAATGCCATGGCTACGAGTTAAGAAAAAATTCGGAGTAAACCTAGAGATTGTCAAGCCAAAAAACGGAGTCCTCAGCCCAGAAGATGTAGAAAAGGTGGTAGATGATAAGACGAAGTTGGTTGCCCTAACACATGTTTCAAATGTCCTAGGTTTGATAACGCCAATAAAAGAGATTGCAAAGGTCTGTGAGGATAATAATGCCTTTTTCTTGGTTGATGGGGCCCAATCAGTGCCACACCTACCCGTAGATGTAAAAGAACTGGGCTGCGACTTCCTAGCGTTTTCAGGTCACAAAATGCTTGGGCCCACCGGGACTGGGGTTTTGTTCATAAGAATGCCGCTTTTAGAGAGTGTCGAACCTCTCACTATAGGGGGAGGAACAATAAATGATGTTTCACTGGAGGGGTATAAACTAAAGGAGAATTATGAGAGATTTGAAGCTGGCACGCCGAACGTAGCTGGTGGGATTGCCCTTGGAAGGGCTGTTGAATATTTGGAAAAGATCGGAATGAACGACATAAGAAAACATGAGGAAAAACTGACTAAAAAATTCGTCCTTGGATTAAAAGAGATAAAAAATGTAGAAATCCTTTACCCAAACCTAGAGCGACGAATAGGGGTGATTTCCTTTAACATCAAAGGCTTAAACCCCCATGACGTTGCCTTGATGCTGGATAATTTTTCAAATATAATGGTCAGATCTGGATATCATTGCTGCATGCCCTTAATTAGATGGCTTGGTGTCAATGGAGCCGTTAGGGTATCCCTATATCTGTATAATACTGAAGAAGAGGTCGAAACTTTATTGGGAACCATCGAAGAGATTGCCAGAGGTTAGCTTAGAGATGAAAAGCGTGCTAAAAGAATATATAAGATTGGACGGAGACCACAGGACAAAGCTAGAGGAGGAGGTAGCTAAGGAGGTCGCATTATCTATCTTTGTAAACGGAAGGCACTTTTCAACTGCCATGATGAGCCCTCAAATGAAAAAAGAATTTGTATTGGGTCATCTCTTATCTGAGGGAGTTATTGAAGGTCTAGAAGACATAGAATCCATGAAAATTCGTGAGGATATAGCTAAAGTGATAACCAAAAATCCGATCAAAGTGTTCGCTGCAAAAAAAGTCATAGTGAGTGGTTGTGGAGGTGCTTCAGGATTTCTGGATGATTCAAAGCTCCCAAAAGTTGACTCCAAGTTGAAATTGGACAGAAATGTCTTATTTGAAGCTATAAAAAAGATTCTGATATCTGACTTGCACAAAAGGACTGGTGGAACACACACCTGTGCCATTCTTGAGGGTTTCAAAATGGAGCGGAATTATATCTCAGAGGATATTGGCAGACACAATGCCCTGGACAAAGTCATAGGATATGCACTTCTTAAAAAATACCATCTTTCAGATACCTTCGTGGTATGCACCGGAAGGATATCTTCTGAAATGGTTTTGAAATGCTCAATAGCAAAGATACCAATCATCGCCTCAAGAGGTGCTGTTACAAGTTTGGCTGTAGAGATCGCCAATAAAACTGGGTTAACGGTCATTGGCTTTGTCAGGGGTAAAAGGATGAACATATATTCAAATGAACAGAGGATAATATGACGAGGGTAAATACCAAAAATATCGAGAGACTAAAAGATAGTAAAAACGCGGTTATTCTTGCTCATAACTATCAAAGACCTGAGGTTCAGGATATCGCAGACTTTGTCGGCGATTCTCTAGAATTGTCGCAGAAAGCGACAAAGACTGATGCAGATATCATAGTGTTCTGTGGGGTGGATTTCATGGCAGAGACCGCAAGCATACTGAATCCGAATAAAAAGGTCTTGATACCAGACCTTGGTGCTATTTGCCCGATGGCTCAGCAACTTCAAATAGAAGACCTGTTGGCTGCTAAAAGGAAATATCCCGATTCTGAGACGGTTCTGTACATAAACACATTGGCAGAGGATAAAGCCCATGCTGATAGTATTTGTACGTCTGCAAATGCCGCCCAGATAGTGAATTTGATGGATTCCGATTTGATTTTGTTTGGACCGGATAACAACCTAGCGCACTATGTTAGACAGAGGACGAACAAGGAGATAATCTCCATTCCAGAATATGGGTTATGCCCCACACATCATCAGATTACTGTAGCGGATTTAATGGAGGCGAGAGAGAAGCACCCAGATGCCAAATTGGTTGTACACCCGGAATGCATACCAGAAATTCAAGAGGCAGCAGACCACATCGCCTCAACGAGTGGCATGGTCAGACATTGCAAATCATCAGCAGGAAAGGAGTTTTTGATAGGTACCGAGGTGGGGATGTTGCACAGACTTGAGAAGGAGATTCCAGGGAAGAAATTTTACCCCCTCTCCAAATATGCCGTTTGCCCCCATATGAAAATGCACACCCTAGAAAAGGTGGAAAGAGCACTGGAGACCGAAGAGCCAGAGGTAACCGTCAGAAAAGGCGTAGCAGACAAGGCCAGAAAAGCGATAGAAAGAATGCTCGAACTTTCAAGATGAAAAAAAGGTTCCGACTCAGACAAAGGGTGTGTCAATTAATATAACCCAAATAGGAATTATAGGGATACCAACAATGTCAGTTTACACTAAATTTTTTGCTTCAGGTCGAAACCGCATCATTTTAGAGCTTTAAGAGATTTTAATTGATTTAACTTATTTTATCTGATATTTCGACGAAATTTTTTGCAAGTCTGATGCCTTTCAGAACCCCCTCCAACATAATCACTCGTCCATTAGCGCTTATCATCGCACCCTTGAACATATCCGGGTGTTTTTTCTGTAGAAATTGTTCTACCCATTTTCGGCCTTCGGGCGTACTCAATCCATACTTTAGTACAGGTGGACGTTCCTCCTCCTCTGGAATTTCTATTCGCATACCTTTTCAACTCCTATTGTCTAATCTAATCTAAATCCTAAAAATACCTGTGGTTTAAGCCAGGTTATGCTGATGGATAGATATGTGACAATCAAAATATTTAAACATTTTTCAATTCAACGTCCAACTCTTAACAGAGCTGAAATTAGAGGTGGTGGTTAGGCTGAATTAAACTCATCAATCCCTTGGGAGTCTCCTAAAAGAAACTCGGATAAAGTATAGAGAGTGGGATCGAAATTTCAGAGCGGCATACGGAGATCATATACAATATAAACATCAGAAGTTGTCAAAATGCAAATGATTAGGGCAAATAATATAATATATCTTGTAGCTTTCCCAAAGTAGGTCAACAGATATTTATAAAAAAATGTTGAGGTTTTATTTAATATAGCATCATATCCACAAAAGTTTAGTATCCACTAAATCAACAGTCTTGATAGAGGAGGTTTATTACGAAAACTTATGTGTTGATCCTAATTGCAGTGATCCTATGGTCGATGTCATTCGTGCTTACCAAGATGGGGCTGAATCAAGTAACGCCGATATATCTGGCTTCTTTGCGATTTTCCATTGCCACCATCATTTTTATGGGATATGCGCTGATCAAGTTCGAGATTCAACAGATAAAAGAGTTCGCAAAAGACAACTTCACCAACTTACTTATATTAGGCATAGTTGGCGTCACCATCCCAAACATACTGCAAAACATAGGCATGCTACACTTGACGGTTTCAGTGGCGAGCATATTGCAGAACAGCAGTCCGGCTTTTACATTTATATTGGCCGCCCTATTTCTCCGCGAATCACTCGGCTATCGAAAGATATCTGGTTTGGTGTTTTCTTTTACAGGCGTCATCATCATATCGATGAATGGCAACATTCCAACCTTCAGCAACTCAGTGGCATTTTACGGCAATTTGATGCTCATATCCACAGCTATAGCCTACTCCATCTACACGGTCATCGGGAAAAAGATCGTGGAAAAAAATAGTCCGCTGCTCATTCTGGCATTCAGCACACTCATTGGAACGATACTGTTGGATGCCATATCCGTCTTAGTAGAACCCGTTAAGTTCACATATCCAACAAAAATATGGATTATAATATTTGCATTAGCAATCCTTTGCACTGTTTGTGGTACCCTGCTATACTTTGAGGCGCTTAGAGAGTTGGAGGCATCCAAAACAAACGTTTTCACGTTTCTAATACCTGTCTTTGCCGTCATCCAGGCATCCATCTTCCTCGGCGAGAGGATCCATACCTATCAGATAGTATGTGGTGCCCTGATAATATTCGGAATATGGCTTGCTCAGACGGAATAGTTTTACTTTTAAATTATTTTTTTGATTTGAGCTACTCTTTATCAAAATTCAGAGCAAGCGCTTGAAAGATTGACCACTTTAATTAAAGCCTTTAATTAAAGCCCTTCAGGCCTTTCACCCAACTTGACGATCACCGTTTTCTGCTCCTCGCCGCGCAATAAGGTTAATTTTATCTCCTCGCCAACCTTGTGACTCCATAGCATTTTTATCAACCTTGTGTCTACGGTTACTTCCTCACCCTGAAAACTAATGATGATGTCATCCACCATCAGGCCTGCTTGGTCCGCAGGACTGCCATCTTGCACACTTAGGATCACAACACCAGTAGTCCTTTGGTAACCTTCTTGAGCTGCAAGATCAGGGGTTACCGTCCTAAAACCAACCCCTAACCATGGACGGATGACCTTGTGTGGGGGGGTTATTAGGGCATCGTAGACTGGCTGTGCAGTGTTGGCACTTATGGCAAAACCAATGTTCTGAGCCTCACCAGAAAGTGTATTAATGCCAATTACTTTGCCATCCAAACTCAGTAGAGGTCCCCCACTGTTTCCTGGATTGATGGCAGCATCGGTTTGGATTAAATCATAATAGGTAGTGCTATCTACCACCGTTGAGCGCTCGGTATTGCTCACCACGCCTAGAGTCGTAGTCGGACCGCCTTCAAGTCCTAACGGGTTGCCGATGGCTATAACCAGATCTCCGGGTCTTAGTTTGGAGGCGTCACCAAACTCGGCAGTAGGAAAATCTCCTTCTATTTTAATCACTGCCAGATCTGTCATTGGATCAGTGCCTATGAGCCTAGCATCGAATGAGCTAAAAAAATTAGGGAGTGTCACCTCCAGCTTAGTAGCATCCTCCACTACGTGATTATTTGTCAATATGTATCCATCTTTGGTGATTATAACCCCGGATCCGGATGCATGTTGAGTCGTCTTCCGCCCATAGAAGTCCTGTGTCTCGACTTCAGCCGAGATGAATACCACGGCGGGCTGTACTCGTTGCACTATATCTGAAATAGCCATGGACAGCATCATCGGATCAGATTCTGCGCCAATAGGACCGCTTATTTCCTTCTCTTCAAGTTCAGTAATTCTTGTTCCCTGCAATTCTACGACTGCTTTCAATTCAGCAATTTCCGTACTGAGTTCAGCAATTTCCGTACTGAGTTCAGCAATATCTTCCTCCGTAACCGAAGCTATCGGCGGTGATGGCTCTACAGAGACTTTAGGTGTGGGCACATCAGTTACGGTTTCTCGAATACAACCCAAGCTCGCCAAAACTAGTAGTAGAATAATAAGAACCGCAACTTGAGTTTTTTTTCTCATAATGGCCTCATTCTTCTTTTAGCACAATTTCTTTTCTCCCATATATAAGTAATAAACTGATAGATCATAAACTGGCTCTAACTAAATGCGATAATCATTGCATTTATTGATTGAGTGTGGATTTATCCCTGATCGAATCTATTTTATTTCTATCAACTCATACTCCATTTCACCAAGTCCGAGTTTTTTTGCCGCATTTAACTGATCTGAGGGGTGGGCCCACTTATACATCCCATGGAACTTATCATCTGCATTTTGAGCCATTGAATCTGCTATTACGGGAGCTTTGTTCACCATATCGACAGATGCCTTGTCTATCGCAAGTATGTCATCTGAGGCCAGAATTCCCAGGTCTGGCACTATCGCATTATCTGAATAAGGACAGCAATCGCATTGCGGCGTTATATCAAGCAAGAAGTTTACATATTTGATGTTCTCCCTTCCAACCAAATCTAAAACTGCTTTAGCACAATCAACGAATCGCTCGGAGAGGTCTTTCGACGAGGTCCACTTGAAAGATATGGCATTTTCCTCACACACTTCAGCACATCCCTGACATCTGATGCATTTCTCAACGTCAACCTTCCAGTCAATTATGGCATCAACAGGACAGATCTTTAAACATGCTCCGCACTCAGTGCAATTGTCGTTTATGGTGGGAGGGGAATAGATGTGCGCATCATATTTGGAGGTTTTAGCTACGCATCCAATGCCCATGTTTTTGAGTGCACCGCCAAATCCTGCGTTCATATGCCCTTTAAAATGAGCTAAGGAAATAACTTTGTCTGCCTCGGCAATTTGTTTCGCCACGTATACCTTTTTGAGCTGTGAGCCGTCAACGCTAACACCTACACTATCAAATCCTCTCAGACCGTCTGCGATTATGATCGGTGCAGACAGCGTTTGAGGTGTATAGCCACCCGCCTCTGCTGCCTCGATCTTACCCAAAGCAAAGCATTGTTCCCGAAGCATTCCAAGTCCTGTCGTCTCTGTCACAAAAGGTTCTCCTCCCTTTGCTTTGACCATTTGAGCAACCTTACGAATGAACATCGAGCGCAATGATTTGGTCGTTCCACGGATGCCGAAGTGCACCTTTAGTGCTATGATTTCGCCCTTCTCGATGTCTTCTAAAATTCCACTCTTATTTAAAAGCCGCTCTAGCTTGTTAACGCCACTCAGACTTGGTTGATACCATTTATGTGGCTCTCTAACAGGCGCCCTTGAGCTTGTGAAATAGACCTTTGCCATTGAATTAATCTAAGCCAAGCAATCTACAAAACGTTAACGGTAGGATAGATAAGATATCTCGATCATCAAAATATCAAATCATCGTTAGTTTTATTTGTCGTGGTAGCGACCTATAACACATGGTAAGGGATATAGCTGAGCAGCTTAAAGTTCGCTTTTCTGAAATGGGCTTAGAAGTACCGTTAGAGGAGATCGAGAAGAAGCTGGATGAGTTGATCAACGGATTCAGGGTCCCCATCGAGGAGGCGAAACGAAGCGTTTTAAGCCAATATGCAAAAGAGCGTAAGAGCGCTGACCTCGTAAAGGTCAAGGACATCCAGAGCGAGGGGCGATGGATATCCCTTAAAACGAAAGTGGTGCAACTATGGCCCTCTGAGAGCGAGTTAATCGCACAATCTGGTCTGATCGGAGATGATACTGGGATCATTAGATTTGTTAGCTGGGTAAAATCTGACCTGCCACCTGTGGAGGAGGATAGAAGCTACATGCTCAAGAATGTGGTGACCGACGAGTGGCAAGGACGATACAGCGTAAAATTGACAAGAAGCACCGAGATCATTCCACTGGAGGAGGACATAGAGGTCAGCTCTCTTGTGGAGGAGCTCGTGGGTGCAATCGTCGATATACAATCCGGATCTGGCTTGATCAAGAGATGTGAATTCTGCAACCGAGCTCTCTTAAAAGGGTCCTGCGGAGAGCATGGAAAAGTCGATGGTTTGTATGACCTGCGGATAAAAGGAGTTATAGACGATGGCCAGATCGTACAAGAGATTCTCTTGAACAGAGATATCGTCGAAAATTTAATTGGCATCACCTTGGATGAGGCAAAGAAGATGGCAGCCGAGGCACTTGACCAATCCCTGGTTCTAGATGCGTTCCAGGAGAGATTGATAGGGCGATATTTCAGCATCAAAGGTCCCAGGGTTGGCCGCTATATCTTGGCAGAGCATATAAAAAGTGCGCCAAAAATATCAGATAAAGAGGTTACGGAATTGATCAAGGAATCGGAGGCTTTAGGATGTTGAGCAGAGAGGTTGCCAAGCGGGTTTTTGCAAGAGAGTTCGGAGAGGCCAATATGGCTTTTAAAGAGCAGGATGACCAATATGCGCCCCAGTATCTGTTGACCCCAACCGGCGCCAAATGCAATCGCATCTTCTTCGTGGGCACACTGATCGAGAAAGAGGATATCGGAAATGATGTAGAATTTTGGCGTGCAAGAGTGGCAGACCCCACAGGTTCATTCCTGATCTATGCCGGCCAATACCAGCCAGAAGCGGCCCAAGCCTTATCCAGTATAGATCCTCCCCAGTTCGTCGCTGTGGTTGGCAAGCCAAATACATACGAAATAAGTGGTGAGATCATCACATCAGTTAGACCAGAAAAGATACATATCGTGGATGCGGATACCTATGATCTGTGGATTCTCGAAACTGCGAGACAAACGCTCCAGCGTCTCAAACAATTGAATGAAGGAGGCGAGGATGCGACCAAAGCAAAGGAGCATTATTCCCCAGACATAGAGCACTACAAGCAGATGGTACTGGAGGCTCTCAAGACGATCAGCAAATGTGGGGAAAAAGTAAGCTTTATTGACCTGTCAGATATTTGATTTGAATCGAAGAAGATATGAAATGAATTTCTATTTTGATCCCAAGGTAAAAGAGAGATTCCCCGGTCTAAAAGTCTGCATCGGATCCATCTCCGGCATGCATCCTGCCAAAGAAGACATGGAAGAATTAAGAGAATCCGTATTCACCAAAGTAAGAGAGAGGTACTCACTTGAGGACCTAAAGGATGTGAATATTTTCCGAGCATATAGAGATTTTTTCTGGAATATAGACGTGGATCCGACAAAAGTTCGACCGGCAGGTGAGGCTTTAATCCGCAGAGTTCTCAGGGGTAGCTCGATACCGAAGATCAATCCCATCGTGGATGCGTACAATCTGTCCTCAATAGAAACTGGTATTGCACTGGCAGCATTTGATAAAAGCTTGGTCAAGGGCGACTTGACCATGAGGTTTTCCGAACCGGGAGAGATGTTCACAGGAATAGGGATGGATGAGCCGATGATGCTAATAGGTAAGGAGGTCGTACTTTCAGATTCAGAGAAGTTAGTGGCAATCTATCCCTACAGGGATGCGGACAGCACGAAGGTGACCATTGATACCAAGAATATCATATTGCTTTCATGTGGAGTTCCAGGAATAGAGGATGACCTCTTGGAGCAGGCTATTATTAAGGCCATCGATTACATCACCAGGTTTTGCGGTGGCAAAAGTGAGTACAAACTTAGGACCACCTTGTAGCCACAAAATCTGCGATAATCCCATA
>JAQURP010000020.1:19872-22198 GCA_028715545.1 Methanocellales archaeon | reverse complement strand
CCATAAACGCCGGAGCGAGCAATGATTCTCTAACGGTCACAGTAAATGATATAACACCTCCGACAGCCAATGCAGGTCCCGACAAAATTGTATTAAACGGCACTCTTGCGGAATTCAACGGATCGTTATCCACAGATAACGTCGCCATAGTAAACTATTCTTGGGATTGGGATGCCAGCGACGGCATCCAATCAGATGCCACCGGTGTTACAGCGAGCCATCTTTACCCGACCTTTGGCAACTACACTGTAACCCTTACCGTATGTGACGCAGCAGGCAACAATGACACCGATACCGTCAACGTCAGCGTATTGGAAATAAGGGCAGAAGCAGGTCCTGACCAGACCGTTAACGAGGATACTGCGGTCTATTTCAACGGTTTCAACTCCTCAGGTGCATTAAACTATTCCTGGGACTTCGATGCCAGCAACGGCATCCAATCAGATGCCACCGGGGTTAATGTCAGCCACGTATATGCCGATCCCGGTATATACACCGTCACCCTCACCATAAATGCCGGAGCGAGCAATGATACCCTAACGGTCACAGTAAATGATATTACACCGCCAACAGCCAACGCAGGTCCCAATCAGATCGTTCTAAACGGCACTTTTGCGGAATTCAATGGATCCTCATCCACGGACAACGTCGCCATAATAAGCTACTCCTGGGACTTCGATGCAAGCGATGGAATCCAATCAGACGCCACCGGTTTTACAGCGAGCCATCTCTACCCGGCTTTCGGCACCTACACTGCAACCCTTACCGTATCCGATGCAGCAGGCAACAATGCCACTGACACCGTTAACGTCAGCGTAGTGCCTTCCATTGCACCCATTGGATTAAAAGTGGTGTTAAATACGGATAAGACGGTCACATTGACCTGGGCTGAATCCCTTTTGGGCAATTTTGACATCTATGCATCCAACACCTCTGGAGTCAGCCTGGTTACGCCCATAGCCACAGGTTATGGGTATTCCTGGACAGATACAGATGCGGATGATTATTCCCATCGATATTACAAGGTCAGAGCCAAGGGAGTTGTTGGGTCAGAAACCATTGCAAAATATGACGTTAACCTCGTCAAAAAGCCCGGCAGCACAGGTAAGAATTGGATATCGATGCCTGAGAATCCTGCCATTACAAATGCATCCTCCTTAATGAAGGCAATAGGTCCTAACTGCGACTCCATAAACCGATGGAACCCAACCACTCAAAAACCGGAAGGCTGGATCTCATTGATGGGAGGCATGGGCACGAATTTTGCTGTGACACCCTATGGAGGCTACGAGGTATCGGTCAACGCCAATACAACGTTTACTGTTGTGGGAATCATGGGCTATTAGCTTAGATTAGATGGATAAACAAAGTATATATATGTAATATGCACATAAAAATAAGGGAAGGGAGGTATCAAAAAAAGAGATGAGAGCGAACAAACTTATTTTTATTTCGGTCTTGATGGTGGCTTTCTTGGCACTGATGAGCGGGGCTCAGGCAGCCCACTGGATTACAGGAACGGTCAACGATGCCGCAGACAGCACGCCTGCAAACGGTCACAAGGTCATCATCTACTATGTGGGAGACGAAGCCCATAATCAATCCGATACCATAGGTCCCACAGGTGCATCTGCTACGAATAACATGTACATGTGTGATGCCGAGTCCATTCCGGGTCACGTATGGGCTCCCGGCGATGTAATCTACGCCAAAGTAGTTAACACCGGAGACGGCTACACTGCAGGACCTGTTTCTGTGGTTACCACAGGTGCAGGCTTCGATACTGAGCCTACCATGACACTCGAAATTTGGGTACCACCACCCTTCGTGGCAGAACCACGGGCAACACCCTCGCAGATAAGCATAAATACAGGTTTGACGGAACTGAGCGTCAAGGTCTACAAAACCTCTTATGACATTGATACGGTTAAAGTAAACCTCTCTCAAATCGGTGGTCTGAGCAATCACATGATGAGCCTCAAGGAAGTCATTAATTCCACGGCTTCCATTTATAATTGTACAACCAACTCAAGTGTGACAGGGACTTTCAGTCTTCCTGTAAATGCCACAGATATCCACGGCAATTCCAACACATCCGTTAGCATTTCTCTGGAAGTCATCCCTGGTGTTACAATCCAATACACCCTCGTCAAGAAGCCCGGAAGCACAGGTAAGAACTGGATCAGCATACCTATCACCACAAACATCACAAATGCATCCCAATTAATGTCTGCAATAGGCCCCAACTGCGATGCAGTCAACCGATGGAACCCAGTTACACAAAGGTCAGAAGGCTATATCCACGTTGGACCCGTCTTCGTGGGCA
>JAQURP010000020.1:0-19772 GCA_028715545.1 Methanocellales archaeon | reverse complement strand
AACTGCGATGCAGTCAACCGATGGAACCCAGTTACACAAAGGTCAGAAGGCTATATCCACGTTGGACCCGTCTTCGTGGGCAATAACTTCAACATCACAACAGGTGCAGGCTACGAGGTATCGGTTACAGGAAATACGACATGGGCGCCTACTTGAGCCAAAAAGAAAAGTTAATAAAAGGTCAAAAAAGATAACAGATTGAATTAGAATAGGAAGTGAGAAGGGAGAAAAAGATGAAACAGAAAATATGTTTTGTATTGGTCTTAACAGTGGCTTTCTTGGCACTGATAAGCGGGGCTCAGGCAGCCCACTGGATTACAGGAACGGTCAACGATGCCGCAGACACTACGCCAGCAGACGGACACACGGTCATAATCTACTATCTGGGAGATGAAGCCAATTATGTATCCGATACCATAGGTCCCACAGGTGCATCTGCTACGAATAACATGTACATGTGTGATGCCGAGTCCATTCCGGGTCACGTATGGGCTCCTGGAGATGTAATATACGCGAAAGTAACAGACAACGGCGACGGCTATACTGCCGGACCTGTTTCTGTGACTACAACAGGTGCAGGCTTCGATGTTGAGCCCACTATGACAATTCAGGCAGCACCAGACACCACAGCACCCGTGATAGCAAGTCCAACAGCAACCCCATCCTCAATACCTGCGGATGGAGCTACGACATCTGTGTTGAATGTAACGGTAACTGATAACGTCGGCATCGCAAGCGTTACAGTGAACCTCGTATCAATCGGAGGCTCTGCAACGACAGCGATGACCAAGGTTGGCACTACAAACGTTTACAGCGTAACCACGACTGCATCGACATCCACATCCTTGGGAACCAAAAGCTTGACAGTCACTGCGACTGACACCAGTGCGAATACGGCAACAAGTACTATTTCATTGACGGTTACAGCCATACCAGACACATTTGCACCGTCAGTAACAAACCCAACTGCAACACCATCCACCATATACGCAAACGGGATTGCAACATCTCTGTTGAGCGTAACGGTAACGGATAGTACTGGCATCGCAAGCGTTAAAGTGGACCTCTCTGCAATCGGGGGCTCTGCAACGACAGCGATGGCGAAGGTTGGCACTACAGACGTTTACAGCGTAACCACGACTGCATCACCATCGACAGTACCTGGAACCTACAACTTGGCTGTTACTGCTACTGATAGCAGTACGAACGCTAACACCAACACATCGGTTAGCATTTCATTGACGGTTCAGGCGTTGCCTGTGACCATCACGTCAGCCTCTGTCGAAAATCCAACCGCAAGCAGGGCACAGAACTTCACTGTGCGCATAGCCATGAGTTCAACGTCTACTGGATGGTATGTCGTTGTTGTCAGTGGAACAGCATCTGGTGGAGAAGGTATCGCTGGAATCGGAACGGTTTATCTAACTGCAGGGCAGTCAGTAACGAATATGCCTGTACTCGTGCATATTCCGTCTCAGGCAACGTTAGGGGCTTATACCCTTTATGCAGGAGCATACGCGATAGGTGATTATCCAGCAAACCTAGCAAGCATAATAGACTATGAAGGGCCTGTGACTGCGACGGTCACATGACTCTTTTAATTTGTGGGAGATGAAACTAACCATGAAAAAAAGAGTTGAATGGGGAATTGTTTTAGCAATTCTCGTATTGGCGTCTTCATTAATCATGCCCGCATCTGCGGCAGATCAGCTTGCTATTTCAGTCTCTCCAGACCCAGCGGTTCAAAGCCTAGCCTTAACGGTAACAGTTACAGCAGCAGGCAGTCCTGTTTCAGGCGTATTTGTACAGTTTAGCCTGAATGGTGGAACGCCAATATATGCATCGACGGATTCCAACGGTCAAGCGATATTCAAACCATCTCTGACAGGCACATTAGCGATAATTGCGACAAAATCAGGTTATCTAACAGCAACTAAATCGGTATCGGTTGGGGTAGCGCCTACGCCTACACCCACGCCTATACCACCTGTAAGTCCCGGAACAGGGGGCGGCGGGTATGTAAAGCCGTCACCAACAGCAACACCGGCACCAACACCAGCTCCAACACCGGCACCAACACCAGCTCCAACACCCAAACCAACACCGGCACCAACACCGGCACCAACACCGGCACCAACACCCAAACCAACACCGGCACCAACTCCAGCACCAACACCGGCACCAACTCCAGCACCAACACTGCCACCCAGACCAGCTCCAACACCAGCTCCAACACCCAAACCAGCAGCAACCCCCGCACCAACACCAGCTCCAACACCAGCTCCAACGCCAACACCCCGTATACCTGGATTTGAGGCAGCATTCGCAATAGTTGGACTACTAGCGGTCGCATATTTGATTAGACGAAGAGAACATTAAGCTAAAACGAAGGGAGGCTAAAACGAAGGGAGCAATCCCTTCTACATTTTTTTATTTTTATTTATCTTAAGTACTTACTATTCTATTGAACATCAAAAGTTCTAGGATTTTAACCCCATTTTAGAAGTCAGTATTTATTTATTGATGCATTATTCGCAACTCTTAATTAAGTTTACATCCTATTGTACCTGGATGTTGAGCATCGCAATTGCAGGGAAGCCAAATACCGGCAAATCGACTTATTTCAAGGCATCAACGATGGTAGATGTGGCAATAGCGCCTTATCCCTTCACTACAATCGATGCCAATCACGGGATTTCCCATGTACGAACGAAATGTCCGTGTAAGGAACTTGGCGTTCATTGCAGCAATTGTATCGACGGAAACAGGTTCATCCCTGTTGAATTCATAGACGTTGCAGGTCTGGTTCCAGACGCTCATCTTGGGAAAGGTCTGGGCAACGAATTCTTGGATCAGTTGCGTCAGGCCCAGGCGGTCATACATGTGGTTGACTCCTCAGGGGGAACGGATGCAGAGGGCAATCCTGTGGGGATAGGAACCCGAGATCCCATTGAAGATGTACGTTTCTTGGAACGGGAAATGACGATGTGGCTTTTTGGCATCATCAAGCGCAATTGGAGTCGATTGGTTCGAAGAATTCAGTCCACTAGGATTGAGCAGGTTTTCACAGAGCAGCTGATGGGTGCCGGTGCGGATGAAACAAGGATAAAAGAGGCATTGCATAATGCATCTTTGGGCGACAAGCCCGCATCATGGTCTGATGAAGACCTAATGCGCATAGCAGGCGAGATCAGAAAGACAACCAAACCGATGATCATCGCAGCAAACAAGATCGATATCGCTCCAAAAGAAAACATCCAAAAACTTCTTTCACTGAAAGACTATATGGTAGTTCCCACTTCATCCGAAGCGGAACTGGTGCTCAGAATGGGTGAAAAGAGCGGATTGCTCAGCTACCTTCCTGGTGACTCAGATTTTGAGATCACGGGTGAACTTTCTCAGGCTCAAAAAGAAGGTCTAGATCTCATAAAATCTTTGCTAAAGCGATATGGTGGCACAGGCGTCCAAGAATGTGTGAACAGTGTGGTCTTCAAACTGCTGGACATGATAGCAGCTTACCCTGTGGAGGACGAGCAAAAGTTCTCGGATAAGGATGGAAAAGTGTTGCCGGATGCATTCTTGATGAAGAAAGGGCATACTGTACATGATATGGCCTATCAAGTCCACACTGACTTGGGTAAAGGCTTCTTGTATGCTATAGATGCGAGGACGAAGCGCAGGCTCAGCGAAAAACACGTTTTGGAAGATGGTGATATTATTAAGATAGTTTCTGCTAGATGAGTGTGGGGATAGAAAATGAAGAAAGTACGGGATGTTATGTTCAAAGGTGTAGTGACGGTCCATTTGGATACATCTATCAAGGATATTGCAGCAGTTCTGATACAAAACAACATTTCTGGTGTCGTTGCGGTCGACAGCACGGGGGAGACGTGGGGAGTGGTTACTGATATGGATCTGGTAAAGTGCTATGCAGAAGGAAAAATCGACGTAGTTGCTGAGAATATTATGTCCCCTCAAACGCTTGCTGTGGACCCCGAGATGAGCCTTAAAGATGCGGCAGCTTTCATGCATTCCCACCAAATCCATAGGGCATTCGTGATGTCTGCTAGAAGCGCATACGTGACCAAAAACATTCCAATCGGCGTTATTTCAGCAACGGATGTAGCTCGTGAGCTTGCCAGGCAGATCTAACGAGAAAACTTTATTAACATCGGAGGCACATTGCAAGACCTATGACAAGATCATTTTATTCATACATAAGGGACGCCTACAAAAAGCCAAAAAAGACGTATGTGGACGAATTGATGTGGCATCGGCTCCAAGCATGGCGTAGAGAGCCCACCATACAACGAATTGAGCATCCTACTAGGTTAGACCGAGCCAGAGAGCTGGGATACAAAGCCAAGCAGGGCATAATCGTGGTAAGGACCAAAGTCCGCAGAGGTGGGAGGCGTATATCTCGTTTCACTGGTGGAAGGAGAAGTGCGCGTATGGGTGTAAATAGCATCACGCCAGCTAAATCCATTCAAAGAATTGCAGAAGAGCGTGCGTCACGCAAACATCCCAATTTGGAGGTGTTGAATTCATACTGGGTTGGCGAGGATGGTAAAAGCAAGTGGTATGAGGTGATACTTATGGATCGTAGCCATCCATCCATCCAGAGTGATCCTGATTTGAATTGGATTTGCAATCCATCTCACAAAGGGCGCGCCTTCAGGGGCAAGACATCTGCTGGTAAAAAGAATAGATGTAAATAAATAAATGATTCATAACATACTACTTAGAACGTTTGCACATGCCACAGAAGATATATCTCGAGTGAAATCCTCTCTAAAATTATTCTTACCAGAGGTCTGTGAAATTAAGACCACAATGGCGACAGGTCACTTTGGGAACCCAATTACGGTCTTGGAGGCGAGTTTAAATCCAAAATATTCCCAGTTGTTTCTTGCTGTTTTGAGAAACTTACCCCAAGCTGAACTGTTACAGTTGAAAGATGAACTAAAACGACACATTGATGATGACTGCAATTTTTATATCAGATTTGATAAGCAGGCAGCATATGGGGGTGATTTCAGGCTAGCTCAAACTGATGACTCAGTTGTTGCTAAAATGAAAATTATCTCCTATCCAGCTCGTAGGGAAAATGCGATTACGTTCATGGAGGAACTGTTAGATGCCCAATTATTATGATCTCAATGTGCATTCGTCTCCTGAATGTGAGGACCCACCTGAAAGGTTGGTTTCAGTGGCGAAAAGATGTGGTTATACTGCCATTGCCATTACAAATCATTCGAATTTATGGGGTGAAGTCACTGGTGAAGGGGTCATTAGTGGTATTGAAATCGTGGCTGATAAAATCTCAGGGTTAAGGAAACAGATTGGTATTTATCGCCCCAAGGTGGATGTTTTGCTCGTTCATGGTGGCGATCCAAAGATCAATAGGGCTGCTGTTGAAAACTCAGAGGTAGACATCCTTGCGCACCCTTCCCATTATTTCAACCATATACTAGCTAAATTTGCTGCTGAGAACGAAGTTGCCATTGAGTTCAATCTTGATGAGATCATATATGCAAGAGGCGTCCCCAGGGTAAGGGCACTTTCTGCTTTTCAAAGAAATCTGAAGATTGCAAGAAAATTTGACGTTTCAATGACAATAACCAGTGGTGCCAGGTCCCAATACGACTTAAGGGCGCCGAGGGAGTTAATTGCATTGGCTGGTTTGTTTGGTATGAGTGAGATTGAGGCGGTTGGGGCGCTCAGCGAGACGCCATGGAACATCATCACGCGCAATCGTAAAAAAAAGCGGCCTGGATATGTGATGGATGGCGTGGAGTTATTATGAAAAATATACCCTCCTCAATGCGTGAAAGAAAAAGATATATCGCGTTCGAGGTTCTGTCAGCTGAAAAAATAGATCGTAGTGAGCTGATCAATGAACTATGGTCCTCTGCATCATCGCTTCTAGGAGACGTTGGCGCCAGCTCATGCAACTTATGGGTGCTCGACTTTGATGGGAGGAGAGGTATCCTGAGATGTGCTCATGATAAGACTGCCATGGTAAGGGCAGCACTTGCGACGATTAATCGTGTTCATGGGACAAGAGCGGGAATTCGCGTACTAGGAACTTCAGGAACGGTGAAAAGCGTAACAGAAAAGTTTATGCGACAAGTGGACTATTCTAAAGACACCATAAATTAATCTAATATGTGGTAAAACTATTTATGGAAAGTTGATGTATGGTGGTAGGTATTTATGAAAGGTGATGCATTATGATGGGGCCAGTACAAATGGCTTATGACAGGGCTATAACGGTTTTCAGTCCAGATGGGCGGTTGTTCCAAGTGGAATATGCAAGGGAGGCTGTGAAAAGAGGAACAACTGCAGTCGGTATAAAGGCAAAAGACGGAGTTGCCCTCCTAGTGGATAAAAGAATTACTAGTCGGCTGCTTGAGCCATCATCCGTAGAGAAGATATTCCAGATAGATGATCACATAGGTGCGGCTGCATCTGGTCTGGTGGCAGACGCCAGGATACTGATCGATAAAGGGCGTGTAGAGGCTCAGGTAAACAGGGTGGTTTATGATGAATCAATCGGTGTGGCGACTCTGGCCAAGAAGATTTGTGACCATATGCAATCTTATACCCAGTTTGGTGGAGTTCGACCATATGGAACTGCACTGCTCATAGCAGGTGTCAATGGCGATTCTATCTCCCTTTTCGAAACGGATCCGTCCGGCACATTACTGGAGTACAAGGCGACTGGTATAGGGGACGGGAGGAACACTGCCATAGAGGTTTTCGAGGAGCAATATAAGGATGATCTTGACCTCGAAGAGGCCATACTATTGGGGCTTGAAGCATTATACAAGGCGACAGAAGGAAAAATAGATGCGCAGACGGTAGAAGTCGGTATCATCGAATCCGAGATTAGGCTGTTCAAAAAATTGACGCCAGAAGAGGTTCAGGGTTATGTCCAGCAAATTCTCGACCGTCACGTCTCTAAAAAATAGGCGGTTTTAATGGTCACCCTTGATGAAGCCGTAGTTGCTAGATATAAAACTCATGGATTACATTTCGAAATTTTAGTCGATCCTGAGGCAGCATTGGCGTTGAAAAGAGGCGAAGACTTGAATATCGAGAAAATATTGGCTGTAGAGAATATATTTGAAGATGCATCCGCTGGAGATCGAGCTGCAGATGATAGGCTTATGACGGCCTTCGGGACAACCGAGGTGTACGCGATCTCCAAGGAGATAATATCGCACGGAGAGATACAGCTCACATCTGAGCAAAGGAAAAGGATGCAAGAAAATCAACGCAAGCGGGTGATAGATATCATAGCGAGGAACGCATTTAACCCGCAAACGCGCGCTCCGCATCCCCCATCCAGAATAGAAAAAGCTATGGAGGAGGCAGGCATCCATATCGATCCATTCAAGAGTGACGATGCAATGGTCAGCGAGGTTATGAAAAAAATCAGGCCTATAATACCCATTCGTTTCGATGAGGTGAATATAGCTGTCAAGATTCCTGCCGAATATGCTGGCAAATCCTATGGTGCAGTCCAGGGCTTTGGACAATTGGTGAAGGAAGAATGGCAAAGTGATGGGTCATGGGTAGCGATAATAAAAATTCCCGCCGGCATACAAAGTGAGTTCTACGACTTGGTGAACAATCTCACAAAGGGTAATGCAGAGACCAAATTGATGAGGCAAGCATGAAACTGGTTATTCCCGGTGACTTACTTTCTGATGATGTCAAGCGGGCAGGGGAGGGCACATATGTTACAAGCGGAGAGGTACACGCATCGGTATATGGAATCTTAGATCAAAAAGAACTCAGGGTTATTCCGCTATCTGGAAAGTATATGCCACATACTGGCGATAATGTAATAGGGAAAGTGGTTGACATCAGCTTTTCAAACTGGATCATCGACATCAATTCGCCGTATGAAGCGCTCCTGCACATATCAGAGCATCCGGATAGAATATATCCGTTTGATATGGGTCAACATCTTGATATAGGTGATTTGTTCATTGCAAAGGTAAAGGATGTAGATGCGACTATGCGGGTAGAACTCACGGTGGAAACGTTCAATCCACTGCGAGGTGGTAGGTTGATCCAGATCTCTCATACCCGAATACCCCGGGTGATAGGGCGAGGGGGCTCCATGATTAATTTGCTAAAAAAGGAGCTGGATTGTAACATATTTGTCGGTCAAAACGGTCGTATTTGGGTCAATGGTAAAGAGGATAACATGGATCTAGCTATCCAGACTTTGTTAAAAATAGAGCAAGAGTCGCATACGCCTGGACTAACCGACATAGTTAGGGACATGATAAAGAACGCGAAAAGAGAAAAGGGGAAATAGAATATGAGTGATAAACCTAACAAACTTATAGAAAAAGGAAAAAGGCTCGATGGAAGAAAGGTAGACGAGCTTAGGCCTATCAAGATGGAGGTAGGCGTTCTAAAGCGAGCAGATGGCTCTTGTTATATGGAACTTGGTGGAAATAAGGCAATTGCCGCAGTATATGGACCTAGAGCAGTCCATCCACGCCATCTTCAGGAAGCTACTCAGGTGATAATTCGCTATCGATATGATATGGCATCTTTCTCTGTGAAAGAGAGGAAAAGGCCTGGACCAGACAGAAGGTCTATAGAAATATCCAAGGTGAGCAGAGAAGCCTTAGCCCCAGTTATCCTAAAAGAATATTTTCCTAGGTCAGTCATAGACATCTTTGTGGAAATACTACAAGCAGATGCAGGTACGCGGACCGTGGGAATCAATGCCTCATCAGTTGCATTGGCAGATGCGGGCATTCCCATGCGAGGTATCGTATCCTCCTGCGCTGTCGGGAAAGTAGACGGAGAGATCGTTCTCGATTTAACAGGCCAAGAAGACAATTATGGGGAGGCAGATATGCCGATTGCGATGACACAGGATGGTAAGATCACTCTATTGCAAATGGATGGTCACTTGACTAAAGAAGAATTTGCACAGGCAATTGAGTTGGCTAAAAAAGGCTGCAAACAGATATACGAAGTGCAGCGAAGTGCACTGATTTCAAAATACGAAGGTGTTAGTAATGTCTGAGGATATCATTGCAGAGATTAAGAGAGATTATATCTACAATCTTGCAAAGAATGGTAAGCGAGTGGATGGAAGAGCATTTGATGAATATCGCCAAATAGAGGTTGAGACTAGGATTATAGGTAACGCAGAAGGCTCAGCAAAAGTCAAAATCGGGAATACTCAGGTCGTCGTGGGCGTAAAGATACAGCCGGGAAAGCCGTTTCCAGATACACCCGACCAAGGTGCAATCATCACGAACGCGGAGTTCGCTCCGATCGCATCGCCCTCCTTCGAGCCAGGTCCTCCGGATGAGAACGCTACAGAATTAGCAAGAGTTGTAGATCGCGGTGTGAGAGAATCGGGTGCGATAGATTTGGCAAAGCTGTGCATTACCGAGGGCGAGGATATTTGGATGGTCTTCATTGATGTCTACGTGCTTGACCATGATGGAAATCTTGTGGATGCATCGGCATTGGGGGCTATTGCTGCTTTGTTAAATACGAAGCTTCCAATTGTGAGATACAAGTTAGGTACGGAAGATGTTCCGTTACCAATAAGTGATCTTCCAGTCGCCATCACAGCTGCGGATATAGATGGGGAAATCCTACTCGACCCGAGTTTGGATGAAGAATTAATCGCATCCACTCTGATCACGATCATAACAGGCAAAGACGGCTCCTTAGCTGGAATACAAAAAAGCGGAATGGGGCCTCTAACATTTGATCAGATCTTTCATATTACAGATCTTGCGTATAAAAAGGCAAAAGATATAAGGGAGAAATACTTGGAGATAGTTGATGACCAAAGCCGGGAAGAAGGGAAAAAAGACTAGATCTGCAGGGCGTTTTGGGCCTCGATATGGGCGAAAAGTTAGGAAAATGGTAGCAGATATTGAGGGTATCATGCGTTCAGCGCATGAATGTCCGCAATGCGGTAGAAAATCTGTATCTCGGGTTAGCACTGGCATTTGGTCTTGTTCGAAATGCAAAAAAACATTTGCCGGAGGCACCTATGTTCCTCAAACACCTATGGGAAAATCCTTAAGCAGGTCCACGGCAAAAGTTGAAGAAGAGGAGTAACCAGTGTCATACAAATGCGCTAGGTGCAAGCGAGCGGTAGAAGTTGATCAGGAGTATGGTGGAATGAGGTGTCCCTATTGTGGACATCGGGTGCTTTTAAAAGAGCGCCCCACATTAATCAAACGAGTTAAAGCTAGATAGATGATATGATATACAGCGAGTTTGAGATTGAATTAAGAGAACATGCAGACATCATATATAACTCGCTGCTTCCTGAGATAAGAAATACACCTTCCCAGAGATCCAATATCAGTTTGGCTCTTGAGGGGGATACGATCAAGCTTAGGGCAGAAGCAGAAGATATAGTATCCCTTAGAGCTTTACTAAATACATGGTTAAGGTTTATTAAGGTCGCATATGATATGGTTGTGATAAAATGAGTAACGAATTACCTCCACAGGTTCAACATCAATTGGCACAATTGCAACAAGCACAGCAGCAAGCTCAGGCCATATTTGGGCAGAAAGCCCAAGTAGAGATGATACTTCGCGATACAGAGCGAGCGTTAGAGGAGCTGGAGAAGTTGGACGACAAGGCATCGATCTATAAAGTCATCGGTGAACTGCTCATTAAATCGGAAAAAAGTGCAACTCACGTGGAGTTGGCAGAGAAAAAAGAGACCCTTGATCTACGGCTAAAAACTCTGGAAAGGCAAGAGAAGCGAATTCAAAAGAGATTCCAAGAATTACAGGAGCAGCTGCTACCATTGTTGCGCAAAGAAGGCGAGAATGGGGCAGGTTGAGGATTATATTATTTAATCCCTAATCGAATCGAAAATGTACTCGTTCTTGATAAAAATCGATAGCTGTACAGATTGTACTTTGGCTTTGTGCGGTGCAGAAGAGATAATGGGCTCCAGCTGGATGCAGGCGAAATCAGGAACCCAGAATAATGTTTGTTTTCTTACAGATATCGTATCGTAAAATGTCAGACAAGGGGTGGAAAGAAACCACCAACAACTGCCGTTGAAAATTGTAAAAAAATTCTGAGGGATAAAATTAAGCTTGTCTATCAATCCGAAAATAATCTGCATTAAAGCTTAAGATTTTTCCATGCTATTTTCCAACGTCCGATCAAGTATTAAGTCAAAATCAGCCACTTTAAGAATCTGAAAGAACTAGTTGATTTCACAAGTCTAACGGTCATCTTTTCTTTATCATCAACCTATTTATAGCGCTTACCAATGCCTCAACCGAAGCCATTACGATATCTTCTCTGGCGGCTCTTGCGGTCACAATATTACCTTTTTTATCCTCCACTCCGATGATTACCTCTGCTAGTGCATCAGACCCGCCAGTTATGGCCTCTATCTTAAAGTCTCGTAGCTTTATACTTGTGTCTTCACCTAAAATCGTCTGCACCGCACAAAGAGCAGCATCTACAGGTCCGACTCCGGTTTGGGCTCCAATCTTTGGTTTCCCATTAACGAGTGCTTTTATAGATGCTGTTGGTGTGATCTTGTTTCCTGTCATGACCGAGACCTCTTCTAACACTATTGCCTGCTCTCCTTTTGCGACCTCACCCAGGATTACCTCCGCAATAGTATACAGGTCTGCATCTGTTACCCTCTTTCCTTTGTCGCCGAGATCCTTAATTCGTTGCATTATCTCTGCTAGTTGGCCATCTGTCGGATTTAGCCCCGCACTGTTTAGCATTTGTTTTACGGCATGTTTGCCAGCGTGTTTGCCGGCCACTATTCGGCGTACATGTCCAACCATCTCAGGCGTCATAACACCGGGCTCAAAAGTATCAGCTCTCATCAAAACGCCATGTGTATGTATCCCGGATTCATGGGAAAATGCATTATCTCCAACGATAGGCGTATTTGGAGGAATTTGAATTCCTGACAGTCTCTCTACTAATCGTGATGTTTCCACCAAGTATTTCGTTTGAATGTTCGTTCTCAATTTATAAATCGAGTGCAAGCTCATTACAGTCTCAGCAAGGTCTGCATTTCCTGCTCTCTCTCCTAGACTGTTTACGGCTACCTGTACCTGGCGAGCACCTGCCTCTACCGCCGCTAGGGAATTCGCTACAGCCAGCCCGAAATCGTTATGACAATGTACATCGATGGGAACTTTCACTGTGTTATAGATATTTTTGATCAACTCTTTCATAGCTGAAGGATGTGTTATACCAACGGTATCTGGAACGTTGATCTTATCAGCTCCCGCCTTTTCGACTTCTTTGTAGATCCTAAGCAAGTAGTCAGTGTTCGTTCGAGTGGCATCCATCGCCGAGAAAAGACACTCTAACCCCTGCTCTTTGATGTACTCTACTGCATCTACGGCCAGTTGCAATACCTCTTCTTTGCTTTTTTCTATCGTATACTGAATCTGAATATCAGAGGTTGGGATGAAAGTGTGTACTATGTCTACATTACAATCAAGGCATGCATCGATATCTGGTTTATTTACCCTTGCTAGTCCACATATCTTAGCATGTAATCCAGCATTTACGACACTCTTCACAGACTTCTTTTCACCCTTTGATGAAATGGGAAAACCCGCTTCTATTATGTCAACGCCCAATTTGTCTAGTTGGCGAGCTATGAGGAGTTTATCCTCAGTTTTTAATGAAACGCCTGGCGTTTGTTCTCCATCCCTGAGTGTAGTGTCAAAGATCTGGATGTGTTTGTGCACGTGCATCATGTATATCATCAATTGGATTGATATAGTTTATAAATTTGTGGATTAAAAATATGGTCGTTGGCCTAAATATATCTTATTTGGGGCTGGAGAAGATGAAAAAAATTTTAATCGCATACGACGGATCTGAGGATTCGAAGAGGGCCCTTGATTGGGCAGTGGAATTGGCAAAATGTACCGAGTCCAGCATCACCATTCTGACGGTAGTGCCCTCTGCTACGAGAATGTTTGCTTTTGATGATCTACTTGTCCCAGGTACTTTTAAGACCAAAGCACTAAACATGGTGCAGGAGGCAGGTAAACGCATTAAAGGCATTTCAGTCACAAGCATCATACGGGAGGGTGACATAGCGGACGAAATTCTGAAGGCATCTGAAGACTTAGGGTGCGACTTAGTAGTTATGGGTCGCAGGGGACTTGGCAAAATCGACCGATTCTTGCTGGGTAGTGTCGCCGAAAAGGTTGTCAAGCACTCATCAAAAACGGTCTTAATGGTAAGGTGACTCATATCGCAATCCTTATTGTTTGGGACGAATGATACAACGAGGAGTTATCGTGGTTCTACCAGATATACAAGCAAATAGGCCGGAAGTCTTAATAAACCTAACAAGGGTAGGCGTTACAGGAGTTAAAAAACTCGTGGAAGTCGCTCGAAAAGAAAAAAGATCGATCATCCTCCTCTCAACATTTGATATCTTCGTTGATTTGCCGCCTGATAGAAAGGGCGCTAATTTATCACGTAACTTTGAGGCGATCGATGAGGTGCTCGAGGAGGCAACTTCCTCGCCAGTCTATGATATAGAAGAACTCTGTGTTGTAATCGCACGGAATCTTTTAAATCGGCACGAATATGCATCTCGGGCAGAGATAAAGATGAGCAGTGAATATATAGTGAAACGAAAGACACCTGCTACAAATGTTATGTGCCAAGAGGTCGTAGACATTTTTGCAGGTGCTGTTGCTACTAGATCGGACAGGAAGATCAGAAAGACCGTCGGCGTAGAAGTGGTTGGTATGACCACATGCCCTTGCGTGCAAGAAATCATGCGTGAGAAGGCCCAAGATGAGATGAGGAAGTTGGGTATCCCACCTGAGAAAATCGAATCTTTCCTTGATAAAGTGCCCATGGCCACCCACAACCAGCGAGGACGCGGGTTTATTTCCATTGAAGTACATGATAATTATGACGTTCGGCTTGAGAGACTGATGGACATTATCGAGAGTTCGATGAGTTCTCAAATCTATGAATTGCTGAAAAGATCGGATGAAATCTTCATAGTAGAGACCGCGCACAGAAATCCAAGATTTGTGGAGGATTGCGTGAGAATCATGGCACAAAAGATAGTTCAAGAATTCAAGGATTTGCCAGACGACTCCCTTGTGACTATAAGACAGACGAACGAGGAAAGCATCCATCAACACAATGCGTTCGCAGAGAGGATTGCCACATTGAAAGAACTTAGATATGAGATTTCTGTTTAATCGTGCCAGAACCTCTTGGTTTTAGTGTATTCTCTTTCTGCCATCAGGATCTCTCTATAAAAATCCTCCTCATCTCTTAATCTGCGGATAACCCTAGATGCGCTCTTGGGGCCGAGTCCCCTGCTTGCTAATGCAATGACCGCAGTTTTTCCATGGGATAGGACGAGATTTGCATTCCCATATACTCTCTGAACTCGTTTTTTATCCTCTTCGGATCTAAGTTTATCAGAGCGCTTGGTGATTTTTATTTCTTCTTTCTCCCAAGGTTTTAGTGCAGCTATCATCCTTGAGTTACAGAGCGGACATTCCGGCCTTTCTGGTACTTGTTTGACCTTACGTTGAGAAATCCATTTTTTACAGTTTACACAGAAAAGTATGATCCTATCGTTCATGATCCGCTCCTTTAGCGCAAGTAAGATTGATCCATCCGCTTTTTCTGGAGCTATCAGTTCCTTGCTGGATTCTTGGCCTGCAAGTCCAATCGGGCTAATTCCAGATGTAACAAGCTCAATTTCTCCAGAAAGCATTTTTTCTAGGACCTCCTCTGCCCTAGGAATGTTTAACTTGTCCTGGAAGATCTCCCTCATCGTTGCATCATATAGGGGAGTGTCCGTGAAAACATTAAGCAGTTTGTCGTCAATGAACCGGTAATCTGTGTCGCGACTAAAAACTCCAAATTTTCTTGCGACATGGACCATCTTCCACTTGAAAAGCGCGGTGCTCTTAAGCGTCATTTCGATGATCGGCTCGATATATTCTGGCTTTATATCCATTATCAGATTCCTTATCTGTATTGCAGAAAGTTTTCTTGGCAACTCAAGTTCAATTCTGTAGGGATCGATTTCCATTGCCACGCTACTACCAAAGCGTGCAGTTAGCAACGAGGCGATCACTCGCCCCAGCGTCTCGTTCACCTTATGTCCAAGACAGGCGTTTATTATTATCTTTCTGTTTTCACATTCGATGACCCCGCAACTATCGGTCGGAATCGGGTAGTTACCCTTGATTTGTTCTTGGACGAGTTTTATCAGCTTTTTAGCAGTGCTGGCATCGGTGGGATAAGTCTTCATGAGCTCCTCAACGGCATCTTCTTTCTTTTCTAGCATTGAAGCCACTCTGGCTCGGATACGTCCAACCTCTTGCGCCACCTCATAGGGGACAGGAATTTCCTCTCCGACCCAAGAAGGAATTTCTCCGCTTGGGTCTTCAACCGGCTCCACTTTTATCTGATCTTCCGCCATCTCAACGATTCGCCACATATCCCCCTTTGTGATGAAAGTCGCTCCATGAGATGCGAAGTTGACCACAAATGCCTCATCCAAGGTCCCAATAAAGCGCCCACCAATGACATCATATATATCATAGTTCTTCTTGTCTGGGATCATCGATAAGTTCTCATAGAAATACTGCCTTGTTCTGCGGTTTTGACCTACGGTATTTTCATCAAACCAGATAAGTCGTTGCTCTTTTAACTGCTGAATGATTTGAAGCAATAATTCATGTGTGGTTTTCCTGAAAGGATAGGATCTACGTATTATGGATAGAATTTTTTCAAGGGAGATCTGTCCGAATTGAAGAGCCATTCCGCAAATCTGGTTTGCGAGCGTATCACCTGCATCATGTAGTTCTATTGATTCGATTTCATTTTCATAAGCTCTGTGTACTATGGCCCATGCTTCTGCAATGTCATCTGTGTTAGTGGTTATGATCGTTCCCTTTGAGGTCTCACCCACCTTATGTCCAGATCTGCCCACTCTTTGCAATAAGCGAGTCACCTGCTTTGGTGATGCATATTGTATCACCTGGTCTACCTTGCCTATGTCGATGCCCAGTTCCATCGAAGACGTGCATATCAAAGCTTTTAGGTCGCCTCGCTTAAATGCATCCTCTGCTTCAACTCTCATATCTTTTGATAGAGAGCTATGGTGCACCCCTATGTTGGAACCAAGCATACGAAATCTTGATCCAAGTGCTTCCGCAGACTGACGTGTGTTCACGAATATTAACGTGGATTTATGTCTCTCTATAAGGTCGCTCATGCAGCTTAGGTGGGCTACTATCTCTGGGTCAGTCATCATTCTTTTCGCCTTTTTTATGTCCTCATGCGATGCACTTGGGCTGATGACTTTGAAGTCGAGCAATTTTGATACGGACACCTCAATGATTTCTGCATCCCTATCCGCCCCTACAAAGAATTTTGCAATCTCCTCTGGTGAGCCAACCGTTGCAGACAGTCCTATTCGCTGAAATTCTCCTGCAACTTCAACTAGTCGCTCCAATCCGATTGCGAGTTGAGCACCCCGTTGGGAGCTAGCTATTTCATGAACCTCATCCACGACTACATATGAAACATCCGCTAGGTTTTCACGTAGTCTTCTTCCTGTTAGCATCGCTTGTAATGTCTCTGGTGTTGTGATCAGCATGTCCGGGGGATTTGTCGCCTGTCTCCTTCTCTCATGGTCTGAGGTGTCTCCATGCCTAACGGAAATATCAATGCCAAACTTAGTGCTCCACCACTTCATTCTCTTGAGCATGTCCCTGTTCAATGCTCTGAGTGGAGTGATATATAATGCAGAAATTCCTTTTTTATTCCTCTGGATAAGATGATGAAAAATTGGTAGCACAGCAGATTCGGTCTTACCAGAGCCCGTGGGTGCGATGAGAAGGACATTTTTACCTCTTAGCACTATAGGGATGGCTTTCTCCTGCGGTTCAGTAGGCACTAAAAAATCTCTCTCTCTAAGTGCTTCTTTAATTCTTGAGTCCAGATAGTCAAATGCTGTCATCATTCATATTATATTGTTTGCAATGACATCATGATCATTCTGATAAGTAAACTTATTCTTGTCAGCATTGCTCTATACCGCCTATATGGGTCATCAATCATTTCAAAACTTGCCCATACAAGTCAGTCCTAAAAAATTTGATATCTATCTATTTTTTTTTCCATTCAATTATGCTCGACTTCAGTCTCAAGGATATGTCTATATTTTCTAATTCCGTTGTGATATGTCAGAACTGTGAATGGTGCAGTCTGTGAACCTCCCCTGTGGTACTTCCATAGATGGTAGGTAGTTAGAAATTCTTCATCAACAAATTATAGGGGCGCCCAAATCCTCTTATGTCTCATGGACGATGACATCATTCGTGGTAGCAGTATCAAGGATCGCTGGATGTCTCTACAAATATCCATATGTGGGCAATCATCTTTAACCTCTTAGATTTTTGATTTTTCCGATATAAGTTCCATCCAGTAAGTATACCTCTGCACTGTCTAGTTTGGTTGCTCTTGAGGTGAAAATCGGTCCCACCAAATCCTCGCATGAAGCTTCGTTAAAAGGTATTCCGCCGCAAAGTTCATTAAATGCAGGCATTATCGTCAAGCACTGTGAGATATTTTCATCGGCTTTAATGGAGTACTGTTTTCGTATTACGTTTTCATCAAAATTCACTCTGATCCATACTGGTACGACTTTCCTGTAGCCCAGTTGGTCTGTAAACCGCACTGAAGGATGATTGTGTGCCATCACAACGTGTTTTGCGGATAGAATTTTGGCATATGGCCAAGCATGCCCATGAAAATACCCTATGTCGTCCCTAAGAAGACCTCTTGGGCTATGGAGTGTGATATCAGCGCCTTTAGGAATCAAAAAATCTATCTTTCCGTCATGGTTTCCTGGAACTATGTCTATTGGTGCGCGTTTTGCCAATTCCCCCAAGAATCCTGGGACATCGCCCCGCTCTTGATATGAAATTAGGGGGATATTGTGCTTTACATCTCCGAGTAAGATCAGTCTATCGGGGTCTATTTTTTCAATATGGTCGATTATTTTAGCCAGTTGTTTCTGTGTTTGGCTGGGAATTTTGATTCCACTTTTATAGAGCTCATGCTCTATTCCGATGTGAAGATCTGCAATTACCAATGTTTTAATTTCATTTTTCACGACCAAGACAGGTGCATCTAGAAGAGGCTCTATGCTAATGCTCTCTTCAAAACACATCTTTTGTGGGCTCGTAGTACCCCCTCCCCCTCACAGCATACAGCGCGATGATTATCTGTGTCTCACATCTTTCAGGAAACATTCCAGAACACCAGCATATTAATGATTCAAAAGCAATAAAAAGTCATTGGAATGAAACTACATACCCTAACTGTCCATAATTTCGATCTCGATCATACGTTGCGATGTGGTCAGGTTTTTAGATGGAGAGAAAATAAAAATAACTGGATGGGCGTCTTAGGTAATTCAGTAATCAAGGCGAAACAGGTAGGGAATCATTTAATCGTAGAATCCAATCTCGATATGGACCGTGTCACGAGCTACTTTAGGTTGAATGATGATCTGGATGACATCTATCAATGCATAAACAAGGATGCGGTGATGAACGAGGCCATCGCTATGTACGGGGGCATGCGAATAATCAAACAAGATCCTTGGGAATGTCTCATCTCTTACGTCTGCTCAAGACAAAATCGAATTGAAAAAATTGAGAGAATCGTTTTCAGTCTCTCAAAAAATTTTGGAGATGAAATCCAATTTGAAAATAAAATTTTTTATACCTTTCCTAAGCCAGATGAACTTGCAAAAGCAAACTTAGATGATTTGAAAAAGTGTCAATTTCGTTTCGGAGATAAGCAAGCAAGGGAGGTTAAAGTGATAGCTCAACTGGTATCTGAAGGCGATTTTTGTCTTGAACGATTAAGAGAACTCGATTATAAAAGTGCTAAGGAAGAGTTGATGTCACTGGAAGGAGTGGGACCTAAAGTTGCCGACTGCGTTCTTTTATTTTCTTTAGATAAACTCGAAGCATTTCCAGTAGATGTTCATGTAAGGAGAATCGTACAGCGCGATTATTTCAGAAATAAAAAAATATCAGATAAAAAACTTAGGGAATGGGCTGGGCGATATTTTGGCAAGCATGCCGGCTATGCGCAGCAGTACTTGTTCTACTACGAGCGCACCAAGGAGGTGCAAAAATGAAATCCAGACCATTCGTATTCATTAATGCAGCGATGAGCGCAGACGGAAAGATATCCACATATAGGCGCAGTCAAGTAAAAATATCGAGCTATGCTGATATGAAGCGGGTTGATGAACTTAGAGCGGGCTCGGATGCCATAATGGTGGGCATAGGCACGGTTTTGGCTGATAACCCCGGTTTAACCGTGAAGTCCGCAGAGAAGAATACGATTCGGGTGGTTGTCGACAGCATGGCGAGGACGCCTGTTGATGCTGAAGTCATCTCCAGAAAAGGCGGTCCAACGATCATTGCCGTGTCCAAGTCTGCGCCCTCAGAAAGAGTCGAGGCGCTGAGGGAAAAGGCAGAAGCTATCGCTGTCGGTGATGAGCGCGTCTCCTTGTCTGAGCTGCTTGCAGATTTGAAGAACCGTGGCATTGAACGGCTTATGGTTGAGGGCGGTGCAACGCTTAATTGGAGCCTGATCTCTGAAGGATTGGTAGATGAAATCTATGTTTACATAGGAAACATGATCATCGGTGGCAAGACTGCACCCACGCTTGT
>JAQURP010000019.1:12564-22249 GCA_028715545.1 Methanocellales archaeon | reverse complement strand
GCAGGTGTTCTCATCCAGTTTTGAACTGAGATAACATCGCTTTGTAATCCCCTTCTGTGATGTCGAAGAATATTTCGTCTAAAAATTCACCTTCGTACTTGTGATATTCCCTACGCGTGCCGATCTTCCTGAACCCTGCCTTGGCCAAAATCCGTTGTGAGCTTTCGTTTAACACGGTCGCCGAAGCAAAGAGTGAATGCAGCATGAGTTTTTCGAAGGCAAAACGCAAGAGGGCCATAATAATCTCCGATCCATATCCTCTACCCTGGAGTTCCGTCTCCCCTATGAGGATGGAGATCTCACCCCTCATGTTTTTTCCATCCACATTGTACACCGAGGCGAAACCTATAGGCTTATCACCCAACGAGACGATGAAATCAAAATCGTTGGAGGTTTTCATCAGTTCTCGCTCCAGGTATCCCCGTGAGATTTGGCCAGAGTCGTCCATAAATCTGAGATTTTCTGCGTCGTTGAACCAACTCAGCAAAATGTCGACATCACATAGCTTCACCGGCCTCATGGTCAGGTTCTTCGTCTTGATTAACTCGCTTTTGTTGTCTGAGGATCTCTCCTTCAAACGGCCTTTTTCAATTGCTGATTGAAGGACTATGTCAACTAATTGACCGAAGGTCATTCCATCAGCTTCGATGGAGGCCACAAAGCCGCTATGGCCGGGGCTTAAACACGGGTTCGGGTTGACCTCCAGCACGTATGGGATTCCCTCCCTCAGCCGGATATCAACCCTACCATATCCAGAGCAACCCACCGCCCTGTAAGCCTTCAATGCCAAGTCCTTCACTCTCGCCGCCGTATCAGGGTCAAGTTCTGCAGGGCAGCTTCTACATGTTCCTTCGTACCATTTCGAACCTTCAATCCACTTCGCCTCGTAGCTGACCACCCACTCTTCCCCAGGAGGTAAATTGAATACTATCTCAGAGAGTGGTAACGCTCGGACAGTTCCACCAGATCCCAATATCGCCACATTCAACTCCCTCCCATCAATGAACTCTTCCACGAGGGCCGGCTGGAGATATACCTCAAGGATGTGGCGTATCTTCCTCCTCAGGTGTTCCTCATCATATACTACCGAATCAGGCCCTATACCTATGCTGGAATCTTCCCAAACAGGCTTCACAATTAACGGATAGGATAGTTTAGTATTGATGGGCTCATTTGGTTCCATGATCAGCTGATAAGCTGGTGTTAGTATCCCCTGGCTGACCAGTATGTTCTTGGTGATGAATTTGTCATGACATATGGCTAGGGTACGGGAATTTGAGCCTGTGTAAGGTATCTTAAGCAGTTCGAGAAGGGCAGCAATCTTACTCTCGGCCAATGTATCCCCGCCCAGTCCTTCCGCAAGGTTGAAGATCACGTCCAGGTCCAGCTCGTTTAATTCCCCCAGTAATTCACTGCTCACCCGCAGCAATAAAACCTCATGGCCCGCATGTTCAAGGGATGCTTTCACAGCCGAGACAGCGTCAAGCACCTCGTTTTCAGCCACAATGTCGGTAGGCACTCCTCTTTGGAGTTTGCCTTCTTCAACAAGGTTGTACAATATCCCGATATTCATTTCATTTAACCCTCCTACAGGGAGTAACGGCTGAACCCCGCATTCAAAATCTCGGCGATCAATTCCTCGTAAGTCATGCCATAGGCATAGGCAGATTTCGGAAATCGTGAATTCTCCTTGGGATCTGGGATCAGACCAGGCAACGCGTTAACATCGATCACGTTCGGCACGGAATCAGCATCAAGTCTCAGGTCAATCCTGCTAAAATCACGACACTCAAGGACTTCATACGTCCGAAGGGCGGTATCTTTCAGGCATCCCTCCAGGTCTGCGTCCAATTTGGCAGGGCAAATTATTCCATCGTGCTTATTATCTGGAGTGTCCCAGCACCATTTTACTTCATAGGAATCGAATTTAGGAAGGTCATCGGGAAGCCCATCGAAGTCAACCTCAAGCACTGGAAGAACTCTGGGCGGATCGTTGCCTAGGATCGATACCGTGAACTCCCTTCCTGGCAAGTATTCTTCAACTAAAGCGGATTGGCCATACTCCTGGAAGATTCTCTTAATTATTTTCTTTGCATCCTTTTCATTTTCGACAAATGCGTCTTTCATAATGCCTTTGCTTGACCCTTCTGCGTTGGGTTTCACGAACAATGGAAACTTAAGTCCATCCAAAGATTGCTCTTCTGAGGTTAAAAGACAAAACTTTGGTGTCTGAATACCCCAGTAGCCCAACACCTCCTTGCTTCTTCTTTTGTCTAGAGTAATGGCCAGTGTAGCGACTCCTGAACCTGAATACGGTATCCCCAGCAGTTCAAGCATTGCAGGAATATGGGACTCCCTGCTCTCACCACCTATTCCTTCCGCTATGTTGAAGACGAAATCCGGCTTCAAAGCCCTTAATTTCTGGAAGGCGTTTTCATTCGCCTCTATCAGTGTTACCTCATGACCCAGGGCTTCGATGGCCTTCTGTATAGCTTCCACAGTCGAGGCGTCATCGAACTCAACGAAAGCGTCGGTTTTATACCTGCTGTTCTTCTCAGGTAGCGCGTTATAGGTTATGGCTACCTTCATTGGGGCTCTATCTTGGGTTGGGATAGACATAACGCTCTCCCAGATAGTTTCTCAAGACGATTTTCTCTTCGTTTAGCTCTTCGACGTACTCAGGCAAGAGTGGTACTTTACCACCTCCGGGGCTATCGATGATGAAGTGTGGGCAGCAAAGGCCAGAGGTGTATCCCTGGATGGATTTGATTATTGCTAAACCTTCCTGAACCGTTGTCCTAAAATGCTCGACCCCTTTGACAAGATCGCACTGGTATAAGTAGTAAGGTTTGACCCTTATTTGGACCAGTTTTTGCATCAGCTCTTTGAGAATCTCAGGCGAATCGTTCACACCTTTTAGAAGCACCGTCTGGCTCCCCAGCGGAATTCCGGAATCAGCCAGCATCTCACAAGCCCTCCTGCTCTCAGAGTTGACCTCCGCAGGATGATTGAAGTGTATGTTCATGTATAAGGGGTGGTACTTTCTAAGCATATCGCATAGGTGCTTGGTGACCCTCGACGGCAGGACACAGGGGACCCTGGTTCCGATCCTTATAATCTCAAGGTGTTTTATGTCCCGTAGCTTTTTCAAGATATGCTCTAATTCCCAGTCCTCCCTCATAAGTGGGTCTCCACCTGAAAGGATAACATCCCTGACCTCAGGATGCTGCTGTATATATTCAATGCCTCTTTCGATTTGTTCCATTGGAATCTGCTGTATTCTACCAACCTTTCTCTTTCTGGTGCAAAACCTGCAGTACATGGCGCACTTAGAACTCACCAAGAGGAGCACTCTATCTGGGTACCTGTGAACCAGACCCGGAACTTTCGTGTCCCTTTCTTCCCGTAGGGGGTCTGCGGAATTAACATTGTCTTGAAGCTCGACTAGACTGGGTACGCACTGCTTCCAGATGGGGTCGTCCTTTTCTTTTATAAGGCTAAAGAAATGGCGGCTTATCTTGGCAGGGTAAACCTTAGTTACCTTTTTTATTTCCTGCAAGTCAGCTCCGAGATTATGAAGACTATTAAATACAGAAAAATTTTGGAGCCGCTGCCCGCTATCCGGTGGTTCGTCAGACGTACCCTCGGATTCGCTGTCCCCATTATCTCGATGCGATATTTGATTAATGCAGGTAACCATCTTTTCTTTCGTATTATATGGCTCCTCTGGATGTAATAAACCTTTCGTATGTAATAAACCTGAAAAATATGAATTACGAAACTTCATCTTTTACTCCTCTTTTATTTCTTTCACAAGTTTCTCGCCCCGCCATGCATCCCATACTCCGCCGTATACCATCAAATCAAAGGCATCATCACAAAAACTCTGAGGAGACTATTCATGCAAGAAGAGTTGTAATCCCAAACGTTCACGTCGAAGCCGCTCTAAATCTTCCTGTATTTTTTTAGCCCCAATAGAAAAACTCATAATAGTTCTATCTGAAAGGATTTCCCCGCGACTGAAAGGTTGGCCCAGTAAAGGGTCACCAATCACCAGATACTACTACCTCGTTCCATTACCTGAGCACTAGAAGGATGGACACTATTGAATATTACTACTCGCCAGCTATACCCCTCAGCAACAGCAAAAACTCCGGGAATAAGAAACTCCTTCACTGATCGTACAATGAAGGAACTCAACAGAGATCTCACCTCTTTTTCAGACAGCTCCAAAGCCCCTTCGAGCGTAGTTTTAACAATTAGATTTATCCCATAGGAATCCATCTTTCCACGAAATCCAAAATCACCCGTTTCTTTATATTCACGTATTTGGTATGTGGTGTCCTTCCGTAAAAGTTTCAATTAACGCTTGAGCATAATGATCCCACGCGGAAACGGACTATGTTTTGCTTTTTTAAAAATAGAATTATGAATTAATTCACTTACTTAATTCGAATAATCTGTTTATTTCATTATACTACTTACTCAATTTTTTGTTACTTACATGACCCCATATCTTACTAGTATCAATATTTTGCATCCAAGTAATTATCGAATGTATCAGAAATCAGCACAACCAGACTATTGACATATTGATAAAGATAATTAACGAACGAAACTAAGACTTAGAGATCGAACTGTAACGTTTAAGATTAGACAAACATATTAAGTGATTCGAGAAGACACAGCATATGTGGAATTTCATGGCCAGATCAAATACAGAATTGCTATGTGTAGGATTAGACAAGAAAATGGCAAAAGTGGATGCAAACATAGAGTTCGACGAAAAAAGGATCAAGCTGTTTCTCGATGAAGCAGAATACGGGCCTATACCCAATCAGAAAAACGGGCCTATTAAGATTTAAGCCATGATACCAAAAATTCCATCAAATAAGAAAGTCATACTAACATAAATAAATAGAGAGAAATGGAGGTGAGAAATTGAAAATAGAAGAGCTGAAACCAAAAGATACTGTTGATTGTCTAAAAGCAAAGATAATAGATAAGCAAACCCCAAGGAAAGTTGAGACAAGAAACGGTAGAACATTAGAAGTTGCTACGGCAACATTAGAAGATGAGACTGGAACGATTCCCTTCACGCTCTGGGGCAAAAACATTGAAGAGGTCCAAGTCGGGGATATGGTCGAGATAAAAGATGCTTTTGTCAACGAGTTCCAAGGAGAGCCGCAGTTAACGCTAGGGAAAAGAGGAAGTATGAAGGTTGTCTAGGCACGATGCACTCATCCAAATCAGGGCAAGCAGAGAGATAGAGGAGAATGAGAGAAAATCAATCCTAAACATAATCGATCGATACAAGGGAAAAAGTGATTACGAAGTATCTGAGGCAAAAAATGGGTATGACATATACATGTCATCATTAAATGATGCTAGACATACAGTTGCGAAGATATTGAAAGTGGTGGGTGGAAAAAGAACTGAAAGTATGAAGTATCTTAGGGTTCAAGAGGGCAGATCAATCTATAGATTCACCCTTTGTGTGAGACTTCCAAAAAAGCCGTCTAAGGCAAGATATGGGTTTGGTTGAATTGTTTTAATGAGTGCCAGATTAGCTTAAGGGGTATATTATACTAACAAGAATTGAGGGATACTTCATCAAGTACATCAGATCTCCATATACCAGTGCGACGATAAAACCAAGCGTCAATGGAGTCACGAATGGCAGCTCTGGCGTCACCCATATCTTGGTAGGAGTTGTTCTGTCCTTTGCTAAATGTTGCAGTCTCCCAACTAGTATTAGCACCCATATCCATCCCTCTAGGCACAAATTTTCGAATTATGTTACCATCCTATTCAGTATAACTCTCGATAAGCTTGATGTGTCTATTTTGCAGTTCGGAGATTTTGGATTTATATATCCGAGAAATGAGTGAAAAAACAGCCCATTAGCTCATCACTGCTTAGCTGCGTTAAATTATAGAAGAGAATCAGGAAGGGGATGAGGAACATTAGAAGGACTGCATTCCCAAAAACGCTGAAGATTGAGGAATGGAACACCTTTCAGTGGAACTAAAGGAAAAGTTTGGACCACTATGGAAAGTGCAATTACTGCTTTAGCATCTGCTCCACCAAGCACGTTGATCCTGAAAAGCACATAGATAGGCAAAGGCTGAGAGAACTATTACCGAACCGAAATGGAGAATCTGACCAAGAAATTGGAGCCTTGGTTGGGGATGTCTACGAAATCTAGCACTATTCCAATAAGGATAATTAATAAGACGCCATGTTTTGTTAGGAACTTTGCAAATCTTCAAATCGGAATAGCAAGCGTAAAACGGTATGCAGACCGATATTCTGATCATGTTTAACATGAACGTTTATAAAATAGGATGATTCATGGTCTAGTTATTAGTTCTGGGCTCAGAGACATTTTCACGATTTTGGGAAGTTTACCCCATTTTGCCATGCTATCTCCACGTATTATCAACGCACCATCTATGTTCTTGATGCCCTCGAATGCCGTCTCAATGTCTTTCTCTGATGTTACCTTATTGCCCAATGCAGTCGCAGTCGCATCTGCAAGTGCTACGCTGGATGAAATAACAGTGACTGCATCTGAATTACCGAAACTGATCGAATGGCCAATTCTACCAGATGATGTGCAGATTCCGATCATGGAATCTCTTGGCTCAATTTGCAGTGCAAGGTCTTTAATATTAGATTCCCCAGTATAGATGCCAACGGTTACTGGGGTTTCGTTCACCAATGCTATGTCGCCACCATTATCAACTATCACATGTTTTGCACCCTTTTGCATCATCGCTTCAACCGTCAGTTCTGCAATGGTACCAGCTACGGCGGCCATCGGCCCCACACCAGCAGCATTGCTAGCATCACACATCCTCTTCACGACTTCAGGCACATTCTTTTGTGCCTGATAGGGTTCAAGTGTGACTTGAAAAAAAGGATCGAATCGAATGTATCGCTCCAGATGTCCCCTGTGCTCCCTGATAACTTTTTTGGCAAGTTCTATGTATTTCTCATCGGCGGTGATCGTTACAAGGGTCTCTTTTAGCTGAAATCTGGTTCTCATGAAAATTCCAATGCACCGTGGGGGCATGCAATTATGCATGCACCACACTGATTACATCGTTTCTCATCCAAAGCTATACTCCAGTCATCTTTGAAACTGAGTGCTTTGATATAGCAAACAGATATACATGCACCGCAATTAATGCATTCATCCTTATCCAGAATGACCGGGTGTTCTAAGATAGAGACCTCTACTCCTCTTGAACGGAATAGTTTTACCACCTCATTGGACTTTTCATCCGGGACATCAACCACAACTTCACCACTTACTGCGTCTACGCTTGCCCTATTGATGTTCAATTTAGCCCCTGTTTCAAGGATCACCTCTGAAATATGTGGCTCTTGATTTATTTCTGGGGCAAACCTTAGAAATATCTTCATATCATAATCACCAAGAAATACTACGTTTTACCTACCGTTTTTTTCGAGAGGTGCCTGTAGGGGGCATCCATTTCGTTTCGCAATTAATCTGCTTATGTCATCGCTCGTTATCATTCCAATGACCTTGCTATCTTTGTCTATAACAGGCAATGCTGAGATATTATGTTTTTCCAATTTTCTAGCGGTTACATCTATTGGCTCGTCTAATGTGGCGGTAATAACTCTTCTGGTCATCGTCCTATCCAGTTTATCATACTTCCCTTGAGCTACTGCTTTAGATATGTCCCACGCAGTTATTATGCCGATCAACCTATCATCTTCAGATGTGACTGGCAGATGAGTGGACTGCCCCCTCATGATCAACTTAGCCGCATCTTCAACGCTTTTCCCTTGTCTAATCGTGATCATCTTTCTTGACATCACGTCTTTGACAAGGGGTGTTTCCTTTGTCTGTTTCATTGGCCCAAATATAGTGTCAGTAGGTAGTTTTTCCATGGGCTGAGACAGCATAAAATTGCCCTGCTCGATCCAATGCTTCAGCGTGGAAGCAACTTTTCTAGCCATAAAAAAGCTGGATAAAGGTGAAGTACGAACTTCTTTACCATCAAGCTCAATCATACCTGACTTTAGTTCCTCATATGAGACTTTTCTTAGCGTTGGTCGTGACCTTTTCGGAAAGGAATAGTCCAATACATTTGTGACGATGTCTGCATCACTTATTCCGGTTTTTTTGGCAATGTTCTCATTTAGAATGGGGATCGGTATACCTAGCCCAACATATAGTGTAGCGCCATAGCCATGGAAAGCAGCACCCCTGAGAAATTCACGACTCATCTCCTTTAGATTCCCAGTAACCATTATCGTTGCAAGATCGTTCTGGGGTTCATGTTGTGTCCCCTCCCCGATGATGTAGCCGTGGGCACCGCATAGAAAAATTTTGGAGCCCCTACCTATCGTCTCAAAGTCAGGATCATTATATAAGGGAGATAGCACTCCAGCTCCAGAGTAGGTTGCATTTCCATAGTTTGGAAGAAGAGTGCCCATATATGTATACAAGGTTCTGTCAGACGAATTTATCGCTACATTGTATCTTTGATATGCGTTTCTGGGATTCAGCATGATCGCTTGATTCAAGTCGTCTATCGTGATCGCAGTTTCAATGTTTTTTCTGGGATAACAATCTGTGCCATATGCAACTGCCCTTGTGTGAACGGATTTGCGAGCTACTAAGTCTTCTATAACATGTCCTCCACCATACTCCATCCCTCGTGACTCGGAAAGTTGCGTGGCGCCTATGTATGCATCTACCGCTGCAATGCCAGTATACGCTTCCACATCGTTCAGCCACACTTTCTGCATTTTGATTGGGGGATCAGAATGCCCAAAGTTCAAAAACGCTCCAGATGAACACATCGCACCGAAGGTGCCAGTGGTAACAACATCCACCTCTCTGGCAGCATCCTCTGGACCAAGTTCTTCAACTATATCAGTCATCTGTTCCGCAGTGACAACATGCACGCTGCCATCCTTGATCTTCTGGTTTATGTCCTGGACTGTTTTTTCCACCATTCTAAGCCACCTATGGGTAATATCTTTATATAAATTTGTTATTCCGATATAAATAGATTGTTGAATAGAATATTCCAAAGGGAATATATACTTGGAATCCATAATAACAACTATGCTTTCGGATCTAGTAGAAATACAAAAAAGGAGAAGGGGTCTTGGCCTTTCACAAAAACAACTGGCGTATTATGCAGGCGTGAGTCAATCATTGATAGCAAAGATAGAAGGGGGGAAAATAGACCCTTCCTATGGAAATGTCAAAAGGATATTCAAAGCGTTGGAAAAAGAGATGGGCAAACAAAAAAAGGCGATATTGGCGAAAGAGATTAGCAACAAAGAGGTCGTCTGTGTGGATAAAAAAGATTCGATTCATAGGGCAATAGAACTCATGCAAAAATATGATATCTCACAGCTACCGGTGTATGATGAAAATACGCCTGTTGGCATCATCACAGAAAAAGTCATAACCAATCACATAGTGCAAAATAAAGATCCAAAAAAATTATCAAAAAGGCCTATAGAGAGTGTGATGGAAATAGAATTGCCTCAGATAAGCGAAGATGCCCCGGTAGAGATAGTTATCCCATTATTACAACATAGTCCAGCAGTTTTAACAATAAAAAGGGGGATTACAACAGGCATAATAACAAAAGCAGATTTGCTAAAGATCGTGCAACTTTAAAGAGGG
>JAQURP010000019.1:0-12464 GCA_028715545.1 Methanocellales archaeon | reverse complement strand
TCTTTCCGACAAATCTCTCCCAAATTTTCAGATCGTCGGTCGTGTTCACATTAACAGCAAGGGTGGGCTCCCCCATTATGAGCAAATGCTCATCTTGCTCCTCTTTTATCAAGCGTCCATCCAAGATGTTCAAGCCCACGGGTACTATCAATTGTCCTTCCCTGTTTAGCACAATATCAGGGCGTCTGCCGATCTCATTACAAACTTTAAGAGGGATATAAACCGATAGCGCTGGCTTGTTCGCCTTTAGATATACGCAGATGACTTCATCGATTAGCTTCGAATCCAGAAGGGGCAGATCGGCCATTACGATGAGAAACGGTGATTTTAGTCCTAGAATCTCCGCAGCTTCCATCAAATCAGATACATATCCGACGCCCCTCGTCTCGATCACAGGGAACTTACCCTCCAGATACTTTTTTGTTTTCAACGTATGGGGAGACGTTATGACAAAAATTTCATCGACCTTCTCGGTTTGCAGAAGTGCATCCAATACGTAGGATATCATAGCCCTTCCCTGTAAATCTATCAGTGGTTTCTCTCCCCTGCACAACCTAGTTCCGTGACCTCCTGCCATCACAAGAGCGTCCATGCAACTCCCCCCACAATTAACGCCAATATACGCCCAATTTCATTTGTAGCTCCGAGAACGTCGCCACTCACGCCACCCAAGTTTTGATGTGCTATTCTTACAACCATCCATGCAGATGAAAGTGCGGCAAATAAAGCAATGATCCCTACCATACCTAAAGCGAACCAACAAGCCATCATCGAAAAGACCAGTCCAATCAGGAAATCACGCATGGTAACATTATCAACGAATATGGATCCCAATCCTTGGTGCATACTTCTTCCGAACATGGCTGCAGTTACCATGGATTGCTTGGCGCAAATCTCAGCTGCCAATAGCGAGAACAATATGTTTGGCTTTAATTCAGCTATGGCTGAGAACAGGATCAAAATCGACATCATACAAAAAGCAATCCCACCCACACCCACAGAGGGGTCACGCATGGACCTGATTTTCTCCTCTACAGAGCCATGTGTAAGGAGAGCGTCTCCAAAGTCCATTAATCCGTCTAAATGGTTCATTCCAGTGACAAGATACAAGATGAAGATGGTTAAGGCAGAGAACAGATAGTCTGACAAAAACTGTAGCATAAATCCAATGCAGCCAACCAAAAGACCGATGATGAAGCCTACAATTGGAAACAGATAGGCATGTGAACTCAACTTTTGGATACCTTCGACGTCGATTCCAACTGGAATAGTGGTCAGAAATCCTATGCCTGCCCTTATCGTGGAGAGGGGATCATTCATTTTTATCTCCCTTTATTCTTTCTAAGCCCCGCATCATACATGTTTGCCGAGATGCCCCCTATGAGCCCTGCAATCACATCGTCCATGAAAGGACCAAGTTCTGCAACTATACCTGGCTTGGCATTATCGCACCGAACGTACTCAAACAAGCCCTTATACCCGCCTATGTATTTTGAAATGCTCAAACCCAGCACCTCGTCAGCGATCAGTGATGAAGCATCTAGATGATACCCTTCTCCCAAATAAATCAATCCTTGAGCAACATCTCTCTCAAGAGCTATCCCAGCATAGATAAGAGCGCATAGGTTCGGATCTGCCAATGCGTGCTCCAGCTCTTTTCCAAAAATCCTCCTCGCCTCATCTTCGGTCTCAACACCAGGGTGAGGTATATGCATCTGCATTGCAGCAGAAACTATTTTTTCAAGCGATATCCCCAAGGATTCAAGCAACTCTTTAATTTCCATATAAATCTCTCCTTAATACAGTGGCAGATATACAAAATAGGCTATAGTAAATGAAACAATTATTAAAAAAGTCGTTGCAATTTCCATAATACGTACGGCCCTTTTGATATGATATGATTCTGGCATGTCAAGTTCACTGCCAAGTATATAATGGTCAGGCTTCTTGAGAGACACCGCTAATGAACCTGCCATCGCAGCCATCGGCCATCCAGAGTTGGGACTTTTTGTCAATCCGTGGTCTCTCCTCGATATCTTCAGTGCAGAAAGAGGCGAACCATAGAAGATAGCCCCAGCTGAGATAAAGAGCACAGATAACCTTGCTGGTATGTAGTTCACCAAGTCATCTAATTTTGCAGAGAAGTAGCCGAAATCCCCTTGCCCGGCCATGGAATCTAGGGTGTTGATCGCCTTGTATGCCAATGCTCCGGGTATTCCAAATAGCAGGAAGTAGAATAAGGGTGAAAAAATACCATCCACGAAATTTTCTGCAACTGACTCTATGACGGCAGAGTTAATCTCTTTTTTAGACAGCTGAGCTGGGTCCCTTCCTACAAGCTTGGGCAAATTCTTCTTAGCGTTCTTAAGATCGTCACTCGCGAGATATTTTTCCATCATATTTGCAGTGCCTGCTAGGCAAGTGATAGAAAACGTCGCCTTTAGGATATATGCCGATATAATCAAGCCGACGATCCCAGATATAAGGGAGATCAAATATCCCGCTAATGTAAACCCCCCCACAACTATCAGTGCCACAATAACTCCACCTATTTTTGACTTGTTCATGTGCGCTCTTAAGCCAGCTATAAGTTTACCCATCCATACCACTGGATGAATTTTTTCAGGAGGTTCTCCAAAAATGAGATCGATGAGGATTGCAATTAGCAATATCTTCCAGATCATAGTCTCATCTCTATGATTTTCCATATTTCGCTCAATTCGTCATCTGCGAGGAGCCTGTCCATTATCTCCTGTACAATATCCGTTTGATGTATCATCTCACAGTCAATGCAACTCCACGCAACTCTACCAGACGAGGTTTTCACATATTTTCCAAGGCGCTCAGACTTACAAGGGTAAAAGGGGCAGAAACAGAACGTGCAATCCTGTCCTAGGAAATGACAGGGATAGTGCTCACAATTCTCTCTGGCAGTGGGATCGATGACCTGTTTTAGTGCTATCACGAGTTTTTCGTTTTCTTTCCTCGTCCTTACAGCCACCCTTACATAGCCCTCTCCCAAAGATTTGAAAGAACTACAATTTCTTATAAGAAAACCATGATAAAGCATGCATTCAGTCAGCTCGCTGGAACTAAGATCCGTTCCCTTAACATCAAGCAGGATGAAATTTGCATGGCTTTCCAAGGGATTTACGCCTTTAATTTCGCTTAATTTGTTTACCAACCATTTTCGCTCACTTTTTATCAGCTCACGTGATTTTTCCAAGTAATCGGATTTTTGAAAAAGATGGATACCCACTGCCTCAGCAAAACAACTTATATTCCATGAAAGTCGTGATTTATTCATCAATTCGACCCACCTTCTGGAGCCTATGCCATATCCAATCCTAATTCCTGGAATTGCAAAGCACTTAGTCAGTGATCGCAACACAAAGATGTAATCCTCTTTGGCAGCGATATCACAGATGCTTTGCTCTGGATCGGATAGCTCGATAAACGTTTCATCCACAAAGAGATAGGTCTCATTTTTGATACAGCGATCTGCCAATTCTTCCAAACTATAGCGTTGAAGCAATTCTCCGGTTGGATTGTTCGGATTACATATAAAAAGAGCCTTGGATTCCTCTAGCATTTTATCCGATATCTTATCTACCTTCGAGCTTTCGACAAACAGGGGCTTTGCACCGAATAATCTGCAATTAAATTCATATTCACAAAAAGTTGGAGAAGGTATTATCACCTTGTCACCATGTTCAACTATGAGTTCAGCAAATAGCCGGATTAGCTCTAACGACCCATTTCCTGGAACTATGTTTTCACAGTGAACACCGGCAAAAGACGCCGCAGCTTCTCTAAATTTTACATATTGATCGTCTGGATATCTACCGATGTTTTCACATGCATCTAGCAGTATTTCCCTTACATATGGTGGACCAGTCGGGTTGATACTGGCACTGAAGTCTACCAACCTTCCGCTCTTACCAATAACTTCTGGCACCTTCCCCCCATGTATGCATCGTTCTAATGCCAATACTTCTTTCCTAACCATTATAGATTCACGCCCAATATTTGTGACATCACATCTGGCTCCACAGCCCCCCTAAAAACCTCTATGAAATCATCCATATCGGATATATGTGGTATTATTCCCAAGAACGGAACTCCTGTTTTTTCTTCCAAAAACTTCAGCCCAGACATTAGGATTGCATCATCGCCTCTGAATTTATTGATCAAAAAGCCTGATACACGCTGACCGTTTAGAAGTGCATACATCCCATATAGTACGGCAAACACACCACCCCTCTCGATATCCCCGACCAAAACAACCGAGGCGTCAACCATATCTGCAATCTTCACGTCTGTAAGCTCATCGCCCTCTATGAGGATGCAATCATATTTGCACAGGGATTGCCCAATCATCTCTATAGAGGTGTAATCCCGCTTATCAAGGGTAAATACACGGTAGCCACTTTCACTGAGCAACCTGTGCAAAGAATTCATTATGGTGCTTTTTCCACAACTTTTCGCACCCAAGAACATTAGGTTATTCATATCAGTGCCTCTATTTTTTCGAGATCAACGCTCGCAGAAAATATGCTAGCCAGCCTATCTATTTCGTCATCCAGGTCTCGCTCAATTATATTAGAGGGTTTTTGAATAGCTTTTAATAGTGCTTTTCGAATGGGAGGATTGTCAAAAATACCATGAACGTATGTTCCAAATACGCTGCCATTAATGGCACCATCCTGGATCGTTTTGCCGCCCCTGTTAATAATAAAACAGGGCTTCGCGCTTGTGGAGGTTTGGCCCGTGTGAATCTCGTAACCAGTGATTTTCTCCCCCTGAAATTCTTCTAATATTCCAGCTCCAATTATGGTCCCCTTAATGCGCTCAGTGATCTTGGTATATGAGTCAAACCTCGTTACGACATCCAATAATCCCAGACCTTCTATCTCCTCTCTGTTATTTTCAAAGCCGCTATCTATTATTCTCTTTCCGAGCATTTGATAGCCACCACATATCCCGATGATGACCCTGCCGTCATTCGCTGCTTGGACTATTGCATGATCCCACCCTTGCTCACGTAACCATTTCAAATCCAGGATCGTGTTCTTAGTTCCTGGGATTATCAAAACGCTAGCACGTTTTATCTCACTCTCTGTCGATATAGATATATAGCGGACCTTTAACCCCCCCAATTTGAGTGCATCGAAGTCAGTGAAATTTGACATGTGAGGCAAACGAATAACTCCAACATCAAAATGTTCATCATGATTTTTTAGGGACAAGGAATCCTCCTCTGGAAGGTGCAGGTCTTCTATGTGTGGAACTACACCAAAAACGGGTTTTTTTAGGATGTGTTCTAGCTCGACGGTATCAACTGTTCCTCGAGAATTGTTAAGTATAATCCCTCTGTACAACTCTCTTTCAGTGTCCAAGAGTTTTAACGTGCCAAATAAATATACAAGCGTGCTGCCATACTCGATGTTGTGTACAAGTATGCATTTTGCCTTCGCCAATTTTGCCGGATACACATTTACTATATCGCGTTGTAATATATTGATCTCCGCCGGGCTACCAGCCCCTTCCATAATGATTAAATCATATTCTGATGAAAGATTCTTGAGAGATGTCTTAACGATTTCCCGCCCTTGCCTCTCTACGAAGTCATGATACTCTTTAACGTTCATATCAGCGTAAGGTCTGCCACGTATGACCACCTGGGAAACATGTTCTGCTTTTGGCTTCAATAGTATAGGATTCATATCGGCAGTCGGCTCAATCCTAGCAGCGTGTGCCTGCAATGCTTGTGCTCTGGCGATCTCTCCCCCCGGGATGACATACGAGTTGAGAGACATGTTTTGAGACTTAAAAGGAGCCACCCTATATCCTTTGTCATTAAATATTCTACAGAGAGCGGTGGCTATAATCGTTTTTCCTGCATTAGAAGTGGTCCCATGGATCGCTATCGCTGACATAGCTATAGAATAGGACGATAAGCTATATAAATGTGGTTAACTTAACCATCTTGATGGATATATTAACCAAGTTAAAGTAATAAATCGAAGAAGTACCGAGGCAATCTTAGTGAGAAGAAAGATGGGGGGGCAATCTTGGTGAGAAGAAATACCGGGACAATCTTAGTGATTGCGTTTATCATAGCATCCAATGGTTGTATCACGTTAACACCAAGCGTAGGAGAGAGTCCATTAATCATTACAGACGATTTAGGAAGAGAGGTGACCATACCTAAAGAACTGAATAGAATTGTTTCCCTATCACCAAGCAATACCGAGATACTTTTCTCCCTTGGGTTGGGAGATAAAGTGGTGGGTGTAACAAGTTATTGCAATTACCCCCCTGAAGCACAGGAGAGGTTGGAAATTGGTGGCTTTGTTACCGTGAATATCGAAAAAGTTGTTGCTTTAAGGCCTGATTTAGTTTTGGCTGACTCACGCCTACAGAAAGCCGTCGTGGAAGAATTGGAAAAACTTGACTTATCCGTAGTTGCTTTGCGATCAGATGATATGGATGAGATACTGGAGGACATAGAGCTAATTGGAAAAATTACTGGAAGAGAAGGGGCCTCTCAAGAATTAACAGCAAACATGAGAAAGAGGATCAAAGCCATAACTGATAACACGAAGGACCTAAATGAGGATCAATTACCACACGTCCTCTTTATCCATCAGCTTGACCCATTAAGTGTATCTGGTCCAGGGTCATTAGCTCATATCTTAATTCAACTGGCTGGAGGGCTCAACATCGCTGCGGATGTAGAAGCAAAATCCGTAGTATATAACTTGGAATTACTAATAGAACGTGATCCTGATGTGATCATTTTTAACAAAAATATGGGCACAATAGAAATAACAGTGAATGATTTGAAAGGGCAGCCAGGATGGAATGTGATAAGTGCTGTCAAGAATGACAGAGTATATGGAATCGATGGCGATGTCGTCTCTCGAAAAGGCCCTAGGATCGTAGACGGGTTAGAAGAGATGGCTAGGTGCATACATCCAGAATTATTTGAATAAAATGGAGGGATAGAGCATTAAAGGTAAAACATGGGTGGTGGGAATTGGTCCTGGAACTCCTGAGTATCTTACACAAAAAGCCATAAAAGCAATCAAAGGATCAGATATAGTGGCAGGTTACGATCTTTGTCTGAATGTTGTCAGAGATTTAACCCAAGATAAAACAATCATTGAGATGACATGGTCGAACCGAAATGAGAGATTGGATTATATAACGAGGGAAGTGATCTCTGGCAAGAATTGCTCCATATTGCGCTCGGGTGATCCAAATTTTTCTGGCAGTTCAGGCATAGAGGATATTTATGATCGCTTTCCCGATGCAGAAATAATTCCAGGAATTAGTTCAGTCCAGATAGCTGCGGCTAAATCCAAGCTAGCCTGGGATAAAATTGTTTTGTTAACATTTCATGTAACTGAGGATTTAGAAAAGAAAAAGCAAAGTCTTTTAGATAGTGTAAGAGGTGGACATATAGTCCTTCTACTTTCTGAGTCACGTTTTATGCCGAAAGATGTTGCAAAATTTCTCCTATCCGGTGGTATTGATGACAGGATGCCTATCACCGTATATGAAAATCTGACATTGGAAAATGAGGGGGTGTTTCATGGAAATCTGAAGGAACTTGCCGGGAAGAATTTCACCTATCTATCAGTAGTGATAATTGGGAAATGAGGTATCATGAATAGTAAAACTAATGTTTATCATGTAGCATATTATACAGCTGATAAATCTATATCAATCTTTTTCTGGGGATGTAACTTTTCATGTACAGGCTGCATAAGCAAGCTGGATTTGTTTGATTATCATCTAAAAGATACTGATAAAAAGAGCAAGAAAGTTGTTTTTCTAGACTATCAAGAGGTAATTAAGAGAGTGGAAAAACTAGAGCCTAAAAGAGTTGTCTTTCGTGGATGGGAACCTTCATTGGACCCAGATTTACCAAAGTTGGCTGAATCATTTCATGACGAACTCAAAACATGGAATCTTTTAACAACGAATGGCTTTATAATTCCATCTTTAAACGATATGGATGAAATAGAAATCAGCATTAAAGCCTACTCAGACGATATACACCGTGATTACACTGGTAAATCAAACAAGAGGATACTAGATAACTTCACAAATGTTTATGAGATGGATGTTAAGCTGAGGGCTGAAACTATCCTCATACCGAATTATATCAATCATCAAGAAATTGGTAAGATTGCTAGATTCATATCTAAGGTTGACCCAGCTATTCCGCTTAGAATAGACGGATACGTCCCTATTCCTGGAACTCCTTGGCGATCTCCAACCCATGAAGAGATGGATATGGCAGTGGATGAAACTAGAAAATACTTGGAAGATGTATCGTATCTAGATGGAAACGTATCCTTCAAAGGCGAAGTTATGGAAATTGTGTAGTATTGGAGGAAAAGCCTAGTGAACTATCTTGAAAAAATCCTCCATTGGAAATTGATTATAACCTACCTAATAGTTGTCCTAGTATTAACCATTGTCATAACAGCAACCTTGGGTCCTGCACACATACACCCACTGATTGTTTTAAAGATGCTAGCCAGTAGACTGCCCCTAGTAAATAGTTTGGTTGCTCCCTCATGGTCTATTTCAGAGGAAACCATAATCTTCCAGATAAGATTGCCACGAATCATCTTGGGAGTTCTTGTCGGCGCTGCCCTAGGTGTTGCTGGGACAGCGATGCAAGGGTTGTTTAAAAATCCCATGGCAGACCCCTATATAATTGGAATCTCTGCAGGCGCTGCCCTAGGTGCGACATTAGCCATGGTTACACTCGCCTCCCTGAGCATGTACATGGTACCATTAATGGCGTTTATTTTTGCAATGGGCGCCATCTTTCTGGTCTATAACATCGCAAGAGTGGGGAGTAAACTCCCTACGAGTACACTGCTACTTTCTGGGATAGCGGTAACTCTTTTCCTATCAGCCATTACTTCATTTATGATGTATATCTCAGGCGAAAAATTACACGGGATCGTTTTTTGGCTGATGGGGGGGCTCTGGGCTAGCTCGTGGGATGATGTCTGGATGACCTTTCCCTGGATCGTGATTGGCACGACGATCATCTACATCTTCGCTAGGGATTTGAATGTAATGCTTCTAGACGAGGAGCCTGCTCAGCACCTAGGAGTAGATGTGGAGAGATTGAAAAAGATCATTATGACTTTTACCTCGTTGATAACTGCGTCGGCAGTTGCTGTCAGTGGAATAATCGGATTCGTTGGCCTGATAATACCCCATGCCATGAGAATTTTGGTGGGACCTGATCATCGAATTCTCCTTCCATGCTCCGCTCTCGTCGGAGGAGTCTTCTTGGTTTGGGCTGATACACTGGCCAGAACCATCATCGCTCCCACAGAGATACCAGTGGGCATCATTACATCAATCTTTGGTGCCCCCTTCTTCATTTACCTTTTACGAAAGAGAAAGAAAGCTATATTCTAGGCTAGGAGAACAATGAATGACATCCGTCACTCTCAGAATCAATAACATTGCCTGTCGTTATGAAAGTACCTCGGTTCTAGAGGATATCGAGCTATCCGCTCTTGGAGGCGACTTCATAGGAGTGATAGGACCGAACGCCTCAGGCAAATCAACTTTGATTAGGAGTATTAGCAGGACGCTTCGCCCTTATATGGGGGCCATTCTTCTGGATGAAAAAGATGTTTACGCTCTGCCAAGCAAAGAGGTAGCAAAAAAATTAGCTGTGGTCCCCCAGGAGTCAGTGATAACCTTTGCTTTTACTGCACTAGAAATAGTGCTTATGGGAAGAAACCCCCATATAGGCCGATTTGATGCAGAAGGCGCTGATGATCTAGCTATTGCTAGAAAAGCGATGGAGTTGACGAACACATGGCACCTTTCCGAAAGACCGATCAACGAGTTGAGCGGTGGCGAAAAGCAGCGAGTCATCATTGCAAGAGCCCTTGCACAGGAACCCAAAGTTCTTCTCCTGGATGAACCCACAGATCACCTTGACATCGGTCACCAAATAGAGATATTGGATTTAATAAAGAGATTGAGCAAAGAAGAGAGCATAATTGTCATAGCTGTTTTCCACAATCTCAATCTGGCTTCTCTATATTGCGATCGCCTTATGTTAATCCATCATGGAAAGATATTTTCTCTAGGCTCACCAGAAAATGTTCTGACTGCTGAAAACATCAAAAGAGTATACGGCGTGGAGGTACTAATCAAAAGACAACCAGTAACTAACTCGATATACGTTACTTTACTTCCGAGAAGGGATAGCATGCCTCCTTCCTCTGATTACTTATCTAATAAGGGGGCTCCAAAAAGGATGTTTTTCGTTCACATAATATGTGGTGCTGGTACTGGCTCGCAGTTGATGCATCTTCTCACCGAGAGGGGGTATAAAGTAACTGCTGGCGTACTTAATGCAATAGACACCGATCACGAAATGAATTATCTGGGTATTCCCATAGTAAGCGAGGCCCCATTTTCATCCATTTCTTGTGAGGCACATGAAGCCAACTTAGAGCTGATTGATAAAGCAGATGTTATAGTGCTGACAAGCATACCGTTTGGTTATGGTAACCTAAAAAATCTAGAGGCAGCCGAATTAGCTTTGGAAAATAAACCAGTGCTTCTCATAGAGAAAGAGCCCATCGAAAAAAGAGACTTTACCCAAGGAGAGGCAAAGAAGATATACAATAGACTGAAAGAGAATGGTGCAGTTGTTCTGCAGGATACAAAAGAGGTTTTACCGATTATCGAAGAAATAGCGAGGTGAGCATGCATATACATCCTATCTTGAAGATAACCGGGGGGTTAAGCACTCCTAAGAGAGGGGCATCGCCAAACTATTCGGATTTCCATGTGATTATGGCATTCTTCAACATTGGTAAAAACCCCCTAGGTAGAAAGACATTGGGGGAACTTCTAGGCATAGGTGAAGGGACTGCACGCACCATGATAGAGAAGTTGCAAGATATAGGGCTGGTTAAGGCCTCTCCCACTGGATGCTATCTGACAAAGAAAGGAAATAAGAGGTTGGAAGAACTCAAAAAGAGAGTTTCACACCACCCAAAGGTAGATGTTGGGTACATAACGCTTGGAAGAGAGAATAGTGCAGTTATTGTTAGAGATGCTGCTCATAAAATAAAATCGGGAATGACGCAGAGGGATGCTGCAATTTCAGCGGGCGCCATTGGTGCATCAACGCTCATACTTGATGAAACTGGTCCTAGAATTCCAATGATAAATGCCGATGAGAACATGCAAGCAAGAATGAAGATGCTTTGTGAAGATATGAAAATGAAAAAGGGTGACGTTTTGATAATAGGCACCGGGGATAGCGAGAGAGAGGCGGAACGAGCTGCATGGGCTGCTGCATGTACCATATTGGAGGAATGTTGATTGATGATCGAAGAAACGATCGACCGAATCGAGCCACTGGATGAAAAAGCGATGAAATTTGCCAAAGAACGGCAAGATTTTTTGACCAAACCCAAGGATAGCCTAGGAATTCTAGAGAAACTATCCATTCAAGTGACAGGCATAACGAGAAACCCCATGCCCAAAATAAGGGACAAGGTCATCATAACGATGGCAGGTGATCATGGGGTTGTGGAGGAGGATGTGAGCGCTTTTCCCAAGGAAGTAACTCTACAGATGGTTGACAATTTCATTCATGGCGGAGCAGCAATAAATGTCCTAGCTCGACATATAGGCGCTAGGGTGATAATAGTGGATATAGGAGTTGCTATTGATATAAAGCCCCACAAAAATGTGATCAATAAAAAGGTAGGCTATGGCACAAAAAATATTGCCCGAGGAGCAGCGATGAGCTATGATGAAGCCATAAGGTCAGTTGAGGCAGGGATAGAGGTATTGGAAGAAGAAATCAAGAAAGGAGTTGATATCGTGGGAATAGGAGACATGGGCATTGGCAATACGACGGCAAGCTCTGCCATAGTCGCTGCGGTCACAGGAGAGAGAGTGGAAAGAGTTACCGGCAGAGGGACCGGAATAAACGATGCGATGTATGATAATAAAATAAGGGTGATCAAAAAGGCGCTGGAAGTCAACTCTCCGGACGGAAAAGACCCCCTGGATGTCCTGGCAAAGGTCGGAGGTTTCGAGATCGGAGGTTTGGCTGGGGTTGTTTTGGGCGCCGCAGCCCATGGAATACCGGTGGTAATGGACGGATTCGTTTCCGCTGCCGGCGGACTTCTCGCCACAGAGCTCGCTCCTCTTGCAAAAAAATACATAATCGCCTCTCACAACTCGGTCGAGATTGGTCATAATATATTGTTAAAAAGAATGGGATTGAGACCATTATTGGACCTGAATATGAGGCTGGGGGAAGGGACTGGTGCAGCTCTTGGAATTGGCATAGTGGAGGCGAGCGTAAAGATACTGACGGAAATGGCAACCTTTGAGGATGCAGGGGTATCAAAGGCGATAAGTGATGAGGTATAGAATTT
>JAQURP010000018.1 GCA_028715545.1 Methanocellales archaeon | reverse complement strand
ATTGTCTCATCGGCTGGTTGGCCATGCCCAATAGCAAACTACGTCTCTTTAACCGGATTTCCAATACCATCGTTATTAGAGCAAAATACGAAGAGCCCGAAGGTATAAAGTACGTCAAAGAAAAGGAGTAGTATTCTGGCGTTATGGAAGATCTAACACTCAACATTAAAGAAAATTTGGGACTTATTCCAGAAGTCATTGGTTTTCTAGCAAATATCAAAGATTTTGAGTATTCATATAAATATTATAATCTCAGACATCCAGGCGGAATTTTTAATTTAGCAACCAATTATGTGGTAAACGATTTCATTGAGTTACTAAAAGAACTGGAAGAACATCAAAATAATTATGATAAAGATAGAAAAATTAAATTAGAAAAAAAGTTTAGAGATTTAATAAATGATTTCTTTAAATTTTATGAATCTTGTTTTGAAGTGATACAAGGTTGTTGTAAACAACACATCCCACCAAAGAAAAGAGAAGTTCTTTGGAAATGGTTGGAAAAAAAAATGATTATGGGGCAGGTGAAGAACTCTATAACAAAACAAAAGACGATTTAAAATACTTTCGAAAAATATACAATAAATTGAAACATACGAATAGGGTTATAAGAACAATTAATTTTCATAGAAACAAATCTGCAGTTATGGGTTATTATATAGAAGCTGTTTCTGACGATGGTAGTGTTGGACCAGATGAAGATTTTCATCCCAAATATCAAAATATGCATTCAGCAAATTCGTATAATTTAACCCTGAAGATGTTGTATTATTCCTTATATCAAATTTCAGATTTTCTTAAAGATGTTATTATCAATCAAGTTAAAGATTTTCATAAGAAAGATTTAAAGTTTAATTCTGATTACAAAACAGATACTAAAACATGGGAAGAATTATTCTATAAAATTCAAAATTTACCTAATATCTACTTTCCTAATGAATTTGGAAAGGCTACTTGTGATGTAAAAATTGAGAATGGTAAGCTAATCCTTCAAACAAAATCAGCAGAATCTACCGATTTATCTAAACATAAAATAGAAATTATGACATTTGGTGATGGATTCACTCGTAATTACCGTATGCCTTTTATGAAGCCTGGATAATGCCTTTCTCGACTTCTCCCTCAATGTGTTTTGCCGACCACTTTTTACCTTTGTGTTTAGCTTGTAAAGAAATGATATCGCTAATCCAAATTATCCCTATTTGCCCCCCAAGAACTCCTTTAATTTGAGTATCGCCTCTTTTTCGCGTTCCCCACCACATTTTATCACGATATCCTCACAGTGTTCGATCCACCCAAGATACTTGGGATCTTTCATGACCAGATATCGCGTGGCATATATCGTTGCCTCGATTACGGCGTTGAAACCCCGATTTACAGGCTGTATGGACCTTTTTAAGATCTTTTTTCTCAGAGGTAGTAGGATAACAGTGGCACACTTTGGATCGTCCACTATACTGCACTCAAATACAATCCATGCCTTTGCAGCCTTCAGCACTGGATTCCCGTCATCCATCCGAAACTCATCAAGAGAGAGTTTCATAAGTGCAGACAACACGAAAAGCATTGGATCATCCACTATGTTTGCGACCATTTTTTTCGTGGCCTTAATGTTTGCATAGGTTTGAGTATTTGTATATACTCGAGCTGAAAGGTTGCCATCAGAAATTATCCCGATGGGAGCAGCGTTTGGCTCTCCTGATTTGGATATCGTGGTGGCTATTACCTCAGATATACCTCGGAATCCAAACTCCTTCATCATCAAGGTTTCACTCCTCCCAGAAGAGCTATGAATAGGGACCCAACCACCATATCAGCAGTGGATCCCGGATTGGCTCCTTCTCGAATCAACTCCTCATCGAAATCACTTATTGCACCAAGGTCCCAATTTTCTATCAGCGTAGATGCTTTCTCAGAGACTTTTATTGCCTTCTCCAATCCGAACTTGCTCTGGATCAAAGTATCTGGTCGCTCTGAGAGCAACGTCAAATATGTGAATATAATCGCATTGTTCGTACTCATCTGACCCAACTTCTCTTCTAGAACAGATGCCCCTCTAAACGTCCTATGAAAACCACTGATCCATTCATGAGCTATCGCATCATATTTGGAAGAGATTTTCATGAGATCATATAACGTCAATTCCCTTCTTTTAATCTCGTTGACCGAATTGGGATCATCTATGCTCAGTTCTTTTACAGAGCCTACGCGGACTTTGATGCATCGAAATGCTTTATAGAACTCGACAGCATCCTCCACAGAGGTGTCTTGCACGACCTTGGTTACGCTTTTGATATCATCGTTTCCAGCTGCCATCACCAGGGGAACCAAAAGTAGGAATGCACCAAAATGGGTGTTACCTCCTCTCTGCCATCTAATACTCTCCTCGACCGACTCTCTGATGAAAGACCCGATGCCCTTTTTGGCTATCGCAGCTCTCTCAAATATTGGACCCACCCCTATAGCGGATGCTAGGAAGTGTTCATACTTAACATCATCAAAATCATGATTTCGGTCTACGTTCCCAGGCTTTGGCGTGGCAGAAACTTCTAAAAGCATTGCAAGTTGTGCGCATCGTGCGATATAAGTAGGATTCATATTTAAGTCCAATGTTTAATAGCACTTTCAAATCACAAATAGCTTGCGTAGATATTTGTCTGATGCCAACAGGTTATCAGATGCATAGTACGAAAATAAGGATGGGGGGCGATCAAAAAAGAACTTGGACCATATAAGGCGCATCATCTTTGGTTATTCGTTGATTAGCTAACTAAGAACGTACATAGTTGAATTACTTACTTTAGAGGTTTTTGTTATGTGGCCACCTATAACACCCATTCGAATTGTTTGCCCATTAATAGATATTTGGAACTTCATGTGATTAGATCATACTTTCAACACTAAATAAAATTAAAGCGCTTACAACAATAGAGGAATAAGCATATCTAACAATAGAATATGGTCTGGATAATGGTCCTCTAAATCCACTTGGAAGAAATTCAATAATGACAAAAATAAACCCAGCGGTAAGATATATGGCTAAAATTGGATGAATTGATGACGAATAATAAAAATATACATTAGCTGCCATAACATTGGAGAACGTGGCAACTCTCCCTACCAATTTCTTTTCCAATATCCAACCAATAAGAATCAAAGCACATGGTGCAATAAGATGGACAAGGGTTGGAGGTAACATTTTGAAGAGCATCAATTCCATAGTATCATCCTTTCAAGATCTCAACTTTCTATTTCACTTTCTTAACTTAACTAACTAGCTCAACTCTTTTCTTAATCTTTCTTTATGCTTTTTTTCTTTTTTATGGAAAAAATCTGCATAGGTTGAAGAAGAGCGCTATGAATTATCGATTAATGAGACTCCTGTCGTATACTCTTGGTGAGTTGTTCCACGATGTTACTACAACGACATAGCTTGCCCGGATGATACTCTTTTATGCGAACCACTTTTGCTTCTAAGCCCCTTTTATGCAACTGCTCCAACAACTCGTCAGCATCAAAGCATTGGTCATATCCAAGAGCGATAATATCTGGCTTGATCTCATACAACGGCTCAAAGATGTCCCTCTCGCTCCCTAGGATTGCCCTATCAACGATGCTCAACGATTGGATCATTTCAAGCCTCTGTTGCTCTGGAATCGTTGGTTCTCGTTTATGCTTTATCATTTTATCTCGAGCTACTATGACAATTAATTCGTCTCCCAAGGATTTAGCACACCTAAGATATGTCAGGTGACCTGGATGGAGTATCTCAAAAGTTCCTGTTGCAAGCACACTTACCATCATTCCTCCTTAAACTCAACATCTAACACTGGCAAATTCCTGACACGGCCGGATGCGTCGTAACAGGTCCAACTATTTTCATGGTAAGGATAGGCCGCTATTATATGGTAGTCTCCGTTGCGCCCGAACATCATTAAATCCTCCTCAGATGGATGCATATCAGCAGAGGGGTGACTATGTACTGACCCTACGCAATGTGAGAGGGGCATCATATGTAATTGCATGACTGCACTGGATGAAGAGGCCACAGTGCCTGGAAGAACAATTACGTCAGTAATCACCCCTTCCTCAGCCCTCAACAATCCTGCAAACTCATTTGGATGTGATGACTTGCTGACTTCAAGTAGGAAATGAAGAGTATCTCTAGCAATTCCCCTGGTTTTTTGATGAAACATTACTACTGCCCCAGTCGCTCCAGCACTGCAGCAACAATGATCGGTAGCGATATTGTCGCATCTCCATATACTGTGACATCTCTGGCCTCCTCAGCAACCTTGCCCCAGGATTTTGCCTCACTGAGCGTCGCTCCAGAAAGACCGCCTGCCTCCGGACTATCTGTGGTGAGCTGTATCGCGTAGTCGAAACTTTTCGGAGTTACTATCATCGACTGGAGGATGAAATTCTTTGGAACGCCGCCCCCTATTAACATCGCCCCCGTCTTTTGTGCGTTATAACAGATTTCCATGAACTCGCGCATATCCTTAAAAGCATCAACGCTTAGTTTCTGAGTTTGAGTGTATAGCCATGCCTGCAGCCCTATCGCTGAGTCTGAAATAGCAGGACAAAACACAGGCACGCCTTTTTTTGCTGCAACCCCCAAGATCGAATTTTCAACCCTCAACCCAATTTCAGTCAAAAATTCCCTGATGCCCATGCCCTTTTTATCGATATCCGCCATTATATCCAAAATCCTATTTTCAAAGAGGGTGAAATGGTGCTCTGGCAAAAATACATCAAATATCCGATTGATTTCTTGATGCCTCAGGTTTACGTCATCTATTTGCGAAGTTCCCTTATAATGAAATCCACCAAAAGCCTCGATTAGATCATGGACTAGATTCGCGCCTGTTGTGACGAGCACATCGATATAACCCGCCTCTATCAGGTCTTTGATAATTAAGCGCATTCCTGTAGGAGTCATGGCACCAGAGAGACCAAAGAACTTTGTGGTTTTATCAAGTATCATTGCCTCATAAATGTCAACTGCTTCAGCCAGCCGTCCCGCACCTAGAGAAGCCCCACTCATTTCATTGACCAATTGGTTTACTGTCATGGTGGAGTTTATTTTCATATGTCTGATCGGTTGCTTTAACTCATTCATTTGAGATACTCTCCTTCGCTGCGATAAATTCTCTAATCAATTTCGCACCCAATAAAGCAGTCTGTCCATGATCATATTCTGGTGATATCTCGACCAAATCAAACCCAGAGGTATAGGGGGCCAGTGATTGGATGACATATTTGACGTCAATAGGAGTCATCCCAAATGGCTCTGGATTTCCAACAGCAGGCGCATATGCCGGATCTATCGCATCTACGTCTATGGATAGGTAAATTCGTTCTGTGTTTAAATATTCAATTGCATCGCGCACGACATGAACAATGCCCCCTGATTGTATCTGTTCCATGGGGTAAAAGTGAATGTCATTCTCCTTAACAAAATCGTATTCCTCCCTAGCACCACTTCTGATGCCGATTGAAACATATTTCAGGGTGCCGATCTCCTCAATGATGCGCCGTGAAACACAGGCATGGCTGAGTTTACAGCCGGCATATTCGTCCCTGATATCAAGATGCGCATCCAAGACGACTGTGCTGATATCTTGAAAAGCTTGAATGCACGGATATGTTAACGAGTGTTCACCGCCCATCATTATCGGGATTTTACCATCCTTTAAGATTCCCTCTACCAAGTTCCGAATAGTTTTTAACATCTCATCAACCGATACACTTCCTTTGATATCGCCCAGATCGCAAAAAGCTACATCACATAAATCGACATCATAATGAGGATTGTATGTTTCAAAATTATAAGATGCTTCTCTTATCGCTGATGATGCTCGATTGGAGCCTTTCCGAAAAGATGACGTTTTATCGAATGGCACTCCAAAAATCACGAAATCTGCATCCGCATATTCAGAATTGGCATCAGCAAAGAGTTCGGTTGACAACAGCATCACCGCATATCGATCTTCCTACGACCCATTGACGTTATATAGGTGATGTCCTTTCCAATCTCTAACCGTTCCCTGAACTCAGCGGGAACATTCATCTCAAAGGTGGAATAATCCCCGGTATCCATAAGTTGTACGGCCTCATTGGATAAAGACAGCACTTGTCCACTTTTTCTTTCCACGATGGGCACATATATCTTAGCGGTGACAGGCTGTATTATCGATCTCTTCTGCGAGTCAAATATTCCGATTGCTTCTACCCTTGCTTTAGCAGAACCATGTTTACCTGGTTTTGAGCTAGTAATGCCGATTATAGTACACGGCTCATCATCGATGAGTACATAGCGCCCTTCTTTAAGGGATCGAACCTCGACTTGTTCTTTCATTAAATATCCTCCACAAATTCATTATTCTTAATAACACCATAGTTTAAATGTATCTCGATCAATAATATAAGATGGTATATATGAAAAAGCTGTGTGAGGATGTCTCAAATGCCGTTCAAGAGGCAATTTCCAACATCTTCGGCAAGATAGATAGTGGGGACGTCCTCTATATGGGTGCAGATGGAACACCTACCACAAAGATCGATGATGTTGCAGAGAGGGCAGCTGTTCGAATTTTAAAGGAGGACGGAAGACCATTTAATATCATAAGCGAGGAAATGGGTAACATGACCCTCGGAGAAGGGGCAGAATTCACCATAGTGCTTGATCCTGTGGATGGGACATATAATGCAATTCACGGTATACCCTTTTATTCTTTTTCAATGGCAATAGGCAGAAACGATCTTTCGCAGATATACTATGGCTATATAAGAGATTTAGTGACAGGTGATGTATACTTGGCTGAAAAAGCCAGAGGTGCATTTCTAAATGGAAGGCAAATTCGTGTCTCTAACAATACAAAGGAGTATTGTGTATCTACAAGCAGTCAAATTTCCCTAGAAAAAAACTGTAAAATTCGTCTTTTGGGTAGTGTAGCGCTTGAATTATGCTATGTAGCGTCCCAAAAACTAGATGCAGTCATTGACAATAGAAACTATCTAAGAGTAACGGATATCGCAGCTGGAAAACTCATCGTTGAAGAAGCAGGAGGGATGGTAACGGACTGTATGAATAAGCCATTGAAATTGCCGCTTGATGTAAGACAAAAAATGAGTATAATTGCATCCAATGGGCGCATACACGAAGAATTGCTTGGTAAATTGAAGGAGTGTAGATGAAACCCAAGACTGTCGGTATTATTTCAAGATGTGATACGACTGATGCAATTGAAATAGTGGAAAAAGTCATTAAGCAGATTCAAGGCAAGGTTGAAGTCGTATTTGATCCAGGAAGTGCAACCGAACTCGGCATGTTAAAATGCTCGACCCCCATAGATAAAATGCATGTAGACCTGATCATCACGGTAGGGGGAGATGGCACAATACTGAGAGCGATCCAATTGTTAAGCAAGCCGACCCCCATCCTAGGAATAAATGTTGGCGAGGTTGGATTTTTAGTAGAAGTGGCCCCGGAGAAGGCGGAGACGGTTATATCTGAGATACTAGAGGGATTTGAAGTAGACCGTAGAGCAAGGCTCAACATAAGCGTTAATGGGGAAAAACTCCCACCTGCAACGAATGAGGCAGCTATTATAACATCCAGACCAGCAAAAATTCTTCAATTTCAGATAATCATCGACGAAAATGAGCTGGATACCATAAGAGCAGATGGTTTGATATTGGCAACTCCCACTGGATCAACCGCTTATGCGATGAGTGCAGGCGGGCCCATCGTCGATCCAAAGGTGGATGCATTTGTGATAGTTCCTCTGGCGCCATTTAAACTATCTGCCAGACCATGGGTTGTTCCGGCTAATAGTGAAATCGTGGTCAAATTATTGCGTCTAAAGGAGGCGACGATTGTCATAGATGGGCAGTATAACAAAGTAGTCAAAAAAGGCGATGTCATCAAGTTCACAAAATCAAAGGAGCCAGCATTGTTCGTAAAAACCGGGGAGAGTTTTTATTCAAAGGTAAGAGGTAAGTTAGTTAGTTAGTTAATTAGTTAGTTCTAATCAATCGCTTTTTGCTCTATTTCCACCTTGGCTTGTCTCAAAAATTTCAGGGCTGCGTCGTCAGGATAAGAATTTACAAATAACACTCGACAAATCTTCGCATTAATGATTATTTTGGCGCATAAAATACAAGGTTGATGCGTTGAATATAAGGTTGACCCCTCTATGGAAACGCCATGAATGGCAGATTGTATGATCGCATTTTGTTCTGCATGAACTCCTCTGCATAGTTCATGTCGCTCTCCTGACGGAATGTCGTTTTGTTCTCGGATACACCCTATATCCAAGCAATGTTCTAAATTTCTAGGTGCACCATTATAACCAGTCGACAATATTCTTTTGTCTTTCACTATCACCGCACCAACCTGATTTCTCAAACAAGTTGACCTCTTGGCCACAACAGATGCTATTTCCAGGAAGTAATCGTCGATCGAAGGTCTCATTTTTCCCAAACCATTGATTTGTTGTTAGTGTCTTCAGAAGTATTAAATCATATGTAAAGCAAACAAAGAAGTCGAGAGGATAAAACATGAAAATTCAAAGGCCTAGGGGTACACAAGATTTTTTACCACAGGAGATGGCAAAGAGGCGTTTTATCGAGAACAAAATGCGAAAAACGGTGGAAAGCTGGGGCTATCAAGAGATTCAGACACCCATTTTTGAGAGTTTAGACTTATTCACGCTCAGATCAGGCGAGACAATCCTAGATCAGAGCTATATTTTCGACGACAAAGGGGGAAGGAAGCTGATACTTCGCCCCGAGTTAACCGAACCTGTTACGAGATTGTACGTGGAAAAACTGCAAGCAGAACCCAAGCCTCTAAAATTATATTATTTTTCTAATTGCTTCAGATACGAAAGACCTCAGAAAGGACGTTTTAGAGAGTTCTGGCAGTTTGGGGTTGAGCTAATAGGCAGCGATAGACCCGAGTCAGAGGTAGAGGTCATCGCACTTGCATCATCTGTGCTTGACACTATTGGGTTAAAAGGTGACTTACATGTGGGGCATCTAGGTGCTCTCCGCGCACTTATGGGGGACTTGAGCGATGAACAGAAGAATTCGGTCATTAGATTTATCGACAAAAAGGATAATGAAGGGCTAAGAACATATTTGGAAGAGATTGGAGCTACCTCCCTGGAGGAAAACATACGTGCTTTGACCGAAAGCGAAGATATCAAGGAAGCACGTGAGATGGTTGGTGATGTTCCCGCATTGGAGCGGCTAGAGGATATTTCGGACATGTTGGATATATATGGCATATCACACAAAATAGATTTCTCAGTTGCCAGAGGCTTGGAATACTATACTGGCATGGTTTTCGAGATTTATGCAGAAGGTCTGGGTACGGAAAATCAGATCGGCGGTGGGGGGTCCTACCGACTGGCACATCTATTCGGGGGGAAGGATACCCCCTCAACGGGTTTTGCCTTTGGTTTCGATCGGGTAGTCCTGGCATTGGGAGATATACAATTACCTCAGCAGACAAAAGTCATGATCGTTTCTACTAGGGAACTGAGAGACTGGGCGAGCAGAAAGGTTGCGCCCCGCTTTGTACAACACTTTCACACAGAAGTAGATCTAATGAGTCGTGATATAAACGGTCAATTGTCACACGCCAATGCCATTGGTGCCACCCATGCTGTCATAGTCGGAGATAAAGAACTGCAGAAAGGAGAAGAATTTGTAACCCTCAAAGACATGAAGACGGGCGAACAGGAGATGTTAACAATAGAAGAGGTAATCAATCGCATTCGCTTGATGGATATATAGTTTACTAGTAACTGTTAGATAGCACGTTATTCCAAGGTAGATAAATAAAAAAAATAAGGGTGATTAAAATCACGCCATTCTATTATATCTATCTACCACGGTTTTTGTGCATCTTCACAGAATAGTATATTTATCTCCCGCTACAGCTGTCACGGTTGTGTCCATAAGCACGTGACGGGTGGGCACATGTCTTACCACTACACGGACCTGATCTCCAGGTTCTATTTCTATTATGGGCTGTGGACAGCCGCATCCCATCCTTTTCGGAACACTGATGAGCAATACTTGATCTCCTGGCTGTATAGGGGTTCCACCGGTGGAACGAAGATAAGTTGAGACGCCGGCGACAGTAGCTACGACATCGAACTCGCTTGTTGCTCCATCTCCAGTGACTTGCATGAGAGCGGTATCATAGCTGATTTCGTCATCACTTCTTTCACTTGCATATACCACCACATCTTCAAGGCGTAGGTTTTCTATGCCGGTTGTCTCTGGTATGGGTGTGGGCTTGGGGGTCGGTCTCGGAGCTACCACTGGCGTCGGCTCTGGCACAAGTACATATGTTGCAACCATGGCCACAAAAATCCCGACGAATGCAACCATTAAGATGATGCTGATGACAGGGATTCGAGCATCTTTACTCCCCCCAAATCTTTGGTTTGTTTTTTCAACTTGATCTACTCTCTTATATCTTCTCATTTTCATACGACCATACCATCCACTATTTTTATTTGTTTTTTTGCGATGCTTGCAACGTCTTTATCATGCGTTATTATGACGACGCTAACACCTCTTTCGCTATTTAATTTTCTCAGCAAATCAAGTATCTTTTTACTAGCCACGGAATCTAAATTCCCTGTTGGCTCATCTGTTAAGAGGTATTTTGGTTTGTTTGCCATTGCTCTGGCAATTACGACTCTTTGTCTTTCTCCCCCGGATAGCTCCGTGGGAAAATTATGTAACTTGTCACCCAGCCCAACCGATTCCAGTAATCTAGACGCCTCCTCTTTCTTATTGGAGCGCCCACTGAACTCCAACGGCAACATGACGTTCTGCAATGCATTCATACTATCATTTAGATAATAATCTTGGAAAACAAAGCCTATTTTCTCCTTTCTTATTTTACTTAATTCAAAATCTCCGAGTTTCTCCGTAGGTTGCCCATCAATCAAAACAGTACCAGTTGTTGGTACATCCAGACAACCCATTATATTTAGTAAAGTAGTTTTACCGGAACCAGAAGGACCAATAACAGAAATAAAATCCCCTTCATTTAACACTAGATTAACGTCTCTTAGAGCCAAGAAAGCAGCGTTCCCTACCCCATACTGTTTTGATACATCCTTTAATTCTATGGTCATAGTCCCCTCAAAGCATCTATTGGAGCTAATCTTGCAGCGCTTATGGCAGGGTATATGCCTGAAATAGTGCCCACACCATATGCAATGATAAAGCATAATAAAACATTGTGCGGTGAGTAATAGGGAGAAGATTCAATGCCGCCGATGGAAATGGGAACTATTAGAGGATATAGATTCAAAAACGCATAGCCTATTAAGATACCTAGGACACATGCGACTATTGAAAGGATAATGGATTCAACCATGAATAGCGTGAATATATCCATTTGAGTTGCGCCAACCGCTCTCGATAATCCAATATCCTTTTTGCGCTCGTATACCGCCATTGTCATGGTATTTATCGTGGTAAATGCACCTGCAACGATCGCTATTCCTGTGATTAGTATTATATTTGCCTTCGTAACGGCGAACATATCGAGGATTTCCTGAAAGACATCGTGTGCAAATACAGCATCTACATTTTTTATTTGGTTAAGGGCAGCTATGGTTTCTGCTGCTTTTTCAGGATTTTCCATTGTCACAAATATTGCGCTTATGTTCCCATCCTCGCCAAAAAGTTCTTGGGCAGAAGCCAACGGTATGAACACATAATGGTCATCGTGGGTTGATGTCTCCTCCAATGTTTCTATTACCTCGAGTTCCAGCACAGTTTGCGCTTCCAATCGTATTGTATCTCCTGGTAGTATGGCCCTTGTCATGGCTTCAAAAGCACCAAGTACGGCTCCGTCAAAGTCTCCAGTGTAACTCCATAGTTTTAATTCACCCATCTCTTTCGTCGTACCAACTACAGGCACCATTTTAACATCTTCAAATTTGGCTTGTTTCATAATCACGGGCACAGCAAGCTTTACATTGTCTATCTCTTTTACTTGAGTGTGTACGCTCGACGGCATGTTCCCCTCTGCCTCGCCCTCCATTATTCCCATGATACGATCATGGGTATGACCATATGGAATGACGAATATCTGTGCTTCCACACCTTGCATCTCTTGGTTTATTGACAGGTCAATGCCATCGCTTATAGACAAAACGGTAAACAGGGTGGCAACACCAACCGCGATCCCAAGCATGGTTAAAAAAACTCTTATTTTTCTTCTTTTTAGGTAAGCGTATATGATCCACCACATGATACCCTCACATCAAATTATTTTATGCGGTTGATGAACTTTTATATCTTTGATGAGAGATGAGTTTTTTTCATTTCATATTTCATAAGCTAGTTTAATTAATCGCTTGAATATTAAGGTGTTCCGATATAGCCAACAGTCTTCTACACCTAGTTCCGCCACTTCCCATCATATATGCACATATGAGCTATAATAGTATATAAGTTTTTGCTCAAATGTGCCAAAATAAAAATGCCTAAGCTGTGCTATATATAGTTATTTCGTGGTGACATGTAATGTTAAAGGCGAAAGGCACAATATTGACGAGTGAAATGAATTAAAATGGATTAGTTGAAGATTTTCATCACATATTGTGCATTGCCTTTTCCGCAGAATTTATCGTCCTAGTCGATCGATAGTGCTTCTGATGGACAAACTTCGACACACAGACCGCATTCAACGCACAGATCGTCGTCTACTACTGCGATGTCATCTTCCAGAGAAAGGGCGTCGTTAGGACATTCCTCTACGCAGGTTCCACAACCTACACACTCTTCTACATTGATTTTTACTGACATATGTATCAAATCTCCTTTCTGCCATGTTCATTCATTCATGATATTTATAGATTTGGTCAAACCTTCAGACATGCTAGTAGGTCTCCATTTTATGGTCTGACATCTTAATCTGAATGCCTCGCTGGCTCAGCTCAGACTCAATCTCCTCGAAGAACACTCCTTTGCCCCTCACATGCTCATGCTTACAACGTTTGATTTTGCCGCCCTGATACCCCCTAGTGGTAAGCTCTGCTGCACAAGATGGGCTTTTGGCTAATCCGATCAGTTCAATGCACATGCCTTTTTCGGCCAACTGCTGGATTAAATCCGCATAAGGTCTGAATAGCAGGCGGCAAAATCTCCTATATTTTGGAAAATCTAGTTGATTTTTCGTCAACTCCCATCTGCTTAGCCCAAAGTAGATCGTCTCAGGACATGGAAGCTGTATTACTGGTGTGTTGGATACGAACGCTATTCCTTTTCCTATTCTCACCGTAGGATTGAGCAAACAGTGGGCAACCACCTGTATTCTTTGCTCAGCGCTCATATCATATCATGCCCATAGCTTTATTCGTCTTAATGATCGATTTCTGTCCATTTTCTTCCAGTTCAGCCATCGCCCGGATTGCATCGATGTTCTCTGGAATGACGATGGACTCCTGATGGATCGCCTGGAAGAAGTATAATTCCTCCTTGATGCTAATAGATTCTTCCCATATGCAATTCTCCCAAATGTCATATCTTGGCCTGATTAGGTCCCTTCCCAATTCGATGATGGATGCGGTCGAAGTTATGCCATCTGCTGCACTCACGAATCGTATGCGAGGGGCTTTTTTCAAGACTGCTTTTACGTTATCGATCTCTGGGTTTTTGGTAAATACGAAGTTCAACACGTGAAGATGCATTAGGGTAGTGGGAATCTTGATTGCAAGAGTTGTGATATTTAGATGAGGAAGTACGGTCTGAACATCTGGTCCATGATGCGATGGCAGCGTAACGGGATCTGGCACTATTGAGTTGATCGGTCCCTTCTTGGCATCGTTAGGGTCAGCAGCTCGACGTACAAGCAAAGCTCTTACCTTTTCCACGCCAAATTCTTTATCCAGGGGGTTCAGGGCTCTGCAAAGCCCAGTAGTGTTACAAGAGACCACTCGAAGAAAATCACGTCCTAATGCTTCTTCGTAATTACAGGCTGCATTAAATGAGAATTCTGCCACCCCGTGTTTCTCACCGCCTTGGAATATCGCTTTTATTCCTGCTTTCTCATACATTGACTTATTTTGAGCCCCTGTCCCTCCAGGAGTGCAGTCTACGACTATATCTACTTCATCCAGCAAGTCTTGGAGCGTTCCAGCGATATTGATTCCAGCCCTTTCAAAGTTATCATACTTCTCTGGAATAGCCGCATACACATCGTATCCCTTTTCAATAGCCAGCCTAGCTTCAAAATTAGGCTGTGTCTTTGCGACGCCCACAATCTCCATATCGTCTTGGGCTCTTACTGCATCTGCTACTCTCTTGCCGATGGTCCCATAACCATTTATTGCCACTTTAACCATCTTACTCACCTTTGATCACGATTTCGTGTTTGTTCACGTCAATATCGACGATGCGACCCCTCATATTTTTTCTCTCACCAAATATTCCGATAAGCTCAATGTCATCACCTCTAATCAAAATACGGATGACTTCTTCCATCAAGGTCTCCATCTTGCCGTTGACTTCAAGCACTACGCGGGATTCACACATTTTAGGATCACAATTTACTAGTTGTAATCCTTTTTCATAAAGATATTGTAAGTAAAAGTTTTTGGATTAGCTAAGATAGACTGAGAAACCATTAAAAAGATGCACATAGGTTAGGAGAGCTGAAGAGAGCTGTGGGGTGGGAATTAATCCCAAAAAGAGAAGTAGACCACGAAGTTCGAGATAGGTACGGCATTGACGTACCACTTGTCTAATATCAATAAATAGCCCCAATACCCTGACAGCCCATTCCAATAAATAGATATTGCCAATGAATTCTTATTACAAACAGAGCTTCGCTACATTCCACCCTTTCTTCACACCCAAAGACTTTGCTATTGGCTCGCATTTAGCTCGGAGAAGATATGCTATTGGATTGAACTCATGTTCTGACAGTGATTCATAGTTTGCCATACCCTTGCTGATTATCAACGAAGACGAATGCAAAGCTTCAACCAGATCGTATGGGGCTTCATCCATGTTAACGCCAACCGCATTTGAGCCGGTTGTCAACACCCTGTCCGCTTTCCGGCTAACGCCCATATCATTTGCATCTTCCAGCGTAGCATCTGTAAGCATGGGTGCACCTTTCACCACTAGGGTTGTACGACCTCCCAACCTCTTGATCTGGTCTAAAACCAACCCATCAAAGACTATCTCACCACAATTATCCGCAAGGTATATGACTTCGTCTAGTAGGCATACCATGTCATCGATATCATCTACATCCAGCCCTTTTTCAAAGACTTCCATAAAATAATCCTCAAATCGCTCTTCGGGCTCAAATCCGAGCACACCAAAATCAAACGAATTGCCGATGATCGAAGCGATAATGCTTCTTCTGAATGCCCCCTCAGAATCGGACTCTACGATTTTCTGGATAGCTGGAAGAAATTTTAGCGCAATCTCATTGCTCATTTTCTTTTTTGCAATATATGGATCAACCCCCAAAACACCATATGTCCTACGATGAACTCCAGTTGAAATAAAGGTTAGAGGTGTATTATGGCGATATTCTCTACCTAGCCATTGAACTCCGGCTTGGACAGCTTTGTGTTGGAGTTCCATATCGTCAGTGGACAGTTCAGCCTCATAGTGGACTCTAGAGAGCAAGCAAGGTACGCATTCGGGATATATCTTCAAAATAATCACCATGCTTTTAATGTAAGAATTCCCATAAATCATTTTTGGGTATGTGGGGTTAAAATAAAAATTCAAAGGCACTTATTGGAATTAACATATCGCCTTGAGAATATATGAGCAATTAAAGAAATCTTTAGAGAATTAAAGCCCTTATTGGAGAAAATATATGCTAAGTATGTAGTTCAGGGACAATCTAAAGATAATAAACGATGGATTGTAATGTACCTCAAAGATTTATTTCGGAAAAAAAGAAGATTTCAAACAAACAGACGATTTTCAAAATCAGTTAAGATATAGAGGCATTTTACTCGAGTAAAGGCGCGATCACTATTAATCACCGGATTACGATAAACGGTAATTGCATCATTAATGGATCAAAATTAGACACTCCGGAATCCTTTATCATAGAATTTTTAGTGATCGGTTTTCTTATACTGATTATCATATTTTGAGTCGTATATGTCTCTCAAAAATCATAGAAGAGATAGGATTGGCAGAAGATTGTCATAATATGATTGCCATAATATATTAGAGCCACTTAACGTGCCTATTTAGTTATCTTTGTTTAACTAGAAACAAAATTTTGGCGATTTATATTTAAGGAGTTAATGTAATAATGACTGTTATAGGGAATAAAGGAGGTCTATTAAAATGAAAAAAGCAGTTGCCATTTTGCTTTTTTTGGCTTTGGTTACATGTGCTTTTTTAGGATGCGTCGAAGAAAGTGTAGTTACACCGATGCCAACACCAACCCCCACTTCAACACCTATCCGCACTTTCACTCCCACCCCCACACCGACGCCAACACCAACCCCCACTTCAACACCTATCCGCACTTTCACTCCCACCCCCACACCGACGCCAACACCAACGCCAACTCCGACCCAACCTCCAGAAGTATCTCAGCCGAAGGTCACAGAGGAATGGAAACCTGATGGTTTAGTTAGAGAAAATGAGTATGCTAAAACCATGATCCTATATGGGTCAAAGACACAGGGCTATTCGGGAGGAACTCTCGAAATCTCCTGGAAGAATGATGAAGATTCGCTCTACATGGCCCTGAAGGGCGATACCAGTGGCTGGGTCTCCATTGGCTTTGATCCCACTCAGTGGATGAAGGACGCAGATATGATTATGGGTGCAGTTGATGGTTATAATGTCACTGTCCTTGATAAATACTCGACAAATGACTACGGGCCCCACGTTCCGGATGTAGAGCTGGGCGGGACCGACGATATCCTTGATTACGGTGGAAGGGAAGAAAGTGGCTACACCATCATTGAATTCAAGAGAAAGATGAATACGGGCGACCAGTATGACAAAGCCTTCACAGTCGGCCAGAGAGTATCCATTATCTGGAGTATGGCAGAAGAGGATTCCATCAAGGTCATGCATAATGTGGCGCGCGGAGAGGGGATTTTAGAACTGGAATCCGAAGCTGTGCAGCCGTCCAAAGCAACGCAGGTGCAAGCGCCTCTTACCACCGCCGAAATTGAGGGCATCTTCTTAATCAGAGAAGAAGAGAAGATGGCAAAGGATATCTACCTCGATCTTTACGATAAAGAGAAACTACCAATCTTTCTGAAAATAGCCAACTCGGAGCAGAACCATATGGATTCGATTAAGATCTTGATAGATAGGTACGGTCTACAAGATCCTGTCCGGGAAGAGCGGGGATTGTTCACAAGTCAGACTATCCAGGCACTTTATGAAGAACAGACTGAGATCGGAAAAAGATCTCTGGAAGACGCTCTGGGTGTCGGGGCCACTGTAGAGGAGATCAGTATCATGCATCTGGGGGAACAGATAGACAATACAGATAGGGTAGACATGATAGTAGCCTATGAAGGATTGCTGACAGGCTCGCAAAAGCATCTGATATCCTTTGTAAGTACTATGGGTACGCATGGTTACGAATACACACCTCATTTCCTGAGCCCGGAAGAATACGACCAGATAATAAGTGGATCACTTATACCAATACCAGCACCAAGGCCAACACAATCCCCCAACACCACCAGCAGTATAGCCGACCTGACCCCAACAACTAAAAATTTTACAGAAACTAAGATATGTCCAAATTGTGGTAGCGACTTGTACCTCATAGACATCGATGGGGAACTTTGGTGGTCCTGTGAAAATATGATATGCGGATATACTGAGAAAGTAACCGAAGAAAAAATTTTGAGCAAGTATGGCTATAGCACCTAAACCAGAACAAAGGCAAGGATGACAGGCTCGAAAAAGCATTTGAGATCCTTTGTAAGCACTATGGATACGCAGGGTTACAAATACACACCTCATTTCCTGAGCCAAGAAGAATACGACCAGATAGTAAGTGGCTCTTGATGCGGGCTTTCTATCCCTAGAGACATTGCAGCGTGGCAATTGAGATAGTATAGATTCCAATTGGGCTGGGCAGCGCATAGGCATATGAAAATGAAAAAAAAATATGAGGCTGAAACTATTGGAACGGTTAGAAGGTCCTGTAAAGAAGTTAAAAAAGAATGAACATCATATAACTATCATTATAGCACTAATCCTTGCAGGACTTATCCTTCTACCATCAAATGCATCAGCCATCGATGTATTCGTCAATCCAGTTCATAGCCCAAACGGTGCCGTCCTAGTGATAGTCGATGGAATGGGATCCTCCTATATCTACCCCGAATTCATGCCGTACGATCTAGATGGAAATGAATCAGGGAAAGCGAACCTAAGTAATATCATGTCGATCTCAGAAAGTGGAACACGTGTTTTAGATGTAAGGGCACCACAGCCTAGCACCACTCCGGGTCACTCAGTACTCACTACTGGATATTCCAAAGCAAACGAGGATACTGTAGGAGAGATGATAACGATTTTCGATGTCATTAGAAAACACGATTACGTTTGCATGGCGGTGATGCAAAAAGGTGACTTTGAAGAGATGCGCGCTGAACAGGATGCGATCCTTTTCGATGCATCTCACTCGATCAGAGAGCCTTCAATAGCCTTAGATTATAAGCTTTCCTGCCCGAACGATGTGGTAGAACTGATGCAGGAATGGCAAAATAATTCGCTTCTTGGGGAGAAAGAGGGTGTTGAGCGATATATCGCCTACAATGAATGGGCTATAGGTGCATCGGATGCAATTGCAAGTTTCATGTGCGAAAATCATCCAGACCAGAAGTTCTTGTTGACAGTGAACGTGGGTGCAGTGGACTTGGCTGGCCATTATCTTGGGTCAGAACAGTATTTGTATGTGATTGAAGGGTTAGATAGGGATATTTACGACCTGTATAAAACTTGCTCGGAAAATAACCTAATACTCATCATCACAGCAGACCACGGGATGGCCTTTGATCGTACAGAAATGGGCAGAGAAGTTGGAGGACACGCCTCTGAGAAATATGCAAAAACCCTCGAAGCTCAGCGAGTTCCTCTGATTATAAACGGACCGAACATAAGAAAAGACGTGATAAGTGGAACCTATGGGCAGGAGGATTTAGCGCCGACGCTGCTCAGCGGACTGGACGTAATGGGGGTACTCCCGTGCTCTGATGGGGATATCATTCCTGTTAAGGAGTACGCGAATTTACGGGTCATAGTAGACTCGCCAACAGAAGTAGTACTAAAGGGAGATGCCGCCGTGGCATCTGCCTCTGATGAGGATATCACGTTCTTGGGATTATTGCCTGGCAATTACACCATTCTGGTCTCATCCCGCGAGGAATATATAAACCTGAATTCAGACCAAATTGTCGAACTCCACATTTCTAGAGCAGATCGCAGAATGGTCATTGCAACTGTGATGATATCAGTTGTCATGGTTGTGGGCTTGTTAGCCATATGGAAAATTATGAGGGAATGAACATATTTCAAGAACTTGATTTAAAAAGAGCTAAAAGTGGCACTTGTTTCTGATAATTGTTTTTCCCTACTGAGATATATCTCTAGTATCCGAATACGGTAGTAAATTAGGGTTGTTCAATGAGTATAGACCACGGGCCTTCCGCTTCTATGTCTAAAATGTAATCCCCAGGCTCAAGTATCTCCACGGTTTTCACTCCGTCAAAAGGACCAACTGTATCCACGGGAACATCAGTTATGGATTCATAGCAGCCGCACCACTCGACGTGCTTAGCATTTACGAGTAAAACCGTAAAATTAGATTTGCCGCCATTCTTTATCCTAAATATCGATGTGCCACTTTCGAGTTGAAATTGTGATGTGATGAAAGCTCCTTCTCCTGAGAATTTTATTTGTTCAGACTGGGATACTTCTTGAGGTTGGGTCCGAGTTGGTATAGGAATTTCAGTTAGAGCTGGTGTCGGCTTTGGGGCCGGCGTCGGTGTTGGAGCAGCCTCAACTCTTGGTGCTATGGGCTGGAGTGGCACGACTGGCTCCTCTTCGACACATCCCGAAAAAGTCACTGTTAGCACGCTCAATATTAAAATCAAAACCAAGCCGATTTTGCAGTTCATTATTTTGATACCTATCCAATATATAACGATGTAAACATATATAATAAGCTTTTTATGATCTTTGGATCCCTATTACAAGGGTTCAAATTGATTTGATTTTATCTTGGTTTTTCGTATTTTATTTATATGGATTGCATGGTCCTATTTAACATTTGACATCATGTTTATTTTCGAAATATTTGATTTGTAATGGAAATATTCCGCGAATTTTCATGACACATTGGGGTATATCAATTACCGCATCTACGGAGTCAATGATGTGTCCGTCACTTGTAGCTACTATTGCATTACAAGTCTTCATTTTGTGGTCAACGCTACTTAGCGTTTCTGTGTCACCCTCTAGTCCGAACTGAGTTAGCTTGCCTTTAACATATCTTGCCAGTTCTCCACTCTTACTAACCTTTGAATCAAAGAGAAATAAAACAAGAGATGGAGAGATTTCAGACAGCAAGGTTAAGATCTCGGTGAGAGCAACATCAGTAGCATCAGTCTTTTTATATTTTCCAAAAACACCTTTTATATCCCTGATAAAACCATCATCACATAAAACGATCTCTTGATCTAACACGCTTTCCATAGTGATTAAGACATTGTATCCGTCTATGAGGAGTGCCAAGCCCTTCATTTCATCGCATGTTATCAGCTTATCTCTCCGTTTTTGTGCGATAATGGAGGGTAGCACTGCCCTGGTTATCAAATGTCTATCTGACAGCGAAAGTTTATAGTGGTTACTTACAAATCGGATGGCACTGGTAGAAGGATACCCACGATCCAGTAGGAATCGTACATCTCTGGCTGGATTTTCAAGATTTTTGAGCGCTATCATTGAATAACCACTTTTTTATTGAGATATAAAAACTGCCACTATTGAGATAAAAACTATTTCATATATACAATACATACTAATCTAATATAGGATATACCAAGTTAGCAATTTATCGCTTTGCGATACATACAAATTTAGGGAGGTGATAAAATGAAAACATGCAGATATCAATTTTGTAATGGGAATAGTTGTGATGAGAAGCCTTGGCAAAGCTCTGAGTTTTGCATACTCCATATTGATCTTCCGGAAGACGAAGCAAGTGAAGAATTTAAGGAAATAAACGAAGCAAAAAATCGGAAAGTTGAAGAAAAGCTAAGCAAAGAAGATTTTAATTTTGAAGGTGCGAGATTACTCGAAGTCAATTTTTCGGGGATGAATATTAGAGATTCCCTAGATTTTAATCAGGCTGTTATTAGAAAAGATGCTTTGTTGGAGAGAGTTGAGATAGGTAAACATGCTTGGTTCAGATGGGCTGAGATAGGTGGGAGTGCTTTGTTTGGAGGGGCTGAGATAGGTGGGAGTGCTTTGTTTGGGGATGGAAAGATAGGCGGAAATGCCTGGTTTGGGGGGGCTGAGATAGGCGGAAATGCCTGGTTTGGGGGGGCTGAGATAGGCGGAAATGCCTGGTTTGGGGGGGCTGAGATAGGCGGAAATGCCTGGTTCAGAGGGGCTAAAATAGGCGGAAATGCTTGTTTTGGGGCTGCCAAAATAGGTAGAAATGTTTGGTTTAAGAGGGCTAAAATAGGCGGAAATGCATGGTTTGGGGGGGCTGAGATAGGTGGAGATACCCAGTTTGAAGGGGCTAAGATAGGTGGAAATTCTGTGTTTGATCTTACTGAAAAAAGGAATATTTAACATAGTTAAATAAATAGTGTGATAAACACAACATAATACGCTCTAATGCGGCTGTGGTTTAGTGGTTATGACATGAGCTTCCCAAGCTCAGAACCCGGGTTCAAATCCCGGCAGCCGCATTCAAAAAGCCAATATTCCTCTAGTACATCATTGTATAAATAAAAAAAAGAACTCATAAATTTCTGTCATCTTGCTCAACATCAACATATATAGGCCCTATCAGGCTTATCCCCACATTCACAACCTCTCTCTTCTGGTAAAATTGAAAGGGTCTTCCTGAGAATTTTGTTGAGCCGTTCCTGTTTAGATGCCACAAAAGAGATTATCTGGCGAATTCTCGGCTCTTCATATGAGATGCCTGCTGCTGGGTTTGCAACCAGTGCTATGGCAGCATAACAGATTCCAACTTCCCTGGCTAAGATGCACTCTTTGGCGACTGTCATTCCAACCACATCCCCTCCAAGAAGTGCAAACATCTGTATCTCCGCACTAGTTTCAAATCGTGGACCTTCGACGCAGACATAGGTTCCTTTTTCATGCAAGTTTATTTCCAGTGCTTTTGATGCTTGCAGGATGATTTCCCTAAGCTCCATACAATAGGGATTTGTCATTTCAATGTGTGCAACCTCTTCATCATGAAAAGTCAGAGTTTGCTTCGTAAAATCCAGAAATTGATCCAGTAATATGAAATCACCCGGTTTCATGCTAGAATTTATGCCCCCCACAGCAGTCGTTCCAATAATCCTTTCGACTCCCATGGATTTCAGTGCAGCAATATTAGCTCGGTGATTGATCTTATGAGGAGGTATCCCATGACCTTTGCCATGCCTTGCAAGAAAGACGATCTCCTTACCCCCATACTGTCCCATCGTTACATTAGCAGCACCATATTCCGTCTTGATGATTTCTTCTCTTGGCTCAAGCAATGCAATATCATAAACACCACTTCCACCTATTATGGCAATTCTCATAGGATCATCTCAAAGAAGGATACCAATATTTCTTATCGCGTCTTTCTTTCCTTAAGTCCCATTCACTGAGTATCTTAACTGCCTCACTAGCAACTTGAGCTGCATCTTGCTCTCCCTTCAACTCAAACTTGTCTGGGCTAACTGAGAACACCGTACAAATGGATCCAGCCCTGAGCCCGAAGAGGTTTGCTAACGTGAAGATAGCTGCGGTCTCCATTTCTAAGTTAAGCACACCTGCTCTCTGAAGATCTAACATCAAATTATCTGTCATGCTCGATTTATATCCACTGAACCCAGCCCCCCCTTGTCCGCAATAGAAAGAGTCCGTCGATGCTGTAATTCCCACATGGTATGCAAATCCTAAGATTTCTGCTGCCTCTATCAGTGATAACACGACTTCATAGCTCGCAACAGCCGGATATTCTGGGCGTACGTATTGTTTACTAGTTCCCTCAAGGCGTACTGCCCCAGTGGATATCACAAGATCGCCACAATTGATATTTGGCTGAATCGCACCGCAACTTCCAACTCTTATCATCGTGTCCGCGCCAATTCTTGCCAACTCTTCTACTGCAATTCCAGCAGATGGGCTGCCTATTCCAGTGGAGACGGCGCTAATGGGCACTCCTTTGTACACCCCTGTGTTGGTGCTATATTCTCTGTGTCTCGCCACCTCTCGAAAGCTAGCCCATAATTTGGAGATGATTGATATGCGTGCAGGATCACCAGGTAGCAAAACATACCGTGCTAGATCTCCTTGACAACAATCGATATGATACTGTTTTAATTTCATTCTGGTCATTCCATCAATTCCTGTACTAATGTCCTATGCATGGGGTATATAGCTGTATATCTTTTATTGTCAAATCTAGCAATTTATTTCAAAAATTTTTATCTAGGATACGAAAAATAATTTTAAGTGCATATGTTATATTTAAATACAAGTTCTGCAAGAGAGGTGACAAATGAATACGCCATTAGTTCCTAAGATGATTTTTTTTACTAGAGGTGTTGGGAGGCATACAGAAAAGTTAAGCTCCTACGAG
>JAQURP010000017.1 GCA_028715545.1 Methanocellales archaeon | reverse complement strand
AGACTCGATGAGCTGGAAGAAGAGGCAGACGAGTACTGGGCAGATAAAAAAATAAAATAAATAATGCATGCAGGCTCAGCCAAATCTTCGGTTAGCTTGCCTTTTTGTGTTTTGTTTAGTTTATTATTCTTTTGTATGTCATGGCTTGTCTTTACTTGTTGCCTTTGAGTGATCGACCCTAACGGGTGGCTTTTGGGGTGCTTTGTCTTTTGTGCTTGGTTTGTCTTTAGTGCAGTTCATGCTTCCCTCCAGCTTTTTTTACAAATATATTGTTTTTAGATATATACAAATATATAAAAAGATGTGGACAGAATCGATAGGATATAGGTCAAAAAATTGTAAGCTTGCTAATAAAAAATACTGAGAATCTTCTCTGTTATCGCCCCAATCCAATACTTTATCCCAAAAGCCTAACCAACAGCGCCTTCTGGGCATGCAATCGGTTTTCAGCCTGCTCAAAGATGACCGAATGCGGATCGTCGATGATATTCGGGGCTATCTCCTCCCCCCTATGGGCAGGCAGACAATGCATGACGATTACGTCGTCCTTTGCCACCTTTAAAACATCCGCATTAATCTGGAATCCTTTAAAATCGAGCATTTTCTTCTTTTTCTGCACTTCGTCGCCCATCGAAACCCAAACGTCCGTATAGAGCATATCTGCATTCTTCGCCGCTTCCAGGGGGTCATAGGTTATTTTCGTATTTCCTCCGAGGAGTCTCGACCTTTCCAAGATCTCGGCATTGGGCTCATATCCCTTCGGACACGCTACTACGACCTTCATGCCAACCAGAGCGCCAGCCAATATGGAGGAGTTGCATACGTTGTTGCCGTCTCCGATCCAGCCAAACTTCATACCTGAAAATTTCCCCTTGAACTCACGGATCGTCAAAAGATCGGCGAGAGATTGGCACGGATGCTCCAATTCTGTCAAGCCATTGATAACCGGGACACTCGAGCTTTTTGCCATTTCAAGAACCTTTGAATGCTCTGCACGAATCATTATTCCGTTTACGTAACTGGATAGCACGCGTGCGGTATCCTCCATGCTCTCACCTCTTCCGAGCTGTATTTCCTGCCAGTTTAGGCATATTGCATGCCCACCTAGTTCGGTCATCGCAACTTCAAATGAGGCCCTTGTGCGAGTGGATGGCTTTTCAAAGAGCATAGCCAAGCTCTTATTTCTAAGCAAATCGACTCCCTGCTTTCGCTTTCCCTTCATATCCTCTGCTTTATCAAGAATGTCCATGATGTCCTCAAGCGACAGGTCTGCCATTGAAATGAGATTCATTTATTTTACCCCCTCAGTGAGTTCATATGCTCTACACTTTTAGTTATGTGCTCTTTTGATCCGATGTCCCACCTGTTCCATAAGGGCCCATCGATGGCTACGATACCCTCTAGCGAAATATTTCTTGCAGCATCAATATCATCAGCAATGCCTACGGTGCATACCGTTCTCGAGCCGAGGGCATATGTTTCTTTTCCACGAAGTTCCATAGACCCCGGGTAAATCCGGATGGCGTCTCCATATTTCCTGCTAAGCCCATATGCCTTACTAAGATCGACCTTCTCATCACCGGAAAATCTCTTCCTATATCCTCCATAGGTCATTGGTACGGCATATGTGACAACACTCGCTTTTTTGGCGAAGTTTAGCCGAGTTAGATTACCATCGAGGATGCTAAGACAAACATCAACGAAATCATCTTCTAGGATTGGGAGCAAATTTTGTATTTCCGGGTCTCCAGGACGAGAATTGATTTCCAAAACTTTTACCCCTTCTGAGGTGCAGATATAGGCCATATACAGAGGTACGCCACGCAACTCGCTGCCTCCATCGACCCTTAATTCTTGGAATATTTTTTTGCCAATTTCAAGTCCAGCTTCCCAGTCCCCTTGATCCATGAAAGGTAATATTCGCCCCGGAGCCTTATAGGAGCCCATACCACCGGTGTTTACGCCCCTATCGCCATCAAATGCCCTTTTATAATCCCTTACAGCTTCTGTTGGAACCAAGTGTTTTCCATCCGAAAAAAACTGCAAACTGAACTCCTCTCCCTCTATTTTTTCCTCTATTATCACAGGCCCATAATCGCATATGAATAGAAAGTGGTCGAATAACTCCTCTCGAGTTGAGAAGTGATCCCCCCAAACTCCAACACCCTTGCCGGTCGCTGGAGCGTCTGGCTTCACAGCCACCCGATTCCCCCGCTCATCTAACCAAGAGTAAACATCTTTCCTCAATTCATCCTTGCCAGAATAATCCTTTGTATCAAATACCTTAAATCTGGGATTCGCATCTGGGCAGCACTTTTCCAATAAATGGCGTTGTGAAACTTTGCTTCCCTCAATGGCATATTCTTTCGTAGGGCAGATCATCGGAATCCCAGTTTCTTTTTCGATGACGTCCCTGATGCCCCCGATTATCTGACCTTCTGGCCCGACTATTCCGAAATCGATTTCATCCTCATGCTTTTTGGCGAATTTACATATTTTCTGCACATCCAGCCCAATGTCATAATCGGCAGCCCTTTCAACTATGAAAGGATTTTTTTGTTTATCTGCATCAAAAATATTGACCTCGTAGTTTTCACTCCTACACAAAGAATCTGCGATAGTAGCCTCCCTTGAGCCGTAACTAACGAGTAAAACGCCAACCTTTTCCATCGAAAATCAACTCTGGTCCAACAATTCACTTAATTTAGCTATGGAGATCAATGAAACCCCTATCGCCATCAAATTTTCTCTGGCCCCCTCCTCCCGATCAACAACTGCAAGGACCAAATGCACTATTGCTCCATGGTCTCGTAACGTTTGTACCGCCCTGACCGCTTCAGAGCCTGTAGTGGTGACATCCTCAACCACAATGACCGTATCTCCCGGACCTATTTCCCCTTCAATTAACTTCTTTGTTGCATATCCTTTCTTTTTCTTCCTAACGATCACATAGGGCAATTTGGTCTTGATGCTTGCCACTGCAACCAACGATATAGATCCAAGTTCGATCCCAGCAAGCTTTTTTGTGCCTGACGGAATCAGACCTGCGATCTTATTGCCTATGGCTTCCAAACAATTGGGATCGGTCTCGAAAATGTATTTGTCGACATAATAACTGCTTTTTAAACCAGATGAGAGCGTAAAATCACCAAACTTAAGGGAGCTTTTCAACGCCTTTAGCAGTTCCCTATCTCTCATGTTTCCCCCTCACACCATCGCTTATACAATCAGCGCACACAGACATCATGATATAAAAATGATCTGCACAAACGCTTTTACCACATACGATGCATATTCTGGTCTTTGTCTCTTTTTTGCATATCTCACATCTCATTACCAAGGCACATCCTTTTTCCCCAATTTATATCCTATGATATTTGTAATCCTATGCAAGAATGGTGTTATGACCAATATAACGATTACGCGGTACGATGTGAAATTCTCCAAGAACCAGGGATGAGCAAATAATATCAAAAATAACCAGGCACCCAGGACGAAATCCAGTTGATCCACTATTAGAACTTTCGACCCACTTTCAATACCTAGTCTTCTTTTGATGAAACTCTTGCACAAGTCACCAAATAAAGCTCCAAATGTTAAACAAAATAATACAATCAAGGGAAATAAAACAAAGCTTGGAAGTAATACGTTTTGTACACTCCCTGTAAAAATGCCAATAACAATCCCTCCAATCAATCCGTTCCAGGTTTTTCCGTTCCCAAAAATTCTTCTGCCATCGAGAAAATTCTTCTCAAAGTCAATTGATTTTCCACCGCCAGTTAAAACTGCAAAGGCATTTGCCACATATGCGGGTAACATTAACCAGATTGCAATAAATATTGTGCTAAACAAATCGACACCGAAAACGTTTTTTGTATAGGAACTGATAAACATTTTTTGTATAGGAACTGATAAACGTTATGAAGGTTTAATTAAATTATCTAATTAATGGGAGGCGTATTACATTGAGCTCTTACCAAAGTAGACTTAAACATGGACTGCCTAAACATACCACTTCTTTGTGCCCGGATTGCAAGAAGGTCGTTGATGCGACCATCTTCGAGCGAGACGGTGCTGTTTGGATGTCGAAGGAGTGCCCAGAGCATGGTGGTCGTTTTGAGGATGTCTACTGGTCAGATGTCGATATGTATCTTAGAGCTGAGAGATATGCATATGATGGAATAGGGGTTCAAAATCCGCAGACTACTGCATCAAACTGTCCATTTGATTGCGGTCTTTGCGACATTCATCTGAGTTCTACTTGTCTCGGAAACATCGATGTTACGAATAGATGCAACCTATCCTGTGATTTTTGTTTCGCAAATGCTAAAGTACAAAAAAGGGTATACGAGCCCTCGTTTGAGCAAATAAAGGATATGCTCGCTGCGTTAAGGGAGGAACGCCCGGTCCCCACACCGGCAGTCCAATTTTCTGGTGGAGAGCCGACCCTTCGGTCAGACCTCCCAGAAATCATCGAGCTTGCCAAAAAAATGGGATTCCTACAAGTACAGATAGCTACAAATGGTGTCAGATTGGGGGAGGAGGCAAAATATGCTCAAACGCTAAAGGATGCTGGACTAAGCACAGTCTACCTTCATTTCGATGGAGTTTCGAAAAAGACAGAGCCCTTGATAGAGATTAGAAAGAAGGCGATAGAACATTGTCGCAAGGCAAGGCAAGGAGTTACGCTCGTCCCAACCGTCATCAATGGTTTTAACGATCATGAATTGGGAGACGTCATCAGGCTTGCTGTGGAGAATATCGACGTTATAAGGGGCGTTAATTTCCAACCCATCTCATTTACGGGTGCAGCTTCCACTGAAGAGAGGGCGCTTCAAAGGTTCACGATCCCTGATCTGGCAGATCGAATAGAACAACAAACAAACGGAGCGATCAAGAAAAGCGATTTTTACCCGGTTCCATGCGTCGTATCGCTATCAAAATTAGTCGAGGAATACACGAAAGAGCCCAAGATTGAGTTCAGCGCTCACCCGCATTGTGGCATTGCAACATACGTGTTTGTAGATGGAAAAGAGCTTGTCCCAATCAACCGATTCGTGGACGTGGATAAATTCTTCCAATCTGTGGATGAGGTAATCAACATCTTAAAGTCTGGTGGTTTGTTGGGCGGATCAAAAGCAATGATGAAAGTTTTGAAAGTGATAAACAATTGCGTCCATGAGAATGCGCAGCCAAAAAATGTGCATTTCAAGGAGATGCTTAAACAGATACTGAAAAAACAAAACTATAAGTCACTGGGAGAGTTTCATTGGAACGCGCTGTTTATCGGAGCAATGCACTTCCAAGACTCATACAATTATGACATAGAACGTGTTAAGAGGTGCGTAATTCATTATGCCACGCCCGACCCAAAAAGAAGGATTGTACCTTTCTGTGCATACAATTCTGGTCCGACTTTTAGAGAAGAGATCGAGCAAAAATATAGCATTCCGTTAAAGGAGTGGGAAAGCCAGCATAAAACATGATTTATGCTACTTTTTGACCCACTTTTTGCCCTTTCGAGTAATAAGACAATTTAATGAGCAAATGCAAAAAAAAATGAATGTAGGTGAATGACTTGAGGTTAAGCGATGTTGATCCAGAAGTGGCAAGAGCCATTATGCAGGAAAGGGAAAGGGAAAAGTCTGGATTGGAGTTGATCGCCTCTGAAAACTTTGTTAGCGAGGCGGTCCTAGAGGCACAGGGCTCCGTCATGACGAACAAGTATGCTGAGGGCTATCCATCGCGGCGATACTATGGTGGTTGTGAATACATGGATGTCGTGGAAAACTTGGCTATCGAGAGAGCTAAGAAGATTTTTGGTGCAGAACATGCGAACGTCCAACCACACTCTGGCTCGCAAGCAAACATGGCCGTTTACTTCGCCATGCTAAATGTCGGCGATACCATCATGGGGATGGAGTTATCCCATGGCGGTCATCTAACACATGGGAGTCCAGCAAGCTTTTCAGGGAAGCTCTTTAACGTCGTCACCTATGGTGTGGATCGAAAGACACAAATGATCAACTATGAGGAGGTGGGGGAGCTCGCAAAAAAACACAAACCCAAGATGATCGTGGCAGGTGCCAGTGCATATCCAAGGGAGATAGATTTTGCTGCCTTCAGAGAGATAGCTGATACCGTCGGTGCATACTTAATGGCTGACATGGCCCATATCGCTGGACTAATTGTAGCTGGAGTCCACCAGAGTCCAGTACCACATGCTCATTTTATAACGAGCACCACCCATAAGACCTTGCGTGGCGCTCGAGGCGGATTCATTCTTTGTAAGAAGGAATATGCCAAGGCAATAGACAAGACTGTTTTTCCGGGAATCCAAGGTGGTCCTTTGATGCATTCCATCGCTGCCAAAGCTGTCACGTTCAAAGAGGCGATGAGTCTGGAGTTCATAAATTATCAAAAGCAGATCGTAAAGAATTCAAAGGCATTAGCTGATGAGCTCATAAACAAAGGGTTTGATTTGGTCTCGGGTGGAACTGATAATCATCTGGTGCTTGTAGATCTGACCAGCAAAGGGATAACAGGCAAAGAGGCTGAAGATGCCTTAAGTGATGTTAACATCATCGTGAATAAGAATACCATCCCGTTTGATCCACAAAGTCCGTTCATCGCTTCTGGTATAAGGATAGGCACGCCTGCAGTGACGACGAGGGGCATGAAAGAGCACGAGATGAAAGAAATAGCGAGAATGGTCAGTACAGTATTATCGGATATTGATAACACGATGATACGCAGAAATGTCAAAGAAGAAGTAGAGAGAATTTGTAATCAATTTCCACTTTATTATGTATGAAACGTCATTAGGTATGAATTATGATCATCGACGGACGTAAGATTGCTGAAGAATTCCAAGAAGAAGTTGCGAGAGAGGTTAAAAGGCTGAGAGATGATTATGGCATAATCCCTGGTTTAGCTACGATCTCTGTCGGGGAAGATGCTGCATCAAAGACCTATCTTTCGATGAAAAGACGAGCTTGTGAAAATATAGCAATACACTATGAAGAGCATATTTTTCCAAAAGGAGCACGACAGGGGGAAGTGATCAAAAGAATTCTGGAGTTAAACGACGATGTGAGGATTCATGGCATCTTGGTTCAGCTTCCTTTACCGTCCCATTTGGATGAAGATGTAATCTTAGAGAAGGTTTTGCCAAAAAAAGATGTCGACGGATTTCACCCCCTTAATTTAGGTAGCCTACTTATCGGCAACGAAAACATATCGCCTTGTACGCCCTCTGGGATAGTGTTCATGCTGGAAAAGATTGGAGTGGATCTGAGAGGGAGACATGCCGTTGTAGTCGGTCGAAGTAAGATAGTAGGTCGCCCGCTTGCAGCGATGCTTCTGAATAGAGATGCGACCGTCACAATTTGTCACTCAAAAACGAAGGATTTGGGAGCGTACACAAAGCAAGCAGACATATTGGTTGTTGCCGCTGGCAGGGCCAAGCTAATCACAAAAGAAATGATAAAAGAAGGGGCAGTGATTATCGACGTTGGGATGAACAGGATTGAAGGGAAACTTTGTGGCGACGTAGATTTTGAGGATGTCAAGGAAAAAGCTTCGGCTATCACGCCCGTACCTGGTGGCGTTGGGCCCATGACCGTAGCCATGTTGATGAAGAATACTTTAGTTTCAGCGAAGAACACATTAGGAGAGTAACATGACATGAAGAGGTGCATCAAAAACAAGATTCTCGTAATAAGAGATGCACAGTCAAGTGAAGAGATATTATGCAAAAGTTTGCAGATCGAAAAAAATCTTCTTGATTTGGAGGAATTTGACAAAGCTAAAATGGTCATGTTTTACATCTCGAAGGGGAGTGAAGTCCATACAAGGAGGATGATAAAAGAGGCGATGAAGATGGGAAAGAGGGTCGCAGTTCCAGTTACGAAGTTAGATGAGAGAGGACTCGCTGTATCAGAGCTGCTGGATTCAGATGAACTGACGCTTGGTGCTTTTGACGTTCCGGAGCCAAAGTATCCAAAGCTAATCTCTGCGGACGAAGTAGATTTGATCGTCGTTCCGGGCATCGCATTCGACATGAGAGGGTATCGTCTTGGCTATGGTCTGGGCTTCTATGATCGATTTTTGTCCTACGTTAGAGATGATGCAATCATAGTAGCGCTGGCTTATGATTCTCAGGTCTTGGATGAGATACCAAATGAGCGCCATGACGTTCCAGCAGATACAATCATAACAGAGAGTCGGGTCATACGTCCTCTTAACAGAGGGTGATATCGTGCGAAAAATAGATATAGGGATACTTGCATCGGCCTCAAGCTGGGGAGGAAATTTAGCAGCCATCATAGAGGGCGTTAAGAGGGGTGAGCTAAACGTGAACATCACAGTAGTAATCTGTGATGGTCCAAATGCGCACATTTTAGATATGGCAAAGGGGCACAACATCAGGAGCGTGATCATCTCTCCGGATGGAAAGAGCGGTGTGGAGTATGATGAAGAATTGATCTCCTGCCTGAATAATAACTCCGTAAATTTGGTTGTGATGGATGGCTACATGAGGGTCTTGAGTCCTAGGGTTATCTCTGCCTATAGAGACAGGATCATGAACGTTCATCCTGCTTTACTTCCGAGTTTTCCGGGCCTGAATGCATGGCAGCAGGCATTAGATTATGGCGTGAAGATATCTGGTTGTACGATTCACTTCGCGGATGAAAACGTCGACTGCGGACCGATAATCTTGCAGAGTGCTGTGCCAGTTAGAGATGATGATACCGTTGAATCATTGCGCAAGAGAATTCTCAAGGAGGAAACGAGGCTTTACATAAAGGCAATTAAACTGTTCGCAGATGGCAGACTGAGAGTAAGTGGACGAAAGGTCGTGATCGATAGATGAAAAGAAGCTTAACACTGAGGTTCGAGATAATTCAAGATTTAAGGTATGGGGAGAATGCACATCAAAAAGCAGCCTTCTACCGAGACCCGGATTTTAAAGGGGCATGTGTAGCCAACGCAACCCAGCTCAATGGAAAGATGCTGTCATTTAACAACATCGTTGATCTGGATGCCGCTCTAGAGTTCGTGAAGGAATTTGAAAGACCCGCGGCCGTGATAATAAAGCACACCAATCCATGTGGTGCTGCGTGCAGTGATAATATTTCCCAGGCATATAAGAAAGCGCATGCATCAGATCCTCTTTCTGCCTTTGGAAGCATCGTTGCATTGAACAGAGAGTGCGATCTTGAGACTGCGAAAGAAATCACATCGACTTTCGTAGAGGCAATGATAGCCCCGGGTTATAGTGAAGATGGCCTAAAGACATTGAAGCAAAAAGAGAATTTGCGGGTGCTGGAGGTGGGCGATCTTACCAAAACTCTCATCAAAACGACCGAGAAGGACATGAAAAAAGTCGTTGGTGGACTATTAGTTCAAGAGAGGGATGTGTTAGATGTAAACAATTTGACGATCTTGACAGAGCAAAAGCCAAGCGAGGAGGAGATGAAAACGCTATTGTTCGGTTGGAAAGTTGTTAAGCATGTGAAATCCAACGCAATAGTGCTCGCCAGCGATGAGCAGACAGTGGGCGTCGGTGCGGGCCAGATGAGTAGAGTTGATGCCGTCGAGATAGCAATAAAAAAAGCAGGTGATAGGGCACAGAGAAGCTGCATGGCATCGGATGCCTTCTTTCCCTTTAGAGATGCAATAGATGTGGCAGCCAATGCGGGCATTACAGCCATAATCCAGCCCGGTGGGTCCGTTAGAGATGAAGAGGTTATTCGCGCTGCAAACGAGCACAAAATTGCAATGGTTTTCACCGGAATGCGACACTTCAAACACTGAGGATTTTGCATGAAGACCAGCGATGAAATTGTCAGCATGAAGATAGGAGATTCATGCCCCCCAAAGATTATGGGCGTTATAAACCTGAGCGAGGAGTCCTTTTACAAAGGTTCTATAGTCAGTGGAGATGAGGTAGGTAAAAGAGCGTCCACCATGGTCGAGGAGGGCGCTGATATGATAGATGTGGGTGCTCGATCTACTGCCCCTGGCGTTAGACAAATTTCAGTGCAAGAGGAAAAAGAAAGATTATTAACCGCCTTGAAAGATGTTGTAGACCTCGGTGTGCCCATATCTGTGGACACGCAATACTCAGACATAGCTGAGATGGCGCTGAATATGGGTGCATGTATGATAAACGATATCAGTGGATTAAAAAAAGATCCTCGCATGGCAGATGTCCTATCTGATTTTGATGTGCCTGCCATATTGATGGCATCCAAGGTAAAACCTGGCGATCGCCTTACATTTCCTGATATCGTAGCATCTTTGGTGGATAGTATCACATTAGCCGAAAGGAAGGGGATAAGCAAGATCATCATTGACCCTGGCATTGGCAGATGGGTAAAAGAAAAGACCTACGAGTACAACCTAGCTATCATAAGCGGTCTTGAAAGGCTTCTAGTACTTGGAAAACCCGTCTTAGTCGCCATATCACGCAAATCCTTTATCGGCGACGTCTTAGGCATAGCAGAGCCTTCCGATCGGTTAGCTGGCACCTTAGCATGCACTGCCATCGCCGTTTATAAAGGAGCGCATATAGTGAGAACACATGACATAAAGGAGACAAGGGATATAATCAGAATGGCAACAGCTATACGAGGAAAACAGATCATGACTGACAATGGAGACTATCGGGTCATCAAGATCGATTACCTGAAAAACCCAGAAGATTCAGTCGAGCTGATGAGGTCTATTGATGTGACTGAGACTGGCACAAAGATAATGGGGGAAAAGACTGTGTCCCGGGTCATGCTCATCAAAAACGTAACAGCACCAGAGGCTCTGATCCTAAAACAGGAAATGCTCGCCAGGGGCGGGGATGCAGCCATACCTATGGGAGTGATTTCTGGCGAGATAAAAAGAGCGGACATCGTCGTCATCGGCACGATATTACAAATCAAAGACTTGATAAAGAAGTTAAAGACACAATCTTTCAACCTGCCCCTGATAAGCAACTTGATCAGAGATACACTTGAAAAGGACGGGGACGTAAAATATCTTTACAGGTGAAATGCTTGAAAAAGATGATACTATACTCTCTTGAGACCCCGATAATTAGGCCCGGGGATGATATTGCAAAAGTTATGCTGAATGTGTTGAAGAGGGAAAAGTTGCACTTAGAGGATGGAGATGTTATAGTAATCGCAGAAAGCGCAGTTGCCACTTCCCAAGGTAGAATAAAGAAACTAGATCACGTGAATCCGTCTGAAGATGCAATGAGAATTGCTAAAAAATATGATCTTAATCCCAGGATTGTAGAGATCGTTCTCCAAGAAGCCAACGAGGTATATGGGGGGTCGAGGGGCGTGTTGTTAACCAAGAAAGACGGATTGTTCGCTGTCAATGCAGGTGTGGACTCCTCCAATGCTCCTGAGGACTGTGTTGTACTGCTGCCAAAGGATCCTCAAGAAACAGCAGATAGGATACGAAAGGACGTCGAAAAGAAAGCTGGAAAGAGGATAGGAATAGTCATAGGAGATAGTAGGGTTATTCCGCTTAAAAGAGGAGTAATCGGCGTTGCACTTGCAACTGCAGGTATAGAGCCTGTAGAAGACTGCAGGGGAAGAGAGGATATATTTGGAAAGAAACTGAAGGTGACGTTTAGGGCTATAGCTGATGACATGGTTTCTGCAGCACAAATTCTCATGGGGGAAGCCGATGAACAAAGTCCAATGGTGCTCATAAGGGGCGCCCCAATTAAATTCACGGAAGAGCCACAACAAGAGATGTGCTTACCACCAGAAGAGTGTATATACATGAGCGTCTTTCAGCTAAGAACTTGAACCTTCTTTTTACATCTTCTTACCGTAGAATGATCTTTATGGTATTTAGGTAGGATCGCGTCAATTTTAGTTGGAATTCACCTTTTAGATATAATAAGATTCTTTATAGCATAGCATAGGATTATTCATAACGGATATTATATATCATCAGGTCAATACCCATCTTGGTAGAATAGATATAATAGCAGCCCGGTAGTGTAGTGGTCAATCATACAAGGCTCTGGACCTTGTGACTGCGGTTCGAATCCGTACCGGGCTATTGATGGTACTATGTTGGTTTGGTATACGAACAGCGGAAAACTTATAGGTAATTAATGGCAAATAATGTAAAGAGGATTTATTTTGTTCCCGAATGACAAGGTTAAAAGCCTAATTGGCTCAAAAGTTCAGATTGAGATGAAAGGCGAAAAATTTACTCTTGAGGGCACATTGGAAATTGTAGATGACTACCTAAACCTCCATTTAATAAATACTACAGAGATCGTAGACGGAGAAAGAACAAGAGCCCTGGGGTCAGTATTGGTACGCGGAAACAACATCATCCTTGTAAATCCAGTCAATGAGTGAGATGGTATGAAAGGTTGGACCGAAGATGAAATCAAGCTGCTTAGAAGGCACGCTTTGTCATCAAAAGACGAATTAATAAAATTGTTTCCCGACAGGTCGTGGCCAAGCATCAAGAAAAAAAGATCAAGGATAACCAAGACGAGAAAACTCCCGGAGTGGTTTTCTTTTGACCTGCTCAAAGACAAAACAATAGAAGAGTTGGCTGAGGAGAAGGGACTTAACACAAGAACCATTCATAGAATTATCCAAGCAGGTGGCAGATCAGTAAAGGATTTCAAGAAAACTCCTTATTCAAAATACGAGTTGATGATGGCAGATGGCATGTTCTCTCCATGTGTTTGTTGCAGTGGTGGGGAATGTGTGCCAGAATATTGCAATAATTTGGATAAATGGATCCAAGCATTGATAGAAAGCCTTTGCTAAGGTGAGTTTTACCACCTTTTCTGCATCTTTCTTTAGCTACTTGAATATTCTCCATCTCCCAAGGACAGCATATGATGGATGTCAATCGCCGTGTAACCTCTTGGTGCAACGGAGTCCATCACGCCCATTTATGTTCCCATATTAAACCGTGAGATGACCATGGCTGCATTTTTGAGTAATTTTAGAGCGAGCTCTTGATGAATGAACCCGCTTAGACCACAATCAGGACCGGCATATTTTATCCTGTCACCAAATTTCTTGGATGCGCTTTCGAGCCTCATCGCTATGATCTTTAGACTCTCAATCTCGTCGATCATCTGGTACGCTTTACTAGTATCTCTCCAGATATCAATTCCAGTCGCATCCCTATATTCAGCTGCCATAGCATCTATATCAGTTCTAGCGATGCCAACGCGTAAAAACTTATCATACTTGTCCAGATCGCTCTTTGATATCACATCCAGACTGCCTGGTGTCGATGCGGACTCAATGCCAATGATGTTTATGCCCTCCACTTCGTATATTTTCTCAGCCTCCAAGGGAGAGTGGAGATGAATTTGCATGTCCACTCCTTTCGCTGGATTGGATACTTGCTCTAGAGCAATCAGCAATTCGTCATCCTCTAGGATCAATTGGGGATCGACTCCCAGACTGGGTTCATCTATACATATAACCCGTGTCTCAAGATGTTTTTTTCTCAGAATGCCATTTTTCACGAAATGAGACAAACTTTTTGTCAAACTCTCTAACACGTCAGCATAGATTACAGGTCCATAGCCCCTGATATGCAGTTCGACCGGCCCTGTAATGCAGACCCTTATACCCAATGCTTCACCCGATGAATCATGATATTCCTTTGCAACAGGCTCTATGGCACTGAGTTCATTGATCCTCGCTTTGCCCTCTTTAATCACCAGAGGCTCATCACCCCAGTTCGTTGGATTTGTTATGGGGTCCAAAAACTGAGAGATCATATCCTGTAGTTGCGGATAGGTGGGCACGTTAACTCCAGATAACATTTTCATTCGCATGATATCCTGCACCAATCGCCCATACTGATCAGGATCGTTGATCACCATCTTCCCTATGTCCTGTCTTGCCACACCCTTGGGAAGTGGAAAACTTCCTATGTCATCAGAAGTGATGTGCTCCATTTTGGCCTCCCATCAGCGAAGATAGATATGGTTGAAATCTTTGGTGTATATCCACGGGTCTTCTGTCTCGGCCTCCTTCTTAAGACGAATGCAATAATCTACCTTTGCATCGCATTCGTCTGCATGGTATATAGCAAGGGCTTCTGGAAATTGCGGTTTCTTCGGAGATCCGTATTCGTTATGTCCATGATGGCTTAGGAGGATGTGTGCCAGCTTCAGTCTGAGGATATCCGGGAAATTCTCAAGCCTTTCTATCCTGTCCAGCACCATCTGCTCACCCATTATCAGATGACCTCTAAGCATTCCTTCTTCGGATATATCTATGCTTGTCGTTACAGCATACTCTTTTATCTTCCCTATGTCATGGAGTATCGCACCAGTCAAAAGCAAGTCCTTGTCCAAGGAGGGGTGAAGCATATGGATCGAGTTACATAATTTGACTACATTCAGAGTGTGCTCAAGCAGCCCACCAATATAATTTTGGTGTCTGTGCATGGATCCGGGGCAATTCCTGAATTTCTCGGCGAATTCCAGGTCATCGAAAAAGGAGTGCAGAAGAGACTTTAGGTGCGGATTATTCACAAAATCGACGATTTCCATAATTTCCCGCATCATCTGATCCGTGTCTTTGCTCGTTTTCGCTACAAAATCACCTATATCATACTCAGAGGGTCCACACCTCCTTATGGTGCTCGTTGTATCCAGGGCTATCTCCAGTCTTTCTCTGAATTCGCTAACTCTGCCTGTGATGTGGACGACATCGTTCGTTTGGAATATCTCGTAGATTTCCTTTACCTGTTCTTCGTTCCTATCCCCCCAGTATTTTGCCGTGATCTCACCACTATTATCGCTAACCCTAAACTCAAACCAAAACCCAGATGTATATTCTCTTGGCGGTTTTTTGTACTTGACCGCGAAGAGGCTATCCACGTTGTCCCCCATTCTTAGGTCCTTAACGAACTGATTTTTGCTCACCATATTCTCTCACCCACCAGTCACCTTTCTTTATTCATCTTTTCAGTTTAGATTAGATTAAACATCAGTCTTTTGATACTATGGTAGAAGTACGCATTCATCACATTTATGCTTATTACAAAATTCTTTCCCATAGTTGACAATAAGAGCGTGGAACTCTTTGAATAGAGCTATGTTTTGAGGTAATTCGTTTTCGAACCTTTCCTGCAACAGATCATATCCCCCGTGCATACCCAAACAATTACAAATGCGAACAGTGTATGCATCAATGACGAATTTCGGCCTATTCAATGCATAGAGAAGGATGCTATCTGCCGTCTCATTTCCGATGCCCTTTATTGAGAGCAGCTCGTTCCTGAGATGATCAAGAGGTATCTCAGACATCAAAAGGTTTTCAGCAAAATACCCTGAAGCAATTTGGAGTCTCTCTGCCTTTTGCCTGTAGAACCCGGTACATTTAACCAGTGACTCCAGTTTTTCCCTATCGACCTTGGCGAGGGCATCAGGATCCAGCAGATTGTGTTCCTTCAGATTATGAATAGCCATTTCCACATTCTCCCACTTCGTTCGCTGGGTTAGTATGGCACCAACCACCACTTCAAAAGGGGTTTCTGCAGGCCACCATTGCTGTGCGCCCAACTTCTCCAGAAGTTTGTTGTAAATTTCGATCATCTTTGTAGATGGCATGCATTATCGATAGTTTTCTAGTTTACATGCCTATTAAAATAGATGTTAATATGGGGTTAGGTTTTTTATCAAAACTAAATTTAACAAAATTAAACAAAATGGTGGAAGAATAGCTTAAATAGGAACTTGAGAAAATGATTCTTGGCTAACATGATTAAGCTAAATAAAGAGTTCTTAAAGAAATTTACTTTGAAGAGTCTCAAAAAAGATTTTATTGATTTGATTAATGGAATCACTCTCAAAGAAGTTTTAATATTCTTAATTTTTCCCGCTTTTATCACAGTATTAATGCTCTTGCCACAAGCAATCAGGGAGAGTCTATCTTTCAAAGTTTATGAGCCTTCTTGGTGGCAGTTTATCACTCATGCTTTTATTCATAAAGATTGGAGTCATTTATGGAATAATCTTCAAGGATATTTGATTTTTGGGCTTATGCTTTGGCTCTTTTCAAACAGAACGGGGAATAAAAAGGATTTGCTTTTATTGTTCGCCTTGACTTTAATTTCTCTGCCAATAATAAGTTCTATTATTGAGTTTTTCCTTTATCCCATATTTGTACCTACGATAAAAACATCACTGGGAAGTTCTGGTTTGATTTCAGCAATGTTAGGATTCTTCCCCACTTTTTGGATATATTATTTCTCAAAAAAATACAAACAAAATCTAATAAATACGAATTTTTTAAATATGTGTATTGGTTATGGTTGTTTATTATTAGTCATAATTTATTATCCATCTCATAGAAATATTCCCTTGTTAACCCTTATTTTAGCTTTTATTATAGTTTATAGTTACCGTTACAGAAGCAATTTTAAGCCACTCCTCAAAGGAATTCTGGCAGAAGCAGAAAATAATATTTTTTTCTATTTTTTAACAGCATCAATGCCTTTATTTTTCATGGTTTCACCTTTGCTTTTATTTCCTGTCAATATTATTCAAAATGGAGGCGGGATTGATGTTGTTATGCATTATTTAGGTTTAATTTATGGGATTTTTTTAAGTTTCATCTACTTTGAAAATAAACTTAAAAATTTAACAAAATTCAACAACTAATTGAATTGAATATTAAAAAACCCTATTAAAAACCTTGAAATTATTTTTACCTGTTTGTCATTAGTTTTAAAGTTAGCAGTCCTATAGCTCTTCCTAAGAGTATTACATGAATTATTACACTAGATATCATCTCCATACAAACCAAAATTCTTGAATATCCTAGAGGCGCAATGTCCCCAAAGTTAGTTGAATAATATATTTGAATAAAAAAGTAAATAATATTTCCAATACTTGATACGTTGGAGTTATCAATAACCCATTTAAGTTCATTGCCTTCAGATAAATTTATTATGATAAACGACAAAACACTAAAAATCATAATTACCGAAGCACAGGTAAAACAAGTTGAAGAACACAATTCTATTTCTTTTAAAGCCTTCTTTTTTCTCTAATTTTTGTTCTCTGGGCATTTTCTCACACCTATACTTATATTATGAATATATTAGATATCTAGTGAGGATAAAATAATGGATTTAGATTGTTCTGGATGCGGATATTGCTGCTTCTCCCCGCTTAATGGAATTGTAGTAAATCATATAAGGGATACTAAAACAAGAGAAATCCTAAATAACGAATTAATGAGATGCGTAAATATTGGCGTAATTACGAAAGATGTTGTAAGATCGGGATTGGTTGTTTCTACACAAGAAATTCAGGAATTACTAAAAGCCGGTCTTTCACACGCCTTAGCACCTTATCGTATATTTGTGCCGCCAAGTTCAAAAACTCATCTAAATGCATTTTTGGAAGAAATGGGTCTTAAACACACTAGTGGGCTCTTTCAACGCCAGAAAGCCTGGATATCAATATTTAGATTTCGGCATATAGTAATGCTCTACGAGACTGATGACGGGTTTAAGGTTCCGGTTTTCGCCTGTATATTTTTTGATCCGAAGGAGAAGAAATGCGAAATTTTTGGTAAAAGCTATAGACCCACGCAATGTAAGGCTTTTCCATTTAGCGCGATATGTACTTCTCAAATAGAGAGGGATCATGGAAAAACGCCTGTCATAACGCGCCCCATGTGCGACCCTTGGAGACTTAATGGAGAATTAACTCCCCAACAAAAAAATGAAGCAACACAATTTGAAAACATTAGAATGAACTTTATAAACTGTAGTTATATTCCAATTACAGAAAAGGATATGGAAAAGATTGGGGCTTCACTCAATAATTTGCACTTTGTAATGGATCACTGGAGGTACTTACCAATTTTAACTAATAGAGTGTTTTTGAGATTTTACGGATCAGAATATGTTAATTCAAATTTAAGCGAGGAGGAGTCCAGATTTAGTGAACATATACATCAAAAAATAGCCTCTAACCTCGAATGGTGGGAAAACATTAAGCTTGAAAAAAGTGAAGTATTTGAAATTTCAGCAAGGATGGAAGAGATCTTCTTCAGCAGGATTATGAATAAAAAAATCAATGGGTCTTTTTTCTAAAAAAGTTGGGACAGAAAAGCGATAGAAAGAGAACTTTCAAGTTTTTATTGATTAAAGAAGGCATATAGATTGTCTATTCGATTAAAATAATGTTTATTTCAGGATAATAGCGTAGGGATTTGAGGGAAATTGTGAAATGTTGAAATCCAAATAAATAAATAACTAACAAAAACCAAAAGAAAATCAAAATAAAAAAACATCAGTAAAAGATAGTGTAAACGACAAAAGGTGGTCTAAAAATGGAAAACGATTGTGAATGTCCGATATTAGACAAAAAGGATTGGGACCTTAAGAAACATGATTGGGATCAAAGAGCCTTCTATAGAACAAAGCATTTCTTGTTTTTTCACATGCCGATTGGCATTGGGAAAGCAATTAAAAAGGGCATGGATAGAATCGAAGAAAAGGGATATATGGTCAAACCACCCTACATGATGCTCGATGATGAAACTGGATTCTTTTCTGCAAACATGTTGATTTCCATAGAAGAGATTCCAGAAAATGATCCTGATGTTGAAGTGTGGGACCCTACAACTATTTATTCAAAATATTATCACGGTCCATTCAAGGGTTTGAAAAAAGAGATAATCGAACTCATAGATTTTGTTGAAAATAAGGAGCGAAAGAAACCAGTCAGGATTTACTCCTGGGTCACGAATTGTCCAAAATGCTGGGAAAAACAAGGCGGACCCACAACAATAATGTTTGCCAGAGTTTAATTATAGGATAAAAAAACATGAAATGAAAGTGGTCAAATAATTTAACTATAAGAGATCTGATTAGGTTATATCAGATGGGCGCGAACTGGTTTATAATATATCCTATCCAGCAGGAAGTTAAAGAGGGATGATTAGTGAGAGTTCTTGGCTATGATACGAGTGTGATAGAAACGTTGATACTAGCCAATGTATTGATGTTCATTATCACATTGATAAATCCAGATTTGATAATCAACAACCTTGGTCTTCAGCCTTCTTTAGCTCTTGAAAGGCCATGGACATTGGTTACCTCCATGTTCCTACATGGTGGCCTTTGGCACTTATTTGCCAACATGTTTACACTGTTTTTCTTCGGCAATTATCTCCAAGGTCTAATCGGTGGAAAAGATTTGCTAAAACTATATTTCGTTGGCGGCATACTCGGTAATATTCTCGTTGTTTTTTTGGCAGACCCGAACTCGATCGCAGTTGGCGCCTCTGGTGCAATATTCGCGCTCGGAGGTACGCTATCCGTGTTAAGACCTAACCTGAAGGTATTCATTATCCCCTTCCCCATCCCAATCCCACTTTGGATTGCGGTGATTGGCGGTTTCTTAGTACTGTCTCTAATGCCCTCTATTTCATGGCAGGCACATTTAGGGGGGTTGATCGCAGGACTTGTTTTTGGCTATTATTTCAAGAACAAGAAAAATGGCGTTGGACGGGAAGACGTATACAGATTCTACGACTATAGATATAGATACTGAAAAATGTCTTGATCCTTAATATTTTTAGGAAAGATGTTCATGCTATTTTTTTGATATGTACTCATGAATCGCCCTGGCAGCTAGCTTTCCTGCCCCCATGGATTCTATCACAGTGGCAGCACCAGAAACAATATCACCACCGGCAAATACCCCCCCTTTGGACGTCATGCCATTCCCATCGACCACCAAGGTGCCCTTCTCAGTAACTTGTAGTCCCTCTGTCGTTCTCGATATCAGTGGATTGGGGCTTTGTCCGATGGCTATTATCACGGTATCGACGTCAATTGTAAATTCAGAATTTTTTATTACGATAGGCTTTCTTCGACCGGATTTGTCTGGCTCTCCCAGCTCCATCAGAACGCATTCAATTTTTTTCACCCAACCCTTCTCATCGCCCAAGATTTTCGTCGGGAGGGTGAGAAACTTGAATTTGATTCCCTCTTCCTTGGAGTGCTCTATTTCCTCCTGCCTGGCAGTCATTTCCTTTTCTGTTCTTCTGTACAGTATGCACACTTCATCAGCCCCCAGTCTTAGAGCTACTCTGGCAGAGTCCATAGCTACATTGCCCCCTCCAACCACTGCCACTTTTTTGCCTTCTCTGATGGGCGTGTCATACTCTGGAAACAAATAAGCGCCCATTAGATTAATTCTCGTCAAAAACTCGTTTGCAGAGTAAACCCCACATAGGTCCTCACCAGGTATGTCCATCCAGCGTGGTAAGCCAGCACCAGTTCCTATGAACACAGCATCGAATTCTTCCAGAAGCTCATCTAAGCTAATGGTTTTCCCTATAACGACACCAGTTTTAATGGAAACTCCAAATTTTTTTATGTAATCGATCTCTGCTCTCACTATTTCCTTCGGCAACCTGAACCCGGGTATCCCGTAAACGAGCACTCCGCCAGGAGCATGAAGAGCTTCAAAGAGAGTTACACCGTGCCCAAGCTTTGCTAGATCCGCAGAAACGGTTATTCCTGCTGGACCGGAGCCTACCACTGCCACTTTTTTGCCTGTAGACTTGGGCTTACTTGAGATTTTAAATCCCTTTTGACGCTCGTAATCAGCAACGAACCTTTCAAGTTTACCGATGGCCACTGGTTCTCCTTTCTTGCCTAACAAGCAGAATTTCTCACATTGATTTTCGTGAGGGCAAACGCGTCCACAAATCGCTGGCAGGTGGTTTTTCTTTCTCACTATCCTAATAGCCTCGTCAAAATTGCCCCCTTTGATGCATTCGATAAAATCAGGTATATCAACCCCCACAGGGCATCCTTTTATGCAGCCCGGCTCAGAGCACTGCAAGCATCTTTTGGCTTCAGAAACAGCTTTATCGGCGCTGTAACCCAGGGCCACTTCCCCAAAATTTTGAATTCTCTTTTCAGGGTCTTGCTCCAACATCGGTATTCTAAGCGTCATATTTACTCAACCTAGCCCAGCCCCATCCAAGGACAACTTTTCTTCTGTCAGATATCTTTGCAGTCTGGTCATCAAATGATCGAAGTCAACCCTATGGGCGTCAAATTCCGGCCCATCCACACAGGTAAACTGAGTCCTGCCATCCACCCTTACTCTACAAGAGCCACACATTCCCGTTCCGTCCACCATAATCGGATTTAGACTCGCTATAGTCCTTATGTTGTGTGGTCTCGTAACATTGGCTACTGCCTTCATCATTATGACCGGTCCGACGGTTACCACCAGATCGATATTTTTTCGCTCATCGATCAGCTTTTTCAGAATATCTGTAACGAAACCATGATGTCCTTTGGAGCCGTCATCCGTCGTTATGTAAAGTTCATCGCTTATTTTCTGCAATTCTTCCTCTAATATTAACAATTCTTTGGTTCTGGCTCCGATGATGGAGATGATCTCATTTCCAGCTTCTCCTAAGGCCTTGGCCTTAAGAGGGATGGAAGCCACGCCAACCCCACCACCGACACAGACAACTCTTCCGTATTTTTCGATCTTTGTGGGATTCCCCAATGGACCCATAAAATCCGAGATGCAGTCGCCCTCGTTTAGAAGTCCTAATAGTTTGGTGGTCTTTCCAACTTCTTGAAATATGATGGTGATTGTCCCTTTTTGAGCATCAAAATCAGCAATGGTTAATGGTATCCTCTCTCCTTTTTCGTCTATTCGCAAGATTATAAATTGTCCTGGCTTAGCTTTCTTGGCAACCAGTGGAGCGAAGACCTCAAATAATTTGATAGTTGGTGCTAGCTCTTTTTTTGTAATGATCGTATTTATTTTAGATATTAACCTCCCTCCTGTTCGTGCAAAGACCTATCCAAGCAGTGGTATTTTAAGTTATGTTTGCTTATAACGATATGCATGTTCGATTCGTTTTACTTGGTGATCGGACGAATCATAGTCTATTTCTTCTTAATAACTGTAGTCACGACCGTATTCATCGCGATATTTGTGATATATTCATTCAGGACCGGTACTTTTCCGTTCCCAAATGTGGTGCTATCTGGCATATTGGTTTTGGAGGGGTCGATCAAGGCACTCTTCCGATTGTTCAAGGTGGATGACTCGATAGTGGATAATGTCGTCATTCGGTTGAGAAACAAGGTCTCGTTGAAAAGGTTTGAGAGCCTTCCCTTTGAAAAGAAGGCGATATTCCTACCCCAGTGTCTTCGCTCAGTGGATTGCCCGGCGAAGCTCTCACCCGAGGGCATCCAATGCATTAACTGCGGTCGGTGTAACATCGGGGGGGCGAAAAAAAAATTAGAGTCCATAGGTTACATGGTTTTCGTCGTCCCTGGATCAAGTTTCATCAAGCGAATGATGTTAAAATATAAACCAGAGGCAATCTTGGGTGTCGGTTGCATTTCAGAAGTGAAAGATGGACAGGACTTATGTCATAGATTTGGTGTACCAGCTGTTGGCATTCAATTGGACACGGATGGGTGTATTTCCACTGCTTTAGACTGGGATGTTTTTTATAATACAGCAAAAGCTTATCATACAGCAGCAAAAGCAGATAAAATTGCTAGTGAATCATCACATTAGTGATTGCATCGAGGGGAGTTGCTGTAAATCCAGTCTCATTAAGGTATTGAGCGAGTTTTGACGGTCTGCTTCCAAGAGGATGATAGAGGATCGTAACCTCTGGTTTACAATCGCGCACCATCTTTATCAAGCCATTGAAATCGAGGTGATCGCTTATCTTGATTCGCTGATGCGAACAACTTCGTCCAGTTAATACAAATTTATCCAGATGATCCGGTAAGCGATGCAAATCCCGTGGTGGAACGATGCTCATTTTGCCATTTTCTCCCAGATCTACCAGCGGTCCCATAGGTTCCATCAATTCCCTAGTCAATTCCAGGGATTTACTGTCCATGCCGATTTCTTCCTTATACCCTAGGCTACGAAGTAGTTTGACAGCCCTTTGGGCCTTACCAAATGAATAGGCACCGAATGCAACGTTCTCTCTAATGGCATCCTTGAAGGCACCTATATCGTCTGTAAAACTGCATTGTGGATCATAGGGGTCGCCATAGGTCGCTTCCGTAACGAGAACATCGCATCTTGGAAGATGAGATGCATCCTTGACGTCTCCGGTTGCTAGGATGGTAGTCCCGACTTCATTTTCCCAAGAAAAGGCTGTGGCACCTATGGTGTGTCCTGTCGGATACGTTCGAATCTTAACACCATCCATGTCCACACAATCTCCAACTTTAAAGGTCGTCCCAACAAATCTTTTTCCGTACAGGATCTCAAGCGCTTTCGCGGTTTTTTCAGATGCTACAGACTTTTGTGAGAGCATCGCAGAGCCACCGTTATGATCCGAATGCGCATGGGTTATCAAAAGGGCATGGGAATCTTCGTGAGGCGTGGTATCGATTCCAAATACATGTAGCTTTTCTGACCTGAATGAGATCAACAGATGAGGGGTATATCCTTTAGAACTCCTACTGCGTATTGGTAATACACCTAGATCGACCAGTTTCTGCAAAAGGCACCCAACCCCTATGAATGGAAGTTATAGCTTAAGATATATATAGGTGTTAGTTCTACTTGAAAGTTAACGCTCCGGTAGTGTAGTCCGGCCAAATTCAGCTAGAACTGAAGGCCATTCATGCAGGACTCTCACTCCTGCGACTGGGGTTCAAATCCCCACCGGAGCATACAGATGATCGGAAGAAGGTGTCTAGGGCAAGATGAAAATTTATGCCAAAATATCGCCATTCTTAGAGTATTTATTAAAATAAAGATTTCCTATAGATATGGAATATTTTAAAAGTTTTGACATATCTAAATCAGTAGACGGACAAGTAAATTTTCCCTATTCTGTTAATTCTTCGGGACGTTTCTGTAGCTTATTGGGATTTTTGAGATAAATATGCTGAGTTTTAACTGGATTGACTCAATATGAATTAAATTTATGTTAATTAAATAAGATCGACACAAAAACCCTTGGAGATATGAATGTCATAGTTATTTATTCAAATCAAATGAATTTTTTCACAAAAACAGCAAGTCTTATCTTTTCATAAATCAAACATGCACTTAAAAAAATGGATTTAGGGGCTTATTCTTGGAACTTGTTAAAATACCTGGTATAGGACCAAAAAA